>NZ_JAUDRJ010000003.1:6076441-6426719 GCF_030382115.1 Nostoc sp. GT001
TAGTGCTTGAGGAGTTAGAGATTAGGGATTAGGGAACCTTACAGATTCTTGTCCCAGTAACTGTACAGCCTATTTAGATGACTTAGTAGCAAAGTAGTATCAGTGTAGCGGTAACTGCAAAAAACAAGTTCAGTAGTACAACCAAAGGTGGTCTTAAACCAGAGTTTGCCAATAGTGTACTTACTTAACAATTTTGGAGATGCTGCTTACAGACAAGTTATGCTATTTCTCTGCCCACTGGCTCAAAGCTCTATCACTTTACAAATGTTTTTGTGGCAATCAGTTTGAGATTGTGCCTACCTAAAACAAGGGATGCGATGAATATACTGAATTTAAGGTTATAGATTTATGAAGTTGTAACTCCTAATACTCTTTTAAAAATGCAGGTTATAAAACTCCAAACTAAAGTGTAAAAATTTGTTTAATCTACAAGCAAAAGCGAATTAGCAATATTGGTTCAGTTAAATTTTCTGGGCAACTCTATAAAGTTCTGATTTAGTTTTAATCTTGTTTTAGGATATTTGAGAAAATTTTTGTTGAATAAAATCAATACTAAACTAGCCTTGAAATATCGGTTTTTTCACCCATACCACCAACAACCAATCGATCCAGCTTCCTGCCAATTCCAAATTCGTACAGCTACACCTGCTGATTTGATTGGTGTTGCCCAAATTATTACTGAAAGCTTTCACTCCCACAAGGGTATATGGGGATGGGCTTTCCCGTTGCTACGTCTGGGTATTTACGAAGACTTAAGGCATCGGATGGCATCACCTGCGCCCCGTCATCTTTGCTTAGTTGCCTTTGAAGCTACTACTAGTGAAGCTAATAACTTAGTAGGAAGTGTGGAAATGGGTATACGCTACAGCAGTGATTCATGGAACCAGGTTGGTGTAGGTTTTCCTTACTTATCTAATTTAGCGGTTCACCCAAAATACCGTAGACATGGTGTGGCTTCAGGATTACTTACTAGCTGTGAAAAAGTCTCTCGCGAGTGGGGATTTCAAGACTTATATCTCCATGTTTTAGAAAATAACTATCAAGCACGACAGCTGTATTTCAAGCTGGGATATCGAGTGCATAAAGTCGAATCTAATTGGAATACATTTTTTCTAAGACGCTCAAGCCAGATGTTATTGCATAAGCACCTGAGTGCTGATTCCATTATCTGAGTTTTGTGTTGGCAATTGTCAAGTTTTGTATTCTGTTCCAATTAATTCGATAAAATCTGTAACTCATAGCGGCAATCAAACACAAACTAAGCTAAACCACTTCTACCTTGAGAACCATAGTTATTTTGACTTAGAGAAAGCTCAAAACTCAAGCCAGGACTAAATAATATACTCTTCTTAAGAACTCCAGGTTTTCAACTGGATGGGGTTTAATTAGAAATCTAGCCAACATTAGCTAAATATCCAGATAAATCCGCTTTGATTTCGATGACTGACTTGCTTTAGCAGGCAAAAGCTAACGATAAATAAGGCTCTTTGAGTTATATTGAGTTTTTTGACGCAATCAAATAGGAGTCCTATAAATTAAAACTAAAATATGTTTGTTAATTTACTCGCTTCTTAAATAGCTTTTAATAAATTTTTTATCAAAAGAATATTTGATTTAAACTTTTTACGAAAAATAACCTCGTCCCTATAAAGAAATTATCTTTTTGGTAAATATTTTTAATATTAAAAAATGTTAAATTTAGCTTTTGGAATTTATGGTTAACAAATTTTTGAAAGCATTCAATATAGATGAAAATAGACTATAATCGGAAGATACGCGAAATTGCATTGAAAGAAATCAATTACTTCCTCATAAAAAATTTGTAATTAATATATTCATCTTTATAAAAACTTTAAGAAAATACTCGTATAGTTTACAGACAAATCTAGTTATATCTCATAAAATATAATCACTCAATTACTGAAACAACGCCTATATATTGTTATTTTTAGTTGGATTGACCAGAAAGGTCTTGATAATAAAAGAATTCAAAAACTTGATTTGATATAACAGCTAGTTCCGTTTTGAAGTGCATACTACAACAACATTCATTAAAAGTTTAAAAAACATGGATAGCGAACAGCATCGACGCTATCAGACCTCTATGGTATCAACTTATTACCCTGAAACTACTTTCCTTGACTCTGTTGTCATGTCAGACGGAACTGAGCAATCACAAAGCTCGGATATCCTTACACGTTTGCACAGTGGAGAAGTTTTCATCGTCAATAGTCGTAGGCGAAATGGATTAATACTTTTTAAACGCTACCATGCAGAGTTTGCTGGCCCTGGGGCTGCTGTGGGTGGGGATTACGATTGTGATTGCCAAAGGGCACTGCCCATAGGTAATCTTTCTTTATTAACTCCTGAATCTAATGAAGAACGCCAGAAGGCTTACTTGATTAGGCGACAGTGGATTCGATTGATCAAGCAAATTACAGAAAATCCACTGCCTGGGCAGCGAGTACAGAAAATTCTCGATCAATTTGAACAATACTTTCCACCAGAAATAGTGGCTCTTTTGCCGGATGTTGCCTTTGCTCTTTTAGTAGGTGTGCTGCCACAAACAGTTGGAGTAGTACGCCGTTTGGGGAGTGAGGTAAATAGCAGGTTTAATTACTGAGTAAATTGCTAAGATGACAAATTTGCCAAAGCAGCTTTTACTCGATTAACGGTGCGGGCGTTTTCTTCTATCGTTCCGACAGTAATTCGTAATCCTCCACTAATGTACCGTACAAGAGTGCCGAGTGTTCTGAGTTTCTGGTGGAAAGTTTTTAAAGCAGCTTCTTGTGAATTAAAGACATTTGGTTTAAAACGCAGGTAAATAAAGTTGGCAGCACTTGGAGTAATTTGTAGTTCCGGTTGTTGGGATAAAATTTCGATGAGTTTGGCTCTTTCGCTCAGGGTTTGGGGAATTGATTCGAGCAAGAGTTTACGATTTTGTAAACCAACTAAGGCAGCTGCTAGGGAAAAACTGGGGAGATTGTAGGGTAAGCGAACTTTTTCTAAAATGGCGATCGCTTCGGGATGGGCAACGCAATAACCAATACGGAGAGATGCCAATCGGAAAGCTTTAGAAAAAGTGCGTAATATTACCCAATTAGGATGCTGTGCTAATTCACCTACTAGGGTAGTTTGACTGAATTCAAAGTAAGCTTCATCAATTACTACTAAAATATGGTGTGGCAAGCTTCTTAACCACGCCAACTCTGCCTCAGTTAAGCTGTTAGCAGTCGGCGAATTGGGATGTACTACGAAAACTACGCGAATAGGAGGATTTTGAGTTTGTTCGATCGCAGACTGTGCGTCGCTTATGTCAATTTCAAAATTTGTTTCATTTCTCCCCACCGCCACTACAGGAATCCCCAAAGTTTGCGCCAAAATTCCGTACATCGAGAAAGTGGGATTGGCAACGAGAATTGACCCTTCTCCTTTTAGACAGGTGGCGATTAATAAAGAGCGGATTAGTTCATCTGAACCATTACCAACAGAAATATTGACAGCAGTAAATAAGGATGATGAGAGGGCGGCTGAGTGATTGACGTACTCAGCGATCGCATCCTTAAGTGTTTCATGTCCGCCATCAGGATAACGATTTGTTTCAATTACTTGCTGATAAGTCCACGCCAGCTTCTCTTTTAACTCAGGTGGTAAATCGTAAGGGCTTTCATTTGTATCTAGCCGATCAAACTGTGTGGCGACAGAATCGGCTGTATCGCTGCTAGGATGAGGTTTATAGGCGGTGAATTGGGCTAAATCTGACCGGATGAAGGGAAGCATAGTTTTAGTCATTAGTCATTGGTCATTAGTCATTAGTCACTTGTACTGAGCGTAGTCGTTGGCGCAGCCTCTCGTAGAGAAGTATTGGTCATTAGTAACTAACAAAGGACAAATGACTAAGGACATTATTTATATGTGAGTCTAATATTTTACAACTTCAAGGTAATTGGCAAAAGAGGCGAATTGCCTGCCAAATTTCTTCCATAACATTACCCAAAGCGTGGTCACTGTCGAGTTCGACTAACTCAACCCAAGGACGCGATCGCGCAAAGTCACGACTAGCTTCTATCGGAATGACTTCATCCTTTTTTCCGTGCAAAATTAGCGTGGAGATAGGACGTTGCAAAAGTTTTTCTTGGTATTGGGCAGCGTCTATGACGAAATCGTAACTTAAAGGAATTAATCGCTCTTCCCCGTAGTGGTAGACCATGATAGATTTTTCTTGCTGCCAACGCTGTACTTCTTCATCTCCTAGCTTGGGCAACCAATGGGATAAAAACCCAAAAGCTGGTGCTAGTAAAACTAAGCGTTGTACTTGCAAATTTTGTTGTCCCAAGTGGGCGGCAGTTAAACCACCCAAACTTGAGCCAATCAGCGTTACTGGTGTAGAATCATTGTTAAATTCTGCGGCAACTTGAGCGATCTGACGAGTGATTGTCAACTGGGAAAAATCGCCTACATTGAGATCGGGAATTTTCAGCTTTGTGTGAATTTGGGTAAAGTGATCGCTTATATCCCGCGCTTTGGCAGAATTAGGGCTAGAAGCAAAGCCGTGAAGATATATGTAGTCCAAAGTTGTAAACAGTTAGGAGTTAAAAATTATTGAGTGTTGATAAATAAAGATTTATCATTTTTTATGACTCATTTATAATTCATAACTCACAACTCCTCACTCCTAAGTTTTATTACCGCATTGTGACAAATTCCTCTGCGGATGAGGGATGGATACCCACAGTGGCATCAAAGTCTTTTTTAGTTGCGCCCATCTTGACTGCGATCGCTATACCTTGGATAATCTCAGCGGCACTTTCACCTACCATGTGAGCGCCTATAACTTTGTCGGTATTGCTATCAACTACCAACTTCATCATTGTCTTTTCTTGCTTACCAGTCAAACTGTGGTACATGGGGCGGAAGCGAGTGCGAAAAATTTTGACGGCATCACCAAGTTTTTCCCGTGCTTCGGCTTCTGTCGAGCCGACTGTTGCGGCTTCTGGGCTAGAAAATATGGCTGTGGGCACAGTTTCGTGACTGAATTCGCGGCGATTATTCCCAAATTCGCTATCGGCAAAGGCGCGACCTTCGCCAATGGCCACGGGAGTTAAATTGATTCGGTCGGTGACATCGCCAACAGCAAAAATATTCGGTTGACTAGTTTGACTATATTCATTGACTGCGATTGCATTTGTGGTAGCGTATCCAGGCCCTTCTATAGAACTGGCGACAACATCAACCCCAGCGTTTTCTAAACCTAATCCATCTACATTGGGAGTTCGACCAGTCGCTACTAAAAACACATCGGCAATTACTGGTTCTTGATCGTCCCCTGATAAAGTCAATTTCAACCCTTCTGGCACACGTTCAATTGCTTTCACCACATTATTCTTAATCAAGCGAATTCCGTGGTTTGTCATGCCCTCTTCAATTTCTATACGGACATCTTCATCAAAACCATTTAAAATCTTTTCACCTCTGGTAATTTGTGTCACTTCAGAACCCAAACCACGCATAATACAAGCAAATTCCGTGCCGATATAACCAGCGCCAATAATAACGATGTGTTTTGGTTGTTCTTTTAGATGAAACATTTCGTTGGAGGTAATGCCATGTTCCATCCCTGGTAAATCTGGCTTGACAGGACGCCCACCAACAGCAATTAAAATTTTGTCTGCTGTAACCTTACGTCCATCAACTTCTATGGTGTGGGGGTCTACCAATGTGGCGCGGCCAGAAAATAGTTCTACTCCGGCTTTTTCCAAGAAGCTTATATGTAGTTGCGACAGCCGTCGAACTTCCTTATCTATAGATGTAATGAAATATTCCCAGTCAAACTCAGCATTACCTACTTTCCAGCCATAGCCTGAAGCATCACTGAACAGTTCGGGAAAGTGAGAGCCATAGACCATGAGTTTTTTGGGAACGCAACCGCGAATCACACAAGTGCCACCAACTAAATCATATTCAGCGATCGCCACTTTTGCGCCGTAGCTAGCCGCTCGTTTGGAAGCCGCCAAACCTCCAGAACCCGCACCAATTACAAACAGGTCGTAATCAAAAGTCATAAGTTTATGTTCTCTTTAGCAACAAGTGAGTTCCTGGGAACTTACACACAGAAAGTGATTGAACTATATAAGGATATCCGGTGAACCCTGTGTAAGTCCTGTCCTTGATTTAATCTAGCGTTAGCAGATGCTATCTGGTCGTAGGGAATATCACTTTTTGCTTTGGCAGCTTGTAAAAGCAGTAGTTAACAGTTGTATAGTTCTGCCCCTAGTGGAGCATAAGTCTGTGCTATCGCATTGAAGCAGCTAAGTTCCACAAGAATTACGCAAAATTATGACAAAACCTACTGCCTTCGGTGTTTGCATAGCATTTTTTACTACCATTAGCAATTTTTATGTACTTGGAGAGTCAGTTGGCGTTACGGGCGTTGGTGTTACTGGCGTTACGGGTGTTGGCGTTACTGGAGTTACGGGTGTTGGCGTTACTGGAGTTACGGGTGTTGGTGTTACTGGAGTTACGGGTGTTGGATCTATCGGCGTTACAGGTGTTGGATCTGTTGAGGTTACAGGTGTTGGCGTTACTGGAGTTACGGGTGTTGGCGTTACTGGAGTTACGGGTGTTGGCGTTACTGGAGTTACGGGCGTTGGATCTATCGGCGTTACGGGAGTTGGATCTGTTGAGGTTACGGGTGTTGGCGTTACTGGAGTTACGGGCGTTGGATCTATCGGCGTTACGGGAGTTGGATCTGTTGAGGTTACAGGTGTTGGTGTTACTGGAGTTACGGGCGTTGGATCTATCGGCGTTACAGGTGTTGGATCTGTTGAGGTTACAGGTGTTGGTGTTACTGGAGTTACGGGCGTTGGATCTATCGGCGTTACGGGTGTTGGATCTGTTGAGGTTACAGGTGTTGGCGTTACTGGAGTTACGGGTGTTGGATCTATCGGCGTTACGGGTGTTGGATCTGTTGAGGTTACAGGTGTTGGCGTTACTGGAGTTACGGGTGTTGGATCTATCGGCGTTACGGGTGTTGGATCTGTTGAGGTTACAGGTGTTGGCGTTACTGGAGTTATGGGTGTTGGATCTATCGGCGTTACAGGTATTGGCGTTACTGGAGTTACGGGTGTTGGATCTATCGGCGTTACAGGTGTTGGATCTGTTGAGGTTACAGATGTTGGTGTTACTGGAGTTACGGGTGTTGGATCTATCGGCGTTACAGGTGTTGTCTTAGCTGGGGTGTCGGGTGTTGTCTTAGCTGGGGTGTCGGGTGTTGTCTTAGCTGGGGTGTCGGATGTTGTCTGAGTTGAGGTGTCGGATGTTGTCTCAGTTGGGGTGTTGCGTGTAGGAGGTAGATTCATTTCAAATACTCCCTCACCTTTTATCGGTGGCTGTGCTTCCAAAGCCGCAGCAGTTTCGGCTTGAACACTGGTGATTGCAGGATCGGGTGTAGGCACAGGACTCTGCCTGTTCAAATCAAGTTCCCGAACCATCTGGCTCGTTTCATAAAAATTTCTGAGATCAAAATCATATAACCTCTGAAATTCGCCTTTAACTATAATCACCATTTGTCCTGCTTCCAACACCTGAGTTTGAGAAGCTTTCTTGTTAGAAACTTCAATACCGCTATTTGTCAGCGCACCTACAATCGTGGTGTCTGTTTGTGGGTCGTAGCGTACAAATAATGCTGAACCACGAATTGCTGCTGCTGCATTTGGTGTTTGTATACGTGTTTGTCCCTTTCCTGGTGGGATGAGCAACAACACAGTCCCATTTGTCAGTTTAAAGTCACGAGTCTTCGGCAAAAATTGAAATAACGCCTGTTCTCCAACTCGTGCCAAAGAGCCATCATTAAAACGCAAATCTGCTAGAGAAGCTCGACCAGTTGACAACCCGTCCCCAGGGGTCATTGCATCTAATTTGCGTGCAGGACGTTTCTTCAATTTATCTTTGGGTATCAGTTGTACGATGTTGCGGAGGTTCTGAATCTCTGCTCGCGTTAGAGGAGTTATAGCACTTACCCGATTTGGCAGAGGAAGTACTATAAGTCCCCATAAACCAATCACTAATAATGGAAACGATTTATAAAACATAGGTTGAAAAAATTTTGACCTTCAATTAATATCACAAAAATTAAAGTTTAAGCTAATGCTAATTGTTGTAAGAGTTTTTTTAGATAAATTAGTTTAAATTTTAATTTAGATTTAATGCATTAAATCAAACAAGAGACTCATATTTTATTTTTGAAAAAACTCAGTACACATCTATTATTTTTTTCGTATTTACATGTTCCTTATCTATACAAGCCAGTTCATGAATCAAATTGGATTACTATATGTATCTAGTTGATTTAAGTTTTCCTTCAGAAAATGAAATTGTATGCAATAAAGTCTGTGGGAGATTGAAAAGTTAGTATTTGATATAAAAAATTAAACGAGAAGCACCTTACATATAATCCTTTATAATCAGTTCAGTCAGGGGGTCATTAATTATAGGGGGCAATAACTTGCTAAGATTTGTTGTGAAATTACCCACTTGCTGTATTTCACTAAAATTTAAGCAGTAATTTTATCGGAGCATCTCAGTTGTTCAAAAAAATCTGGGAAAAATCCGAAAAGCAATAATTTTAGTTTGTAGTTTCAGTATATACCTACAAAGCTTAAAATAGATGCAATCAACTGTATCTTTGTAGTCGGAACTTCCGATACAGCTTGTGGGTCTACATTTGCCAAACGCAATCAATGCGATCTAACCAGATGCGACTCAATAACTGGAAAAATTTGTTTTTTTGTATTTTGTTAACGTCCAGTGGTGGAAGCTGGTGTTGCATTAGAGTGGATGCGGCAGAATTTGCAATTACAGATGTTTTGCATACTAGTAATTTAGCAACTACACAGGTAACTCATGAGCAGTTATGTCATAAGTTGGAGCAAAAAGCAATTAACTCTTTTTGCAAGCTGTCAAGTGAGTTACATACTTTAGACTCTCGGATGCCGTTAAATCTGGCACAGCAAATACCAGAAACGACTCAAATCCCAGATCAAACCGAAGAACCTATAGATACTCAAAAGCAAAATGACCCGCCACAGCTAGAATCGCAGCCAAATAATTTGCCCATATCTCCTTCAGACTCAAAGGAGCAACTATTAAATTTACCTGAGAGAGAGTATTCTCAAAGGCGAGAGAGGTTGATAGAACTACTACGATCGCCAAAACTACCATTTGAATCTAATAGCGATCGCGAATTGGGGTTACGGGTGCGGTTACGGCCCCTAGAACAACAGCTACCACCACCGACAGAACAACCTGTACCTCAGTTTAAACCTATCGGCTATCTACAAGGACGTGTCGGCTACTTCCAAACGAATAACATATTTTCCTCAAATGATAGTCCTATAGAAGATGGTTTAATTATTTCTGGACTGACACTAGCCTCTACATATTTCCCTTTGGGATCTAAAACTTTTTTAAATGGCTCAATTGATGGCAATCTGATTCGTTATATAAATCAGTCAGAATATAATTACAACCAGGTGAGATTCAATCTCAGTATTTACCAGCAGCTATCCCAACGAATGTTTGGAGAAATCAGTTGGAGCAATCAACAGTTATTTTATGCCAACAGCAGCAATCGTTTGGATAGCTTCAAAGCAGGCGATCGCTTTTTAAATGAAAATTCCTTACAACTGTCTTTGGGACGGCGAGATCCCTTAACTTCAAGATTAACCCTAGATAGCTTCTACGAATTGAGTGTAAATTTTGCTGACCCCCAAAGTCGTAATCGGATAATCAATTCCTTTTGGGTGTCTCTGAACTACTACTTACAAAAGCCTCTTCAGGTTGGTATTGGCTACCAGATGTACTTATCAGACTTTACACAGCGCGATCGAGAAGACGAATTTTATCGGCTATTCGGACACTTAAATTACCGAATATCCGACACTATTAATATGAATGTCCAAGCTGGAGTGACTTTAGGTAGTTCAACCGCCGAAAACATTGATTTTGATGGCTGGTTCTTCACTATTAATTACGGTTTGCAATTAGGTCGGTTTTGAGAAGAGTTAGGAGTTTGGAGTTTTAATTTTTAACTTCTCACTCCTAACTCCTAACTATAAATAGGAAATCCAATCACTCCAGCTACCAGCATAAAGTTTACCCTTGCTAATACCTAGCTAATTCTAAAGAAAGTAAATTCACACAAGCAGTAACGCCAGAACCGCAATATACCAATATTTCTTCCGCTGTTTCTAGCTTTTCCCACCGACGGCGTTGTTCTTCTTGAGGAATTAGGTAGCCGGAAGAGTCTGTAACTTCTTGCCAGGGATAGTTGACTGCACCGGGAATATGTCCAGCAATTCGATCGATTGGCTCTCGTTCGCCTCGGTAGCGATCGCTCTCTCTTGAATCTACCAGTACTACCTCGTGGCTATCTTTCCGGCTTTTCACCGCTGTAATATCTACCACCTTTTCTGTTTGTACTTGAGGGACAAACGTACCCATTCGGGGGGAAGGAATAATATGTGTAACAGAATATCCAGCTTTTTGCCATCCAGTCAAGCCGCCATCCAGCACTGCTACTTGCTCGTGTCCTAGATAGCGCAACAGCCACCAGAGACGAGCTGCAAAAGCAAAGCCCGAATCATCATAAGCTACAACTAAACTTTTTTGATAATTTACCCCAATCGCTGCCAATTTGTTAGCTATATGATTAGGGTTAGGTAGAGGATGTCTTCCGCCATGCTTACCCACTGGACTGGAAAGATCCTGATTCAAATCTAAGTAATATGACCCCTCTATATGACTCGTTTGATACTGTTGTTGTCCTAGTTGTGGATCGGTTAAAGAAAAGCGACAATCCACAATAACAACTTGTGGATCTTCTAGATGTTCAAACAGCCAAGCTGGCGAAACAACAAATTGGGGATTGGGCATTAGTCATTATTTAGTTTTTTTGTAAGATGTCAGACTTAGAGAATTTTACACCTAAGTTAACAGCAGATGGTTCTTTCACCTTTGTCTCTCAAGAGTTTGGTGAATCCTTTCACAGCCATTATGGAGCTATGCAGGAAAGTTTTTGTAAGTTTGTGGAACCTACTCAACTGGCTACAGCAGCGCAAAAACCGATCTTGCGACTATTGGATGTTTGTTATGGTCTAGGATATAACACAGCCGCTGCTTTGCAAACAATTTGGGCAGTCAATCCTAGTTGTTGTGTTGAAGTAATTGGTTTAGAACTGAATCCAGCAGTGCCACAAGCGGCGATCGCTCATCAGTTGTTCGACAATTGGAACTCTAACTATATTAAAATTTTGAAACAGCTAGCTTTTGAGCATCAAGTGCAAACACCTTGCTTGAAAGCGAAGCTACTAATTGGCGATGCTAGAACTACAATCGCGTTAGTACGTCAGTCAGGTTTCTGGGCAGATGCAATTTTCCTCGATCCTTTTTCACCACCACAGTGTCCTCAATTATGGACTGTTGAATTTATTAAACAGTTGTCATTGTGTTTACACCCAGATGGTTTATTAGCCACTTATTCTTGTGCTGCTGCTGTACGCACAGCACTTCTGTCTGCTGGCTTGGTGATAGGTTCTACCCCACCCGTAGGAAGGCGATCGCCTGGTACCGTGGCAACACATTCTCAAAATTCTGAGTCTAAAAACCACTTCCCACTCACTACCCTCTCAGAAGTCGAAAAAGAACACTTGCTAACTCGTGCTGCTATTCCCTATCGCGATTCTCAAATGAGCGATCCAACCGAAGTAATAATCATGCGGCGACAACAAGAGCAACAAACTTCTTGCCTAGAACCTGCCTCTCATTGGCGAAAAAGGTGGCTATTGCGAACACAAGGCAGGGATTTTATGGGAAGTAGTTTGTAGTTTGATTGCAATATCATACAATATGCTATGCCTATGAACTGCAAGCCTAATTCAACGAGTTTTTACGAGCCACATAGCTTATCTATATGTTAGTATTCAATATCACATGCTCCTTAACAGTACTTGAGTATTGCTATAACTGAAGTAAAAACATTTATATCTAATGATTACTATAAAGACTTGAAACTCAAAATTCGATATCTCGATATAAAGCAGTCAATTTTAACGCTTTCTGATGCCACAATGCTAAAAAATCTCCGTAAAAAACCTGATTTAACATTTGTGAGAATTTATCATACTGGAATTAGAAGCAAAAAATTTGACAACAAGATACACCTTGTTCGTACCATAAAGGATACATGCTGCGAAAAATTGAGATCAGATCGGCAGCTTGACATCATGCATAATTCCTATGGAAACTCTGGCTCAGATACAGTCGAGTCTTAAATTGGTTTTTAAAATCTGACACTGTTAACTTGTGCAAAAACTTGGAGTGCCTTTGTGATTCAATGGAAATCCAACCATACAGGCTTTACAGAAACAATTGTTAATGGGTCAAACCCCATTAGCACAGTTAAGAGTATCGTTTCAAATCATGCCGTGGAATCGCAAAATGCGGAGGGTTATTCTTTAGGCTTATCTCAAGGAGACCTTATGCTTGAAGATCGGCAAGCAATGTCTTCTTGGATAAAATCTGATGTTAATTGTGATGATGATTCATTGGTCTCTAGAACACTACAAGCCAAAGGTTCTAAAGTGAATGGGTTTGATTTAGATCCGCCGAAGGTTTTAGTTGTTGACGATCATGCCGCCAGTCGGATGACTGCTGTTGCCCTCTTGGGGATGGAAGGATACGAAGTGATTGAGGCGGACAGTGGTTCTATTGTTGTGGGATTGGTAACTCAAAAACAACCAGATTTGATTTTGCTGGATGTAATGATGCCAGGAATGGATGGATTTCAAGTGTGCCAATTGCTTAAACAGGATGAGCAGACTAGGCTAATCCCAGTAATTTTTATTACAGCATTAAATGACAGGCGATCGCGCATTCGGGGAATTGAAGTTGGGGCAGATGATTTTCTCACCAAACCATTCGATCGGGTAGAACTAGCAGCGCGTGTAAAGTCCTTAGTGCGGCAGAAGCGTCTGAACGAAGATTTAGACCATGCCGAACAAGTACTGTTTTCCATTGCCATGTCTATTGAAAGTCGCGATCCTAATACGGGCAATCATTGCGAACGTCTAGTAAAACTGGGACAAGTTTTTGGTGAATACCTCAACCTCTCACGCTATCAAATTCGAGATTTGATGTGGGGTGGTTATCTCCACGATATCGGAAAGGTAGGTATTCCCGATGCTGTGCTGCTAAAAAAAGGCAAACTCACCCCCGAAGATTGGCAAATTATGCAGCAGCACGTTTTGATTGGAGAAAAAATCTGCCAACCACTACGGAGTATGCGGGGTGTAATTCCGATTATTCGTCATCACCACGAACGTTGGGATGGCTCAGGCTACCCCGATCGACTCAAAGGGGATGATATTCCCTACCTAGCGCAAGTATTTCAGTTAATTGATATTTACGATGCCTTAACCAGCGAACGACCTTACAAAAGAGCTTTTACTTCAGCAGAAGCACTTTTAGTGATGCAAGAAGAAACTGATTCTGGTTGGCGTAACCCCAAACTAATGCGGCAGTTTGCAGAGTTTATTTGCTTTTGTCAGAAAAAAGGGAAGAGTGGGGAATAGGGAGTAATGATTTGTAGCTGCTGTAATAAACGCTAATTGGTATTACGATCATCTCTGCTTTTGAGGAGTAAAGTTATACCGACTCCTTAATTCCGACTCCTTTAATATTTTCAGTCTTCTATAATTAGCTGGTATGATTTGAGCCGAGATTTTAAAGTACCAACAGCATTAATCACATTTCACTGATAGCTGATAGCTAATTATGGTAGTTGTAGCAATTCTAGCGGCGGGACGCGGCACACGGATGAAATCACGCTTACCCAAGGTTTTACATTCTTTAGGTGGGCGATCGCTAGTAGAGAGAGTTCTCGAAAGTGTAGAACCACTTTCGCCCTCACGGCGAATCGTGATTGTGGGATATCAATCCGAGGAAGTGCAAGCCGCCATGCATTCAATCCCCAGTTTGGAGTTTGTCGAACAGACTGTGCAATTGGGTACAGGTCATGCTATCCAGCAATTACTTCCTCACTTGGAAAATTACACTGGAGATTTGCTGGTACTTAACGGCGATTTACCGTTAATACGCAGCGAAACTCTTAAGCAGATGTTACAAACTCACGTCCAAAATCAAAACTCTGCCACTATTCTCACCTCGCACCTACCTGATCCCACAGGCTATGGGCGCGTTTTTTGTAACGATGAAAATATTGTGCAAGAAATGGTCGAACACAAGGATTGTACTGCTGTTCAAAGAAAAAATCAGCGGATTAACGCTGGAGTTTACTGCTTTCGCTGGCCAGATTTGGCAAAGGTGCTTCCCCACCTCCAGGCAAACAATGCTCAAAAAGAATACTATCTTACCGATGCTGTGACTCAGGTGGGACAAGTTATGGCAGTGGATGTGGAAGATTACCAAGAAATTCTCGGCATCAACGATCGCTTGCAACTGGCAACAGCATACGAAATTTTGCAAAAACGAGTCAAGGAAAAATGGATGCTGGCGGGTGTCACCCTCATCGACCCCACAAGCATCACCATTGATGAAACAGTGGAATTGCAGCCAGATGTAATTATTGAACCCCAAACTCACCTGCGGGGAAATACGGTAATCCAAGCAGGAAGTCACATTGGNGCGGGGAGTTTAATTGAAAATAGTCAATTAAGTGAAAATGTCACAGTGCAATATTCAGTAGTCATAAATAGCACCGTGCAGGCCGGAAGCCGAATTGGGCCTTATACTCATTTGCGCGGTCAAGTACAGGTGGGTGCTGGTTGCCGTGTGGGGAATTTTGTGGAATTGAAAAATACGCAATTAGGCGATCGCACCAATGCAGCACATTTGTCATACATAGGCGATACTGTTGTCGGCAATCAGGTGAATATTGGTGCTGGTACAATTACTGCCAACTATGACGGCGTGAAGAAACATCGCACCAAAATAGGCGATCGCACAAAAACTGGTGCCAATACCGTTTTAGTGGCTCCACTCACTTTGGGAGATGATGTCTATATCGCAGCTGGTTCTACTGTGACAGAAGATGTGCCTGATGATTCTCTGGTAATTGCCCGTAGTCGTCAGGTGGTGAAACCAGCTTGGCGAAGGAAAAATGTTGAAAATGAAACCACAGATCAACATAAATAATTCATCGGTGTTAATCGCGGTTGATCTGTGGTTTATAGTCTAAAGTCACGATTTTTGCCAGATATCTAATCTAGTTAGATTAGTAATATAGCCAAAATCTCAACACATAACATACATGGAAGAACTGCTAGAACTTAGGCAATTTCTAGAACAAGGCAAAATCCATGAGGCGCTACTGTTGGTGGATGAGTTAGAAGAAATGAGCCTCAGTGACAAAATCAATAAAATTGATAGTTATGGTGTGATTCTGCTCATCCATTTAATTAAACAAATGGCCGAAAAACGTTCTACTCGCTCTTGGGATGTTTCAATAGAAAATACAGTGCGGGAAATCAACAAAATAAACAAGCGCCGCAAATCTGGTGGCTTTTACTTGAATCAAGCAGAATTACTCGATATTCTGCAACAAGGATATCAAGTGGCACTGAAACGAGCGGCGCTAGAAACTTTTGAAGGGCGTTATGAAGCCAAAGAATTAGCTGCAATGGTTGACCAGCAAGAAACTTTAGCCGAAGCACTGAAACTGATTCAACAATAGCCGATCAATTCACTATCATTCCATTCCAAGGTGTCACCAACTTTTTCCCCGTCATGGTAGGCGGCGAGTAAGATTTCGCTAGTTTTCCCCCAAGCGATCGCTCCACTAGCATCTAAGGCGATCGCTCCCAAATCGCGTTTGTTCTCGTGGGCTTCCCCAAAGGATCGCTGCATTGCCTCCTTCAGTGACATCCCATCAGTGACACGCACTACAATCCGTGCAGCTAAACACTCATCGATGATATCTTCGCCAATGCCAGTACAGCTAACACCAGCATTACTAGTCGCATAATTACCTGCTGGCATCGCCGAATCACTTACCCGGCCAATCCGCTCAAATCCCTTACCACCAGTAGAAGTGCCAGCAGCTAGCTTACCAGATGCATCTAAAGCTACTACACCGATGGTACCGCGTCCGGCATTGCTGGTTTCTAGTAGTTCGGGTTCTGCTACCACGCCAGCCATTGTGCTTTTAAAATTATCCTGGCGCTCTTGTATCCACTCTTGTAATCGCAAATCAGTTAAGGCGTTGTAGCTGGGAATTTGCATTTCCCGCGCCAACTCAGCCGAACCGAAATCTGATAGCACTCGGTCTGGCGAGCTTTGTAAAAATTGCGCTAAATCAATCGGATTTTTCACCCGCGAGATATTAATCACACCACTAAATCGTCCTGATGCACCATCCATCAGGGAAGCACTCATACGGATTTGTCCATCGGATTGCAATACTGAACCAGTACCAGCATTAAAACGGGGGTTGTCTTCGAGCATTAGGCAACCCTGCACCACTGCCTCAGAGGCAGTTGCTCCTGACAATAGCAGAGAATAAACTTCTTCTATTACTGTATGGAGCGATCGGCGCACCGCCTCTAATCCGCCTTTACCGTGGAGAGAACTACCAGCCCCTCCATGAATAATTAATTTAGGTTGCACCTGTAACTCCATTAATCTCTTGCGCTATTTGCGTCTGTATCGCGGTTGGTTTCATTTTGAGCTTCAGAACGGCGACGACGACAACGTTCTGAACAATATTTCACATCGTCCCAACAATCTTGCCACTTTTTACGCCATGTGAAAGGACGTTGACATACCGGACAGATTTTTGTGGGTAGGTCAGATTTAGAACGAACACGTCCCATATAAATACTGTGTAGATGAGAATTTAATCTCTGAGGGAGATGGAAGATAATTATAACCAGTTTGCTACGAAGGCAGGATAAATTCGACGAACAAATATATTGTCAATCTATCCTTAGACTTACTTACAATATTTTTTCTAAAAAGAGAGAGGCTTTGAATCTTACTATCCTTCTCTTTTAGGGACTTGAAAAAAATAAAAGGTTATGTAGATACCCCTAACCCGTCAGGAGTGTTTCATTTCCTAAAAGGTGCTGATTTACAAGCGCTTCAAGCAAAAAAATCAGGTGAATAAAAAATCTGATTGCACAAGAAAATGGTGATGCCTACGTCAAGGCTTTGGCAACCCACTGAAATTGACTCTTTAAGATAGTAATTTTTCGATTACTAACTTCACCAAATTTATTGCCTATGCTGTTGGCAATATTCCTAATAGATCGAATTAAATAGCCCTGGAAGTTAGGGAATGTAAAAGTGCCTAAAGCCATAGTGAAACACTTTTCAAACAATATCTAAATACTAGAAAGTGTCAGTAACTTGATAATACACAGCAAGACACTTTTCAAACAATATCTAAATACTAGAAAGTGTCAGTAACTTGACAATACACAGCAAGATACTTTTTAAACAATATCTAAATATTAGAAAGTGTCAGTAACTTGATAATAGAATGTTTTTTACTTGTTGAAAGAAAATTTACGTAAAACTACTATTCATCGAATTCTAATAGTGCTATTCTTTGTATGCTGCTAAAAAACAAGTTGTAGTGGCACGACAACAAACAAGTTTACCTTACTAGCTCTTAGGAAAGAAAATCATGATTATCAACGATCTTTCTCATGTAGAAACCGTTCTTGAAAATGAGAATGTTCAAGGTGGAATAGCTTTTGCAGATGCTAATTCAAAAGCATTCGCTTTTGGTAAAAACATCGCTATCACCAGCATTGCCACTAGCACCATTGCTGTCTCTAAGAAATTCAGCCTATCTGCTAGTGTCGGTTCATCTAGTTCTTCTGCCGGCTAAATATGCCTTAGCACTACAATGTGCTACAGTGCATTTTAGATAGAAAAATTGCTGAAAGTTTTGATAACTTTCAGCAATACATTTGTTTTTCAAAGAGAGCTTTTTTATGGAACGATTAAGAATTTCCGATCTCAGTTTTTGTGAAGATGAAGTTTCCGATCTTAGTCAAGTACAAGGGGGATTTGCATCTGCTTACGCACGTGGTTATTCTACTGCTAAGAAGAGCAGTTATAAAATAGACAAATCCGGTATTTCAGCTGAGATTTCAGGTGCTATTGGTGCCGGTATTGCTGCCGCTATTACTGATGGTGATAAGGTTATTGCATCTGTCGATACATCGGCAAAAGTTTAATAAAGCTGGCATAACCAAATTGTAGGAAGCTTTTATGGACATAGCCCATAAAAGTTTGTTAGGAATATTTTTATACCTCTATCTGATACCACATATATGTAGTATAAGACAGTAGGTAAAAGTGACACTTCGGCGTTGCTAAATGACTATGCTTGTTTTTGAGTTCAAAGCTGATGAAAAGTCAGCCCAGATAACAGCAGTAGATAATGCAATTCTGACTGTAAAACTCATTCAAAATAGCTGTATTTGGCTATGGATGAATATTAAAAATACAGCTAAAAAAGATTTGCATAAATTATGGAATTGATTGTGCTGTATTTGCAGCTAACTTTTCTTTTGCTAATGAACTTAACTCAATGGCAAGACTTACCAGTTGAGAACAAGCATAGTCTTCTATCTCTTGGTTTTATGACAACCGTAAAAGGGGTACTGCGGGTTTAAAACGATATCCACAGTTCCAAAAATATTGTCGCCCTGTTGATTACAAAAAATCAGGGTACAAACTTGTGGATGATCGAAAATCTATAACTTTTAACAAGAAAAAAGCATTGGGCGATTAAATTAAGAAAGTGTTAATGACTCACACTATCCACTAGAATACACGTTTGTAAGTGTGGCTGTGTAATGGGTAGGGACGAAAACGCAGCAATAAAGTGCGATTCATTCAGTCGAAACCAAATAATTGGTGGATTACTGGCCTCTACAGGGTAATCCATGAGGATTGAGTTCGCAGTTTCATCCCTTCTAGATGACAACTTCATTTTTATCGCTATTTATTTGCATTTTTTTAATGCTTGTCTGTCAGGGTGCAAAATCACAAAATTATCTGCATACCTACTGACTTGGGGTTTCCATAAATGTCATTTCTCAGACCTGAACTTTTCTTAGTGCAAACATACTAAACAGACCTTAAATCTTTATTAACCAACAACGCAGATGAAGAAGCTCTTTTTCGCTTGCGTATTGAGATAGCACCAAACATAGTGCAACTAAACAGCGAACCTAGAATTGTTGAGGGTTCTGGGACAGTATAGACGCTCACCTGATTACTTTTAGATTCTATTAAGGTTAAACGAGTTAACTTATCGAAAGTACGGGAATATTTACCCTTAAAGCTAGTCAAAGCATATTCCTGTGTTCCGCCAAAAGATTTATCAATAGTAGTCTGATTTGAATCAAGAGTTATGTTACTACTCGGTTCAAATACAAAAGCATCATTGTTACCTATTGTTGATAAATTTCCAGAAATCTTGAAATAGTCTAAAAGATTACCAGTATCGCTGTCGTATAACTGATATAAAAACTCTCCACTAGCATTTGCACGTTCAGTCACGGCATCATCAATGGATGTTTTCAGGTTAAATAAGCCACTGAAATCAAAAGAAAACTCTTTGTCAACTATGAAATCATAACCGATAATCCCAGCAAAGCTTTCCGCCGACCCTGTATAGCCATCACCCTGACCTTGAGCTTGGCTGAAGGACAAATTCGAGGCAGAGTTGTTTGCATCGATATTAAACTTAGCCTCAGCGTTAGCATCAGCAGTTACTTGACCACCTGTGCTAATTGCTGTGGTTACATTATCAGTCAAAGTCCTAACATCTGAAGGGCTAGTACTAAAGTTGTTGATGTTGAATTTGGACTCAGAATATGCAATGGTAGCAGCTTGGCTTGGTAAGGTTGCCAATATCGAAGTAGCGATCGCTGGAGTAGCCAATGCAAAAAAACGCTTTACAATTTCAGTGTAGCTTTTCATACAAATTTTTGTTTTTGTTTAGGATGTTAAGATTGCAAATTTGTCATGCTTATCTACTGCCTTACTGATAAGTAAGAACAAGTTATAGGCAAGGAGGATGGTCAGCCTGAGAACTTTTCAAGCTATATTGGTCTTATGTAGAAGAAATCTTCTATTTAAGGACTAATTTTTATTTACCATTGACACACTTTTCTATAAGTAATAACCGCGTAAGTAATTTAGTTATTAAGTTAAGTATGCGTTTAATTGGTTACATATTTATACTAATCGTACATCCACTAGTTTCTTGTAAAGCTAGAGTAAAAAAGAGCGTTTTTTAATTGGAATTTACGTAAGGATTCCGTAGGGAAAAGTTCACAAATTCAGTAGAGAAAAGTTTACATAAGTGATGTTGCTGCCAAAGCATCCTTTGATGAGCAAGCAAGTCACTGTATAGCAGGAGGCAGGAGTTCTAATACCAATTCTCTAAAATGAGGCAACACATTCAAACCCCGAAAGCCAGGCCATATCTGACTTTCTTAATTACGAATTACGTTAGCGTAGCGGTAGCGAGTCCACGTACTCTTTCAGAGAAGCAAGCTACGCTTTTAGCGTCTCGTAGAGAGCGTCATTACGAATTGGTATTAAGAATCATGAATAGCTAACGGCAACAACAAGCGACTAACTACCCGATTATCTGGTAACTGATAGAAATTCAACTCTCCTCCTAGTTCTTGCATGAGGTTTTGGCAGATCACCAGATGTAAAGCTGGTGGTTGGTCGAGCTTGGAAGGAGCAAGCACATCTTTAGGTGTATTATCATGTAGTTCCGTGAGTAGCTGTGGTTCGATGACACCGTTATACGTGATTGATAGTTCTAGCGATGTCTGATGTTCAGCCGCTCCAGTTGTAGAAGAAGAATATTTTATATCTAAGGGTTTTGACGCATCTAAACGGCGACACCAAATATCAATTCTGCTACCGGTTTGAGAACGGTTACAGGCAGTAATCAATAATTCATGGATAACTAATTCAATTTTGACAATATCACCAGCGATCGCCATTGCAGATTGAGCGCTGGAGGGAGGAACGCCTCTAACTAATGAAGAATTTTTGGGCGATTCTTGCTCGTCAATAGGTTGTCCCAAACCATGTACACCAATCCACAGCTTTTGTTGTTTAAGTAAATTGTCGATCCGTTCGAGCGATCGCTTCAGTAAACTAGCTATGGGCATAGTTTCCCAACTAATATGTAGCTGCCAGTTCTCAAGTTTTAGCATTCCACTCATAGAGGTGGCTGTATGGTCTAACTGCCGCAGTAATAGCTGGTAGCGCATCTGAGTCAGTTCATTGGCAGGAATTCCCAAATCATGTATTTGTTTAAGAGAATGCGCCGTTATTCTTTGAATTTCCTCTAGGCGACGATGTTTATACCAGTTAAGTTGTCGTAATTCTTCGGTTGTGGATTCTAAAAGTCGGGTAATTTGCTTTTCACGACGCCACCAGGCTAATTGAGAAATCAGAGTTGCTGTTGCACTCAGGTTTTGTTCTGACCAACGACGCTCTTGATAGTCTACAAGCAACACGACACCAGTGGTTTCATAATCAGCAGTTGTACGTAATGCCATTACCAAAATTTGACTTTTGTCTGGAACATTCAACCATTTCCGGGTTTCTGGAGGTAAATTATCCACCTTCAAAGTCAGATAATTCTCCGTAACAAGTGCCCACTGAATTAAGGCTTCAGCCTGGATATAAATAGATGCATCAGAAAAAATCCCAAATTGGCTATTGTCAATCACTCCAGGAATAATTTCTGCCCAACTTTCACCAGGTGCCCAAGATAGCATTAGCGCTAGGGGACAACCCAAAATTGAGGCTATTTGTTCGAGGGCTGTAGATTCTAAATGCTTTTTTTCGACCTCAACGCTGTTTTGGGATTGTGTCAGGATACGTAAGCATTGCTCAAATGCCTGGGAAGTTTTTTGCTGCTGGGTGGTGCGGTTATGTAATTGCCACTGACGAACAATTACACCAATCTGTTGACTGACGCCNCACAGCAATTCTTTTTCCAAAGTTGTCCAAGAACGATGGGTGTCATGAGTAATCACCAAAAGGGCTGCTGGTATATGTTCGTGAGTGCATTTACAAACAAGTAGCGATCGCACATTATTCTCTAATAACGAGGGTCGCCAGTTAAAAAAGCGTAAATCTTCATCTAAGTTCTCAATTTCCACCGCTTGAGTGGAACTTTGCAAAAGCTGCCCATCTAATTCTTTGAGAGTATGCAGAGTAAATGTCAACGGACGACGATTTTGGGGCTGACTTTGGTAAATAAATTGATAATTCTTCTGTTCGGGGTCATACTGCAACAACAAAAAGCGGGTAGCACCTAATCGAGCTAAAACTCTTTTAGCACAACTGTGTAAAGTTGTCTGAAGATCATGTTCGCTATAGATACCTTGAGCAACTTGGCTAGTAAGTTGAGCATCCTCTTGAATCTGTTTAATCGTACTTTCCATGCTTTCGGTCGGTACAACCAGAGAAATTAAACCAGCAACACCCTGAACGAAATTTTTGTCTGTGTCTGTCCAGATGCGAGGTTCATTGCTTTCCACCGCCAGAAACCCGACTAAGTTCTTTTGCCAGATAATCGGAGCTGCTAGGAGCGATCGCACGTTCAAACGTTGCAGCAATTTAGCCGTAAAATGGCTTTTTAAAGAACTGCGGGCATCACCAATGGAGACAATTTGGTTAACTGCCAAAGCATAATAAAAATCGCTCAAGTCCTGTACAGTCATTCCCGCTGCTTGCTGGCTGCTAGAATTGCGATCCATTTTGACCAGCTGATTGCTCATTCGACACCAAAAGTAGCGCCCTTCTCGCTCAAACCAGTAAACATTTGTCCGGCTGGGAGAGACAAATTTATGAGTTGCTTGCACCGCTGCTTCAAGTCTTTGATTCAGGTTGCTGAGGGTGCGTAAATTTTCTAGCAGTTCTAATAATGGCTCGTCAGTTCGCCTGGTTTGCTTTTGGTGCTTATGCATTTCATTTTGATAAAGCACTGCCCCCAGTTCACCTAAAACCATCATTAAACGTGCTTTTGTTTCTCCTGTCAGTAGGTAGCCCCAGCGTTCTGAACCCAGTAATACCAAGCCCAAGCAACGGTCTTTGTAGCGAATCGGTAAAATAATCGTTCCTTGGATTTGGGATTTTTCGGCAATTTTTCGCCATTCTGCGGCACGGATTTCAGTTTGCAAATCAGCTACGCCTAAAGGATGCTGTTCAATTACTACTTGCTCTAATAAATCCCCAGGACTGAGAACAACCCTTTGGCGTAAAAAGCTCATGTCGCGATCGGGTGTGATGCCCCCTTTTCCAAATAATATGTGATTCAGGCGATCGTAAAGAGCAATCCAAATCAGTTTGTAGTCAAACTCTTCTTTGAGATAAGAAATAGTAGTTTCAATCAGAACGTCAACATCATCTTCTTCTCTAAGGCTCTGGAGGACGCGCCCCAAAGAGAGGATCTGCTGTTCGGCGGCTATAGGTTTTTGTGGCTGCCCCATCTGATTTATTGGTTAACATAACTTGTAATATATAAGATGCCCAGAAAAGCACCCTGAGTAATATTGCCACAAGTGTTTAATGTTGAACCTGGACAGGTTAATAGGACATTAAGCTAATCGTCATTCAAATTGCATTCCGCATTTTTGCGTCTTTCTAGCGATTTGAACTATACAACTTAAAATCGCTGCCTTCTGAATGTTTAACTCAGATTAAACAACTTTTGCATGAAGTATCTTTTATGACCCAGTGGGTAATTTTCTTGAAAAGCAAATACAGTGTAGCCTTGAGATTCATAAAATTCCTTAGCTTGAAAGTCTAATGTCTCAAGATGAACCCCTACACAGTTTTGCTTTTGACCTTCTTTTTCAGCAATTTTCAGGATGTTGCTTCCAATTCCTTTACCGCGTAAGTCTTCTTGAACAACTAGAACTCTGATATAAAGCCAATCACAACCGATTTCACCCAGAATTCCACCAACAATTAAGCCTGATTCATCTCGTGCAAAAACTGCTATAGGTTGCCACTGCGACAACGGAAAAAAATGTTGATTGAACTCGCGAATCATTTGGATGACAGTCATCCGATCCTGCTGAGTTACTTCTTGTTCTACTTGAACTGTAATCATCCTGATTTTGCTTCTGGGTAAGGTTTTGAGCCTACTCGTACATAATTTCAGAGTGAATTCTGACTTCTGATTTCTGAGTTTTTCTTTATAAAAGCTAATGGATATTTATAAATTTGCAATTAGTCCGCTTTTGTTCAATGTGGTAAAAACAGACCCGGAGTGGTTACATCAGCAGACGATTCGCAGTTTTAATTGGCTATCGCAAACGCCTTCTAGTTGGGTAAACCAACGTTTAAAGAAGTCTTTATGCCTGTACGATTCACGTTTAGAACAAAATTTGTTTGGGCTAAACTTTCCAAATCCTGTAGGGTTAGCAGCTGGCTTCGACAAGGATGGAGTCGCTGCGGGCATTTGGTCTAACCTGGGTTTTGGCTTTGCAGAACTAGGAACTGTAACCTTTCACGCACAGCCCGGAAATCCCCGTCCTCGTTTATTTCGCCTACCGTTAGATAAAGCTGCTCTCAATCGGATGGGTTTTAATAACAGTGGTGCAGCAGTAATGGCGGCACGTTTGGCACAGCAAAAGCATGAGTTAACCCGATCGATACCCATAGGAATAAATTTGGGAAAATCTAAGATAACTCCCCTAGAAGCAGCCGCACAGGATTATCTCGATAGTTTTCGTTTACTCAAAGATTTGGGAGACTATTTTGTTGTTAATGTCTCTTCTCCCAATACACCAGGGTTGCGATCGCTCCAAGATGCTTCTATGCTCAGTGCCATCTTAGATTTATTACAACAAGAAAATACTACACATAAACCAATTTTTGTCAAGATTGCGCCAGATTTATCATGGGAAGCGATCGCTGACATTATAAATCTTGCTAAAACCTACCAACTGGCAGGAATAATCGCCACTAACACTACCATCAGCCGTGATGGACTCAAGACCCAGGTTATTGACCAAACAGGCAAATCACCCCAGGAAGAAGCCGACGGAATTAGTGGTGAACCATTGCGCGATCGCTCCACTGAGGTAATTAGTTTTATTTGGCAGCAAACCCAAGGACAAATCCCAATAATTGGGGTTGGTGGTATTTTTTCCTCAGAAGATGCTTGGGAAAAAATTACTGCTGGTGCTAGTTTGATTCAGGTTTATACAGGCTGGATTTACGAAGGGCCAATGATGGTACGCCGAATTCTAGCTGGTTTACTTTCCAAGCTAGAACAAAGCGGATTAAATTCCATCAACGAAGCTGTGGGTTTACAAGTAAAAATTCCAAAATTCTAATTACGAATTACGAATTACGAATTACGAACTTGTATTGAGCGTCTTGCCTTGAGCGTATCGCTAAAGCGAAAGCTCCGCTAACGCGTAGCGTCTCGTAGAGAAGTCGAAAGGAGCCGAAATATTACGAATTGTTTTACCCTTCTTCCTCCACTGGGAAAAACTCCTTAGTTTTTTCCGAGTATGACCAGGCAATATTATCAGGGTCTTTGCTGCGACTCCACTCTGAAAACTCTGGATCATTTCGCCGTTTATAAACCGTGCTGGAATAGACATTTAGCCGTTTCGCAAGTTCAGATTGGATCAGAGAGCCAAAAATTAACTGTTTTTCCAGCGATCGTTTAGCTTCCTCATGAGTTGGCTGTGGGAGTGATTCGGTTTCTGGTTCTTCCTCCTGTGGGGTTGGCGGTGGTGCTAATAGCGATCGCGCAGTTTTAGTAACTGCTTGAGCCGGAAGTTCTTTAACAGGCTCACTACTATCAAGAATATTGCCGAGAATGCTGGCAGTTATAAAGTAATAAGACTGCCCTGCCTCTTCAGAGTTGACTATACTGGCACCAAATTCCGAGGCTTTACTATCCAAGTAGCGTTTTGCCGTTGTTCCAGGAAAATTGCCCTTGATTGCCAAGTCCATTGGCGTCAGTCTGCCCTGATTTTCACGAACCAATTGATGAAAAATTGGATTAACTCGATGAGTCCACTGTTGCCATTGATATTCCTGCCAAAGCTTGAAGCCAATTACCAGCACAATTAGGGCCAGTAAAATTCTCCATGTGGCAACTAGGAAAATAATCAAAAACGAGATGGGCAAAAGTAGAACGAGAAAAGCCTTACCGTTATCTTCTATGGGTTTCTCACTCATGCCGATTTTTGCCAAGTGAATTTTAGTAAATAATATTATCTATCTTGGCAAAAATTGTGTCACTTTTTTGTATCTTTTGGCAAAGTTGTGGCAAATTTGCCGGCAAAATCTTTACCCAGTAGGTGTTATAGCTTTATCACCCTTCTGCTCGTATAAGATTGGTCTGCGATGCCTACGGCGGTAAACTACGCGCAAAAGTTTTTTAACAGAGAAAATAAGAGGGTTTTGATGTATGGCGATCGTAATACATCTCAGATAATATCCCTCGAAATTCTAAGCGACAGTTTACTTGTACTCCTGAGACTNTTTATTTCCAAAGCAATAATTTTAAATTGGCTCGTCAGACCCTTGACAACAGATAATACACACACTACATTAATAATACAAGTCAACTTTCATGAGGGAGTTAGCTTTCACCATAGCGAATAGCTCAAATGGCAGAGCGCCCACCTTGCCCGAAAAGGCCGACGTATCGAGGGTTATCGCATATAAATANAAACACCCCCGATCAAATTTCTGGAGGTGTAGGTAAAAATCNNNCTTCGCTACAGAAAATTGAGTGCTGAGTGACGAATTTTAAATGTTTAACTCATAACTCCTCACCTTAATTCATAACTTTATATGTGGTGGGTAGCTCAGTGGATAGAGCGCCTAAATATCCTTATTCACACCTTGCCTGAAAAGGCCGACGAATTGAGGGTTATCGCCTGCCAAGCGGGAGGTCGCGGGTTCAATTCCCGCTCCACTACACCAAATTTAGTACTGAATTTTAANATTTTGAATTTTCATGTGGCGGGTAGCTCAGAGGTAGAGCGCTAAACATCCTTGTTCACCTCTTGCCTGCAAAGGCCGACGAATTAGGGTTATCGATTAGGGTTCGAGAGGTCGCAGGTTCAAATCCTGCTCCGCTACACTAAATAATTTTGAATTAAATTTAAAATCCAAAATCCAAAATCCAAAATCAAAATTTTTATGTGGCAGATAGCTCAGTTGGTAGAGCGCCGAAAAACATCCTTGTTCACACCTTGCCTGAAAAGGCCGACGAATTAGGGTTATCGCCTCNNNAGCCGGATGTCGCAGGTTCGATTCCTGCTCTGCCACCTTTCATTTTTGCCCGTAAGGGCCCGGAGATGAAGCGATGAATTACAATTTTTTCACTAAAAAGAAAACAAATACACCCCAAAATCAACCTATCCCCGGACGAGAAGCAGAAATGGTTCAGGGACGTTCCGGCGGTTGGATGTTTGACGCTGGTATTTGGAAAATGCTGCACCGTTGTTTGTTAGTTGGCACAGCAAAAAGCACTTACTACGCTGGTAAACAGGAATTAACAGAGGATTTTGTGGCAGTTGTCAGAAAAGCTGTTGCCGAAAATCCCAGCCGTGTAGCAGAAGAAATTCTATATGCTAGCGATGGACGCGCCATCAATAATAGTGCGCCTATCTTGGCTTTAGTGTTGCTATCAATGGGTGAAGCACCAGAAGCAAAACAGGCGTTTGGTGAAATCTTCCCGCAAATTGTCCGTACTGGTAGCCACTTCTACGAATGGTTGAACTACACCAAATCTCTGCGGGGATTTGGCAAAGTAGTGCGGGAAGCTGGTAAAACTTGGCTCTCAAGGGAAGATGTCAAAGGCTTGGCTTATCAACTGTTGAAATATCAACAGCGTCAAGGCTTCTCCCACCGAGATGCATTGCGGTTGTTCCATGTCAAACCGCCTACAGAAAATCACCGTCAACTATTTGAGTGGGTAGTTAGAGGCTGGGAAGAATTGCCAGCAGATATCCCCTCAGAAGCGTTGGCGCAGATTTGGTGGTATGAGTGGCTCAAGCGGAATCCCACTCAAACCCATGAAGCTATTTCCCAAGGACGCCTAACTCACGAAATGGCTGCACCTGTGGGCAAAATGGACAAAACCGCTTGGCAGCTAATCTTTCAGGAAATGCCAATAGGTGCAATGCTGCGTAACCTGGGTTCTTTGACTGAACTGGGTGTGTTGCAAACTGACGAAACTGCCAACTTGGAGCGAGTAGAAGCAGTTCTCAACAATAAGGAACATCTGCGTAAAGGTCGTATCCATCCAATTGATGTTTTGAAAGCACTCAAAACTTATGAATCTGGTGGGACATTAGGACGCAGTAAGAAAACTTGGAACCCAGTTCCTCGGATTGCGGACATTTTAGAAAAGTCGGTTGAACTGTCTTTTGATGTTGTGCAACCTACAGGTAAAGTGTTCATACACGCCGTGGATGTTTCTGGTTCTATGGGTAGCATGGTTGCAGATATGGGATTGACTTGCTGTGAAATTGCCACCACAATGGCACTGGTGACAGCAAAAGCAGAGAAAAACTACATGATTCGCGGCTTTGCTACAGAATTCCGGGAATTAAGTATCACTGCCAAAGATAGTTTTAGTTCTGCGGTTCGCAAAGCTAGCAACCAAAACTTCGGTGGAACGGATGCGTCTGTAGCTTACGACTGGATGATTAAAAATAAGTTCAAAGCAGATGTAGTCTGCTTTTGGACTGACTCGGAAAGCTGGGCTGGGTATAAGCATCCAAGTCAAGCGCTGAAGGAGTACCGCAAAAAGGTAAATCCTAACGTCAAGGCGGTGTATGTCACCTTGACACCTTACCAAATTACTTTAGTAGATCCTGAAGATTCGCTGTCTTGGGATTTGGCAGGATTCGACCCAGGTACGCCTCGGATCATCCAGATGCTTGCTACGGGTGAATTGTAGATATTGCTGAAGGGTAAAGGATGAAACACTTTATCCTTCATGCTTCATGGCGGGTTATCCTTGTTCGCAACTTGCCTTTCGGGGCCGAGGAATTTAGGGTTATCGGTTACGTCTCCACCATTGTGGGGATTAGCGGGTTCAATCCCCGCACCCGCCTTTANTTTTTGATTTTCTCCTTACGCAAAGAAGAAAGCAATTTAATTTTTGAATGGTCGTTTTTCTATATTGGTGTTGTACTTCTCAAAAAGTGCGATCGCATCAGTCGGATAGGCGATCGCTATTTTTAGAAGCACAGCGATCGCTCATCATCTATTCACCCACTCAATGTTAATTAAACAATGTCCCCAAAAAACCGATAATTGGTTTCCAAAAGATACCAGTTAACACATAAGGAGCATATTCTAAAAGCGGTAAACTTGAGTGCTTCGAGGGCTTCAGCGGTAAACACTCCAAGAGAAAAGGCACTATACAGGTGAGTCCATAGGCAGTTGCTAAGGCTATATTCCATTTCAGTTCATCTGCTACTGGTATGGGGCTACAATAAATACCCAGTAGAATGAAAGAGATCATTAAAAGCTGCTCACAAAAAAACCAGGATTGGGGCGATAGAAAATAAACTAACTGGAGAAAGCTTTTGTTATCTATTTTTTGTCGCATTCCCATTAATACAGCCCAAGTCGCAGCCCCAACTATGCCATCATCTTTCAGTCCATAAGTTCTTTGAAAGCGTTTAACACCTCTTTCAGTTTCCCTACTAAAATATCCATCAGGTTCTTTTTTTAAAAATCCTTCTTCATTAAGGATAGTTTGCAGTTCCTTAATAGCATCCTGTAATTTTGGCGACATACTTTTCTGATTGCGGTAAAGCCTTGGGTAGAAAAGGCAAGCCCAACTTAGTGGCCCGACTACTCCATCCACCTGAAGATTATTGGCTTTCTGAAATTTTATTACAGCCTCTTCTGTTTCTAAGTCAAATTTACCACTAAGAGTTGAGAGAAACCCCTGAGCTTGCAGTCGTTCTTGCAGTTCATTAATTGATTCTTGTGCAGAATTTGGCGAAAAGTCTCGGTATAATATGGGACGCTTATTGAATACACAGACTTGTCTTTCTTCTGGGAAATAACGCCGGGATTGTTTTAGCCCAAACAAGAGATTTAGGAAACTAAATGCTTTCTTTGTCATAGTTTTATTGAGTAATTTCTGAAAAAAATAACCGGGTCTACTTTTAGAGCTTAGAAGGTAGTATGTCGAGAGCCTCTAGCCTCTAACAACTAGAGAAAAAAATAGACTTATAAATTAGCTTACTGATTAAATTTCAGGCATGAATTAACATTGTTAAAAAAATGTTAGTGATTTATCAAACTCATGTTCGTTAAAATGTTGTTATTAATGCCACATTGATGACAAATTTATTAGGTGATATTTATGTCAGGTCAGTCAGAACCTTGGAATTTACCTAAAAGTTGGAATAGCAAGATTTTGCAGGGCTGGGAGATAAACCGACTACTGACTGACTTAGAGTCTATGCTTCAAAAACGTTATAGACAAAGTACCAGGAAAGACCTGTTACTTGGGTTACTCTGTGGGTGTAGCTTGAAAAAGATTGGTCAAGATTTACACAAGGAAAATTCTGTTGTCAGAGCAGGGTTAAGCAATATCTATCGGGACATTGAAATTTTGACAGGAGAACCAAATAACACTGTCAAGTCCAGTAATCTTGTCCACATTTTAGAAAAACATGGGTATCGCAAAAATTCTGTGGTATCCACGATCAAAAGCCGCTCTATTCCCCACAATTTACCAGCACCAACTTACACGCAATTTATTGGCCGGGAACCGGATATGAATAAGCTACTAAAACGCCTTTCACCGGATCATGGCGCTCATATCATCACGGTGCATGGTATTGGTGGTGTGGGTAAAACGGCGTTGGTGTTAGCCGCTGCTTACCTGTGTTTAAAAGCCAGTAATGAAAACTTTTCTGATGCACCAAAATTTGAGGCGATTATTTTCACTTCAGCCAAACAACAAGAACTTATTCCCAACAATAGTATATTGCGGCGGCAACAGGGACAGCGTAACCTGCGCGATATCTTTCGGGAAATTGCCAATGCTTTAGATGATCCTACGATTATTCAATCTCCTGCCAATGACCAATTTGACCGTGTACGCCAAAGTCTCTCAAGACAAAGAACACTGTTGATTGTGGACAACATGGAGACTATAGAAGACAGAGATGAGGTTATTGAGTTTTTATATAATCTGCCCATTTGCGTCAAAGTGGTAATTACTACCCGTGAGCAAATTGCCTTGCTACCGATTCGTCTACGAAACTTGCCCTTAGATGATGGTTTGCAGCTGATTCGACAACAAGCTGAAGAAAAAGGTATAGCTCTCAACGATGAGGAATCAAAGCTGCTCTACAAAAACACTGGTGGAATCCCTCTCGCGATTGTGTATGCGATCGGTCAAGTATCCAGTGGCTACTCTTTAAACTCGGTATTGGATCGATTAACCTCGGCTACAGATGATGTAGCTTGTTTTTGCTTCGAGCAATCAGTGCAAGGAATCAAAGGACAGTCACCCCACAAGTTACTGATGTCACTAGCGATTTTTCCTGACTCTCCCATACTTGCTGCTGTGGCTGAGGTTGCTGGACTAACAACCGCTCCTGATCCTGTAAATAATGGCTTGGCACGTTTGCAGCAACTTTCCTTGGTGAATCTAAACCCAGAGACTAAGCGGTTTGAAATGCTTTCTCTGACTCGTGAGTACGCTTTAGCAGAATTGGCTGCTTACCCAGATTTTGAGAAGGAAGCACGTAATAGGTGGGTTAAATGGTATTTGGATTTTGCCCACAGTTATGCTGATGAAGATTGGGAAAAGTGGATACACTACAATAAGTTAGAGCCAGAAGAAGCAAATCTGCGCACAGTACTTTATTGGTGTAAAGACCAAGACCGCTACGAAGCAGTTAGAGATTTATGGATGCTCTTGATCCATTATGCAAATGTCTACGCTTACTGGGACGATCGCCTAGATTGGCTGCAATGGCTCATTGAACAATCAGAACGCCGTGGGGAATGGTCTTCTTTCGTAAAAATCACCGTCCGCAAAAGCTGGTTACTAATTCGAGAGTGTTCTTCTGTAAGTCTGAAAGAAGCAGACGAAATTTTGCAGCGGACATGGATTTTGCGTGACCATGCGGATTTGTGCGTTCAGGCTGACTTAGCCGAAAGTATGGCTAGGCTAAAAATTAGACAAAAGGATTATCAAGATGCACGCCACTGGCTGACGGTAGAAGAAAAATTGGTGATCGAGGCAAATCTTGAGGAGCGACAGCATATCCGCTATTTTATTCCCGTTCTTTACCATCAGGCTGAAATCTTTTATTTAGAGGGTGAATATCTTTTAGCAAAGCAGCTATTTCAAGAGGTGATGAGAAGTGCAGAAAACATTAGTTGGCATCGGGTGATCAATTCTGCGAGCAATTGGCTGGCTGATCTTGCCATTGAACAAGGCGATCGCGAAGAAGCTCAAAAGCTATTAATTCAAGGATTCACTGTTGCTGAAATGACTCACAACAAGCGGCGTTTAGCTCGCTATCAACGTTCTTTTGCCCGTTGGGAGAAAAAGTGGGGAAGCGTAGAGAAGGCTCAAGAATGGTCAACTAAGGCTATTAATGGTTTTAAGCAATTAGGGATGACACAAGATGCACAGGATATGCAAATTTTTCTTGATTCTCTGTAATTATACGCAAACAATGCATCATATCATGTCCGCATAATTAGTTATGCTAACCACAGTCATTGCACCCCACACGCCAGATGCTCCACTTGGGGAGACCCCATCGCCCTTGGCGTCTCCCCTTGGGAGAAGACCGCACTGGCTCCCCTTAATCCCCTCCCTGCTTGCGGGGAGGCAGGGTGGATTAATTGTCGGGCGAGAAAAAGTTTTCTCACTCGACCATTGGACTCACAGGCATTGGGCAAAAGGAGTCGGAGTGGTCAAATAGCGCATCAAAAATCATTTGAAGTTGGTTAGCCATCAGCCTTAACGCTTCGGGAAGAGTCCGACAATTTAACTGACGAGCCAGGGAAACTAAAAACTGTCTGACCATCGCCCAATTAGCTGGTGAAAAACCGCCAGTATGAATACAGTTATCTTCATTTAAAGTTACATCCTTGACCCAATGAAGTTGATTTTCAATTGACCAATGACCACGAATAATCTCCGCGAATTCTGAAGCTGAATAATTTCAGCTACTTAAATAAAAGTGTTGTTCATGATAGTCAACAATCTGGCGACGACAATTCTATCCTTGAGGTCGAGTTCCATATCTGTTAACCTCAATTAAACTTTTAGCGCCAACCCAATCAGGTAGTGACTCAAATGGAATTGGATAGACTTTGACTTGACGAGTAGTCTTTCGTCCATGTAAATTTTCATCATGGTAATTGGTATCGATAGCGATTGAGGATTCAGCTAGCTCAGTAGCTACTTTCAGGAGATTTGGCTGGTTTCTTTTAATAGTAATAATGTAGTCATTTTCTCCCTCGATAATCAGCTCAACAGTTTTTTTGGCAATGTAGTGCATCGGCTGTAATCACGATATGATGCCCATAAAGCTTTTTAATTAGCTCTTCTACCACACTAATCTCACTGTTTTTGTTATTTTCCATAGCTTGATGTCTGATTACCCATCCTTGCTGATGACTATAAACTGAAAACTGAAACGATACTCACAAAGTTTTGATAGGATTGATTTCCCCCGGTTACAGTACTTTTAATACATTTCCCATCGATGGCAAATAATTCTTTGAAATTAATTGGCAAACTCTTTTCTGCCCAGACGTTAAACAGTTCAGCTAATATCTGAAAATCAATTGACATCATAATATTTCTGAATGTTGATGCTGACGGAAATTGAATATCTGGAGATAAATCTAATAATTTGATTAGAGATAATCGATGATTTTTTGTGAACTCAGCTAAAGGTTTATACCCCCAATATCCTGTACAACTACCTAACAAAACTATAGTTAGTATTATCCAAAGTCTATGTCTAATACCTCTAGCATGTCGATAATCGGGAACCCCTTGGATTGCTTCGATTAAATTCATTCCTAACTTTCCTCTGGGAGAACCGTGTTTTTCTTAAGGAATCATCCTTCTATGTTATATTTTCTCTCTCGACAATTAATCCACCCTGCTCCCTGCTTGCGGGGAGGGGAGACAAAGCGTAGCTTTGGCGGGGGTGGGGTTCTTCGGGTTTAATAAGCAATCAAGCGGACATGATATCACTCGTATAGCTGCTGGCCAAGTGCGATCGCAAACTTCACCTCTTACAATTAAATAAGGTGCTTTTTTGTCAACACAATGTAATATAGCTTAGTAAGAATTGCGCGATCGCTGTTCCCTTTATATCTAAATATTGTCCCTGCATTCCTTCTCAGGGATTTTCTGAGGATGGTTCTGAGTAAGATTTTGTGGGAGCGCCTAATTCATCTAAAGTATTCATTAATAAGTCATCTTGTGGAATATAGTCTCTGTGTTGGGAATTTACCAAATCATCAAGAGCTTTAATAGCTTTCAGAGCTTCAAGATCCTTAAGAGCCTCTGATGCAGACTGATATCGCTCTTTGAAGTCATCCAGCACCATTTTACTGAGAATCTTAGCTAAGGAGTGGCTCACCTGAGTGCGATTGCTCCATTTGATTTCTCCATCAGAATTTCTATCTAGCTCACGGGGTGCTACACCAGTCAAAGCTTTAATCCCAACCATGCCAACTGCATAGATATCACTACTATAGTGTGGACGCCCAAAACATTGTTCGCTTGGTGCGTAACCCTGAGTACCAATACCAATGGTGAAAGGAGTTGACTCTTGGCGATCGAGTTGTTTGATGCCGACTTCCTTGACGGCTCCAAAGTCAATCAATACTAGTTTTCCGTCTGAGTGTCGCCGGATGATATTACTGGGTTTAATATCCCGATGAATCACGTGGTTTTCATGGACAAATGTTAATGTTTGCAATAAGTCCCTGATAATTTTGATCGCTGCAATTTCTTCAATTGCTCTACCTGCTGGAAGTTCTTGATTTAAAGGATGACCAATTATCTGTTCTTGGACTAAATAAAATTCTTCATCTTCTTCAAAATAGGCCAAAAGTTGAGGAATTTGAGCGTGCCTTCCCAATTTTTCTAGTGTTTGTGCCTCTGAGTGAAATAAACGTCTGGCAAGTTGCAATCCTTCTGGTTTGGTGTTGGCTGGTTTTAATTGTTTGACAACACATTGCGGATTACCAGGACGTTGGGTATCTTCGGCAATGTAGGTTTCACTAAATCCACCAGAACCGAGAACTTTGACAATTTTGTAGCGTCTAGCCAAAACTTTGCCAGATAAGGCTAAATCTCGTTGCTGAATTAGGTGTTGGAAGTCATCTTGTTGGCTGATAATCTCTTGGACAACGGGTGAAGTTTTATACTTCTGAAAAATGTCTACCAATTGGCGTTTTCTGATGCTTTCTCTGATGACTGAGGTTGCCAAATAGCAAACTCCGGTCATGGCGATCGCGATTATTGGTACACTAGTGGGGAAAATTAACTGACCATAGACAAATAACCCATAGCTAATTACTCCCCAAGCGCCAGACAGGCCAAGGCTATAGAAAAATCTATTAATACTACGCTTGCGTCTGCTAATCATCAAGGCTGAACTGCCTACTAGCATTAGCACAAACAAACCCTGCAATGGTGGACTCTTAATTCCTGGGGCGATCGCTTTTCCTGACATCAAAGTTGCGATCGCATTGGCGTGAATTTCCACGCCCGACATCTGTTCAGTGCTATTACTACCAGCGACTGGATAATAATCATTATGTAACTGATCTGTTGCACCAATCAGCACGATCTTGTCTTTGAAAACTTTTCCCTGCTGCAAATAGGTGTTCCAGTTTTCCGGGTCGAGTACGTGCCAAAAAGGTTTTTGCTCAAATGTACCCGCAGGCCCCAANAAATAAATGCGATCGCCCTTTGGTCGGGGATAATTTACTTGTGCTGCCTTCAGCGCGGCTTCATCAAAAGAGAGTCGCTTTTTGGTAAATAAATTATCTTCACCTAATAACTTGGGATACTCACTCGCTAATCGATGAACTTTTCCATCTACTTCTAAAGGGAAATTAACTGAGCCAATGGATACTGACCCTGTACGAAACATTTGTTGTGGGTCAGTCAATTGCGTAAAAGACCCTTGGTGCGTCTGGGAATTTTCGTATATGGCTGCTAAGGTAACTTTATTGCCATATTTTTGCAATGCTGCTTGGAATTGGCGATCGTCTGCAACTCCATAACTGCTTGCCGTATCAAAAACTACATCTAATGCTACAGCGCGGGCACCTGCTTCGATTAATTTTGTTATTACCTGGGAGTATGCGGCCCGTTTAAAAGGATAAGATTTCAGCGTTTCTAAGTAGCCATACTGTTTCGGATCGGTTTTATAGTACTGTTCGGGAACCGATATTGACTGATCGTCTATTGCTAAAATTACAATGTCTTCTGGAGGCACAATCGGCCCGCGCATTTGAAAAAAGCCAGAAAGCACCTGATTTTCCATCAATTGAACCAATTCCCCACCAGAAGCGCTCAATAGTGCGCCCCCAATTGCCCAAGTACCTGCCAGTAGATGACCTAAGCGAACCATCCACCGGGAGTGGCGAGCAGATGCTGTTGAAGTCACTTTTGTTGGTTTACTTGACAGTTTATTGGCAGTAGAGACATAGTTTTTAGTTAAGGTAGACGTAGGTTCTTCTGCCATATCGTGTTACTGATTGATTTTAGTCCAACACTTTTATTTATTCAGACCGCGTTTTAGTGTAAGCACATTGAAATAAGACTTAAATGATAATCTTATACATTTGTAAAGTATCTTCTATTCATCAACAAACTTTTATTGGCAGAGCCAGCCCCCAAAAAATTCTTACTCAACCACTACTTAATTTATTCTTTTTCTGTTGAATGAGTTACAAGTAGTGATTGTCTCATAGATCGGAGCCGGATATACTCTAGCTGTGAATTTGGTTGTGGCAAGATTTTACCCTTACCTAACCAACAACTACGTTACTAACTGGATGCTATACCAGAAGCAGTCCCAAGGCTGTCTTCTGTCTCTGGTGCAATGTTGGTAATCTCCAGAAAGCGTGTTCTGATACTGACAGCTTTGCCGAAAGATAGGCATTTATTTATATCTTACCTTAAGCCTATGTTATACCTCTTTAGGAGTAAACTTTAGTGTTATGCAGCGATGAATGCTGTTACTGGGTCAATTTTATGGGTAGATTTTGATCGCCAAGTGGCTCTTGCAGTGCTGGAGGTGAATCAGGTTAACACCCAGGATCTCAACTTCAATATTGCAGGCGTTTTTATGTCTTGAAAGAGGTAGGATAAAAGCTATAGATAAAGAACTACGTTATAGATATTAGCAAACAAGGCATTTGAAAATTGCTATAATCTATTGTTCCATCTAAATTCATATATATTATTAGGTGTAAATTTGTATGGGTTCTCCAATGAATCGTCTGTCTATTTTTGTAGATGGAAATAATATGTTCTATGCTCAACAAAAAAATGGCTGGTTTTTTGACCCGCGGCGAGTCTTAGAATACTTCAAACATGAGCAATCAGAAACAACATTAATTAATGCCTTCTGGTACACTGGCTTAAAAGATCCACAAGACCAGCGAGGTTTCAGAGATGCTCTAATTAGTCTAGGATATACAGTACGAACTAAGATTCTTAAAGAATATTATGATGATACGTCAGGTCGTTACTCGCAAAAAGCGAATTTAGATATTGAAATTGTTGTAGATATGTTTAATACAGTAGACCAGTATGACAGAGTAGTATTATTCAGTGGTGATGGAGATTTTGAAAGAGCAATCGAACTATTACGCTCAAAAAATACACATATTACGGTAGTATCAACGGAAGGAATGATTGCTAGAGAACTACGCAATGCTACTGATAGATATATAGATTTAAATGATATCAGAGATCAAATAGAAAAAACTGAAGGTTAGTAGCTTTAACAATTATTTACAAAAGTAAGAGTAAAACAAAAACTAGGGTTGAAGATATATTAAGCCTCAAGTAAACACTAAACAGCAAACGGCAAATGACAAACAAAACAGATCGAATTATCATTTTTGATACAACATTGCGAGATGGAGAGCAGTGTCCGGGAGCGACTTTGAATATAGACGAAAAGCTAGTTATTGCCAAGCAATTAGCGCGTCTAGGTGTAGATGTAATTGAAGCAGGCTTTGCCTTTGCCAGTCCCGGAGATTTTGAAGCAGTCAAGAAAATTGCTCAAATTGTCGGGACAGAAAATGGCCCGGTAATTTGTAGTTTGGCAAGAGCGATTAAGGCAGATATTGAAGCGGCTGCGGAAGCATTAAAACCAGCAGTTAATGCCAGAATACACACATTTATTTCGACTTCTGATATTCATTTAGAGTATCAATTACGAAAGTCACGGGCAGAAGTGCTAGCGATCGCCGAAGAAATGGTAGCCTATGCCAAGTCCTTCATGACAGATATCGAATTTTCACCGATGGATGCGGCTCGTACCGATCCAGAATTTCTGTATCAAGTTTTAGAGCGAACGATCGCAGCTGGTGCAACAACAGTTAACATTCCCGATACTGTCGGTTACACAACTCCTAGCGAATTTGGAGCAATGATTAAGGGCATTATTGAAAATGTCCCCAACATCGACCAAGCGATTATTTCCGTTCACGGTCATAATGATTTAGGCTTGGCAGTTGCTAACTTCTTAGAAGCCGTAAAAAATGGTGCGCGGCAACTAGAATGTACGATCAATGGCATTGGCGAACGTGCCGGCAATGCATCACTAGAAGAATTGGTAATGGCGTTGCACGTGCGGCGGCAATATTTTAACCCTTATCTCGGCAGACCAGAAGATTCTCAAGAATCGCTGACAAATATCGACACCCGACAAATTTATAAAACCTCACGCTTAGTTTCTAATTTGACGGGAATGTTGGTACAACCAAATAAAGCGATCGTTGGGGCGAATGCCTTTGCCCATGAGTCGGGAATTCACCAAGATGGTGTTCTAAAAAACAAGCTAACTTATGAAATTATGGATGCCCAATTGATTGGCTTAACAGACAATCAAATTGTTTTGGGCAAACATTCAGGGAGAAATGCTTTTCGTACTCGGTTGAAAGAATTGGGCTTTGAACTGTCGGATAGTGAGTTAAATAAAGCCTTCGTTAGATTCAAAGAAGTAGCAGATAAAAAGAAAGAAATTTCTGATTGGGATTTGGAAGCGATCGTTAACGATGAAATCCAACAAGCGCCCGATTTATTCCGGGTAGAGTTGGTGCAAGTTTCCTGTGGTAGCAACGCCCGTCCTACTGCTACAGTTACTCTGCGTACTCCAGAAGGTGAAGAATTAACCGATGCTGCGATCGGTACTGGCCCAGTGGATGCAGTTTACAAAGCCATCAACCGGGTGGTGAATGTGCCTAACGAGTTGATTGAGTTTTCTGTGCAGTCAGTAACAGCTGGTATTGATGCTATTGGCGAAGTGACGATTCGTTTACGTTATGAATCTAAAGTGTTTTCTGGTCATGCAGCGAACACAGATATCATCGTGGCATCCGCACAAGCTTATGTAAATGCCTTGAATAGGTTGTATGCATCTTTGCAAACTCAACAAAAGCCAGAGGAAGTAACTGCACAGAAAGTCTGAGATTGTATCTGTGAAACTGCTAGTTTTTAGCTGATGCTAACAAACTCCTCTCCAACTTTGGTGAGGAGTTATTTGTGAGTTACAAAAATTGTTGGAAATTATGCTGACAGAAAAACATACAACTATCAGAGAAGGCACAATCAAAGAAGACTCACTGATTGCAAAACACTCTTACCAAATGTGGTTAGATATTGGTGTTGATGAGAGTAATATTATTATGGAATGGGAGAATATTACCCTGCAATTTATAGAAGAAGCGCGTCGAAATTTATTTTATAAGGCTTTTATTGCAGAGATTGATAATACAGTTGTGGGTTCTGTAAGTTGTCAACTATTTGCAGGTTTATACCCCAATGTTTTCAAAGATGAATACCGCAAATTTGGATATATTTGGGGCGTTTATGTTGAAGAGTCTTACCGCAGACAAGGCATTGCTAAATCTCTGACTAATAGAGCAATTGAATATTTAAAAGCGATCGGTTGCACGCGAGTGGTTCTTAATGCCTCGCCATTGGGTAAACCAGTTTACTCCAGCCTCGGTTTTGCTGAAGGGAATATAATGCAATTAGATTTGATTTAAGTACACCAATTTTTTTGCAGACTAAAAAGTTTCTAAATTCAATAGGATAAGTTTCTAGCTCAAGAAGCTTTGTGCAATATTGATTTAATTATTAATATTGTTTACTTTTTTAGATTTTTATATTTACTTATATGCATAAAACTTTATTCTAAGAAACGACGTTTATAACTAGTTAGCTTGTATGAGTAGTGAGAAAACAACAGAATTGCCACTCTGGTTACAAGATAGAGATATAGTCATTGCTCATGATGAAGAAGTACAGTGGCGAGAAGGAAAACGCCCAGATTATTCATACACCAATGAATTTCTTCATCAAGAGAGTAAATTTCAACATCCTGAAGGTTCTTTAGAAGCGATCGCTCAAAACTTAGTCCGCACTTTTGAGATGGAAGCTTCTAATAAATCTAATCCTCAACAGTGGCTTTCGATTGTTACTGATAAGTTTAAGATGAGTACCAATGGCGGACAACAATTCACCGCTCAGGATGTTGCAGATGAAGGGACTTATAACCTGTTTTTGGGTAAAACTGAGCAATATGACTCTGAAACAGAAACCTTTGAATCTTCATTTCAAGTTTTTCATACAGCCTTTCCCAATGGCTTTCTTTGGGAATTAACAGAAGTCCTTTCGGGGCCGCCTAATGTTACCTTTAAGTGGCGACATTGGGGAACATTTAATGGTTCCTATAAGGACTATGCACCCACAGGTGAAACAATAGAAATCGTCGGAGTTAGTATTGCTCGCGTCACTGATGATTTGAAGATTGAGTCTTTAGAACATTATTTTGATAATAATGTCTTTCTTCAGAAATTAACGGCAGGTGGTTGTCCTTTCCATTCTCAAAATCAGAACAATCACTAATTTTCATTTAGTTATAGTCTATCGAATAGCACGCTCATCGGCGCTCTTAGCAAACAGCAGTAAGCGCCGATCGAGTGATTATAATCATCGAAAGTCTGCAATTTAAGATTTATTATTAAGGCTGATAATGGATGCAGAGAAATTTTAAGAAATTAAAAAATGTCATTTATGGTATTCGTATTTGCACAGTAGTAGCTGGTGTATTGACTGAAGGTGTAAACCCAGCCAGTTTACCCGACTTCTGGGGTACAAAATCCGTTTCTTTGCTACCTTGAACCTCAGATAAGTAGCAATCTCGCACTGCTAACAACAAGCCTTTGATGGCATCTGGTGCGCCTGTTTTAACTAAATCGTCCGCCTTTTTGAAAAAATGCGATCGCCATTTGCTATCGTTATTGCCATACAATTCTATTAAATACCAACCTGCAAGATACTCAGCTAAAGGGTCAAGACAGAAACGGATTCTATCTTTGGCAGAACCGATAGTTTGAATCAGGTGCAAACGTTTTTCCAGATAATTGAGGTGTGCTTCGGGGTCATCAATACCCAAATTTGCTAATGCAGCAACCGCATCGGCACGCTTGGCTGTTCCTGGTTGATAACTTTGCTGCAAGCATTCCCAGGCAATGGTTTTGGCAATTTGATGAACAGTGCGGTCATCAAATTGATTGTCTGTAACATCACGATTGAGTTCGTTGATATAACCCAGCATCAAATTAGGAATATTCTCTGGTAACGCAGAAATATTCGATGTAACGTCTTTACTGGCGATTAACTGTTCAGCATAAAGTTTCGCCAGCAAAACAGTGATATTATTTTGACCGACCATCAGAGAAAGACGATTACAAGCGTCAAAAAATTCCTGGTCAGTAAAGCGATCGCGTTTACCTCGCTGCATGAGATAAGCTTCCATAAAGGACGATAGTTTATTCGCCTCAATCCGCAGAGGTTTAATTATCGTCTTATTAACCCGCCCCAGCTTTTCCTCAATTCGGGAAGTAATCACCAACGCATTCACCGGAAACTCTGGCGACTCCGGCTCAATTGCTTCTCGTGTAGTCGCATTCATTTCTGAGAATCGGTCTACAATCACTAGAATGCGTTTCTTTCTTAACAAACGTAACAGTAATTCTTGACAAATCGGCTCTGGTTCATCAATTAAAGCTTGCAACTGTCCTCTGATAGCTTCTAAAAGCGGCGACTTACCTTCACTTACCCGAAATTCTTCTTCTAAAAGCACAGGTAACATCAAATGTTTGCAGAGTTGTTGGTCTTCAGTCTCAGCCATTGCCCATCCAGCGATTCGACACGCTAAACTGGTTTTACCTACACCCCCTTCCCCACCAATTACTAGACAGCTACGTTGTTTCTCAAAAGTTGAGCGCAAATTCTCATTCATCAGTTGGGGAACTGTTGTACCATCCAGAACAACGGGAATGGGAATGTAACAGGCGCGACTGCTAACTGTATCCTTTTTGGGAAATTGTTCGCGGGCTGCTTTGATATATTTAGCTACCCACGCATCTAATACTCTGGGATGGTAATGAAACCAGCCAACAAATAGCACATATCGCAGAGGTACATTAACGCTGATAAATGGGAGAGAAAAATCTGTGTAGGGTTTGAGGGCGTTGTTAATTTTCAACAACCATAAAGGGGCTACCCGCAAGAGAATTAACCAAATAGAAGGCAATAAGATAACGTAGGCGGCAATTCCCAAAAGTAATTTATGCTTAAATAGCGATTCCAGAACTCTATCAAAGAGGCGAGTTTCTTTTTCTGCTTTCAGGGCATTGAGAGGGCGACGTATCAGCTTAATGTCCGTCTCAGTGAATTTATCTTTGTATTTTTGTATAGTTGCCAATACCTCTTCAAAGTCTGAGATGACTTTCTGCAACTTGGAGGTAGGTAAAGCATTTGCCTTGTCCTGAAAGCCTGCTGCTATTCCTCCTAAACCTTTGATAGCACCTAAACGCACGTAAAACTGGCTATCATTCAACAGCGCAATTAAATTCGGGACAGCCGATACTGCTTCTGTACCCATTGCACCCAAAGCATAGGCAGAATTGTAACGTACAGTGGGGTTTTTATCTTTTAAGGCAGCAGTTAATACTGGGACAGCTACTTTCGCTTCTACACCAATTTTTCTGAGTGCAGAAGGAACATAAATGCGAACGAATTGCTCCTTGTCTTGTAATGCCGCCATCAACGATGGAACTGCTGCTTTGGCTGCTGTACCAATATTTCCTAAAGCTAAGGTGGCGTACAAGCGGACTTGTCCATCCTCATCCTGCAATGCCGCACTTAAGGCTGGGACTGCTGGTGCTGCTTCTGCACCCAAATCTCCTAGAACTGAAGCGGCGTGCCAGCGAAGATTAATATCCTGATTTTTCAAAGCCTCAATCAGAGACGGCACTGCTGGCGAACCGATATTAACTAATGCGTCTGCTGCAAGGCTTCTGATATGGGCATCGTTATCTATCAGCTTCTCAATCAGGGGAGCAATTTTGCTGTCAGTAGTGATTTGCGCCCAACTATTGCTTGTGCATAGTAGGAACAGTGTCAGGCATAAGACAACTACCTTGAGCGCACTAAGTAATACTTGTCTGGTATGCTTTGTCATTGAATCGGATTGAATCACCCGATGAACAACTCCAGTCAGAGAAACTATACCTAAGATTGTAATCTAACTGTCAATGTGGGTTAGCGATGTCTACGATGGTCACTGAGCCTGTCCTGAGCGTAGCCGTTGGCGTGGTCACTGAGCGTAGTCGAAGTGCAGCCTCTCGTAGAGAAGGGCGCAGCCGAAGTGCGGGCTATTCGGCGTCGCACTGCTTTGCCCCCGCTTTACTCAAGCTTGGTTAGCATGATTTTCTCTCGTTCTGTCAATGCTGTTAGAATCTAGATAAAAATATTAATTCTATAAAGCTAAAAAATATGTACATCCAAATTAAACCAGAACTAGAGCAATTTATTCAGGCACAGGTTGCAAGTGGTAGATTTACTAATGCAGATGATGTCATCAATGAAGCCTTTAAACTGTTACAAGAAAGAGAGCAGCGACTTGAAGAATTACGGCAAAAAATTTCTGTAGGAACTGAACAAATTGCTCAGGGACAAGTAACTGACGGCGAAGTTGTATTTGCCAGATTACAAGAAAAAATTCGTCTAATTTCTGAGGAGTCCTATGAATGAGTAATTATTCATTTTCAGATGCAGCAATTCAAGATTTAGATGAAATTTGTGAATATATTGCTCGGAGTAACCCAAAAGCAGCCAGTAAGCTTTTTGATGACATTCGCTCAAAATGTAAATTAGTAGCGAGTTTCCCTAATATGGGAAAAAGCTATGGAAGGCTTTTACCAAATCTGCGCAGTTTTGTTGTGAATGATTACATTATATTTTACTATCCAAGGTAAGACGGAATTAGTATTACTCGTGTTGCCAGTGCCTAACAACCACCTTTGAACGTCTTGCAATTCTGGATATTCTAAAATGTATTCTACAAACCATTTTCCTAAACCCTGTCCTCGATAAGGCTCTAAAATAAAAACATCTTTTAATAACGCAGAAGTTGCATAATCAGTGATGACTCGTGCAAAGCCAACTTGTTGATTATCTTCATAAAGTCCAAAACATAAGGAATTGCTTATTGACTTTTCCACCGTGGCTAACGGAATATTTTCAGCCCAATAGGAAGTTTGTAAAAAATCATGAATCATTTGAATATCTAATTTAGATTTATCGGTGTTGATGTAAAATCGATGTTTTAATTCTTCATTCATCTCGCTATATCTTTTATTTAATAGGTTGGAAAATTATAATTCATTCTTGGGGTCAGTGGTTTATAGTGTCAAATGATGAAATTACTGAACCATTAGCTGCATAAGAGAGGCTATATTCAGCATTCAAAGATATGGGTGCATATAGTTATTGATTATGAATCAGCCTACAACAAAATCTTGGCAAGAAGTCCTCGCTGCTTTCAAACAAATCTGGGGTTATGAAGATTTCCGTCCACCACAGGGAGAAATTGTCAGCAGTTTATTGGCACAGAAAGATGCGCTGATTATTATGCCCACAGGTGGCGGTAAGTCGATTTGTTTTCAACTTCCTGCACTGCTACAAACAGGATTAACTTTGGTAGTTTCGCCCTTGGTGGCGTTGATGGAAAACCAAGTTCAGGAATTACTACAAAGTCACCAAAAAGCAGCACTTTTACATAGTGAATTATCTTCATCTCAACGCCGTGCAACTCTGCAAGCTTTAGAACGTCAACAGCTAAGATTACTTTATTTATCGCCCGAAACTTTGCTAAGCGTCCCAGTGTGGGAAAGATTATGCCAGCCGCAATTGCAAGTTAATGGTTTGATTTTAGATGAAGCTCATTGTTTAGTGCAGTGGGGTGATACTTTTCGTCCAGCTTATCGCAGATTAGGGGCGGTGCGTCCGGCATTGCTCAAATCAAAACCACCAGGAACAAAAATCAGTATCGCCGCTTTTACTGCTACTGCTGACCCCTCAGCCCAAAAAATTATTCAAACAGTTTTACAATTACAGCAACCAGAGATTTTCCGCTTGAATCCTTACCGTCCGAACTTGCATCCCAGCGTTCGCATCGCTTGGACACCACGAGGTAGAAAACAACAATTATTAAAGTTTATTCAAAATAGACCGCAACAATCGGGGTTAGTTTATGTTCGCACTCGGAGAGATAGTGAAGATTTAGCCCAATGGTTAGCAGAGATGGGTTACGCTACAGCTAGCTATCATGCAGGATTGGGTGCAACAGAACGGCGTGAAGTAGAAGCAAGCTGGTTAAGTGGTAAAATGCCTTTTGTCGTTTGCACCTGTGCGTTTGGCATGGGGATAAATAAAAGTGATGTTCGCTGGGTGGCCCACTTTCACGCGCCGCATTTGTTATCTGAATATGTGCAAGAAATTGGCCGCGCTGGAAGGGATGGGAAACCAGCAGAAGCGTTGACATTGATAAGTGAACCTACAGGGTGGTTAGATTCAGGGGATAAGCAAAGACAGGAGTTTTTTCAAGAACAAATGCGATCGCAACAACAAATAGCGCAGCAACTTGTGAAAAAATTACCAAAACAGGGAGAAGTGAATGCTGTAACTCGACAATTTCCCGAAGGTGCAACGGCGCTAGCTTTACTCCATAGCAACGGTCAGCTAAACTGGCTTGATCCTTTCCATTACAGTATTGGGCAAAAAGCCGAAAATCAGCCACCGACGCAATTACACGCTGTTAAACAGATGCAGCAATACCTAACAACTAAGCAGTGTCGTTGGCAGTTTTTGTTAAATGCCTTTGGTTTTGACAAAGAAGCAGCTAACCTGCGTTGCGGACATTGCGACAATTGCCGTCAATGAGTATCAAAGACTCGTTCACGAGTATAAAAGACTCATCGCCGAGTATCAAAGACTCGTCGCCGAGTATCAAAGACTCATTCACGAGTATAAAAGACTCATCGCCGAGTATCAAAGACTCATTCACGAGTATAAAAGACTCATCGCCGAGTATCAAAGACTCATCGCCGAGTATCAAAGACTCGTCGCCGAGTATAAAAGACTCATTCACGAGTATCAAAGACTCATCGCCGAATATAAAAGACTCATTTACGAGTATTACTCCTTTGCTGCTTGTTCGCCGTCAGGTGTTCCCGCTAGAATACGTGGATTTTTTTTAATAACTGCGATCGCGCAGCGTCTTGTTAGAGAAAGATGCAAAAGAAAAGATAAATAATTTTATAGCGGGACAGGGAGTAAGTTAAAACTTTTTTCTGGCGTTGCATAATGGCGGTATGAATCATACTGAAACTGGAACATCCCAAAACTTGAGATAGTGAAGTAGCAATCGAATCGAGTATTTCAGCATTTGTGCTGATTTGGAATAACATAGCGTTTTTCGATGCAATCGAGCGAGATAGTGGCGCAACCGGGTGTTTTCCCCCTCAACTCGTGTCATGTAAGTCTTGCTCACAATCTGGTCGCCCTCTGGAATAAAGCCTGGATAGACCAACCATCCATCCGTGACATAGAAATAGCACTGCCAAGTACCTACAATATCCCATAACGGTCGAAAAGTTTCGGCGCTATGGTCGCCCAAAACCCACGCTAAAATACCTTGTGTGAAGTGGTTCACTGCTGTCCAAAGCCAAACTTTGTTTTTTTTGAGCCGACGAACGTTTCTAGTTCATCGAGTTCGCCAACTTCTGGAATTGTCTCTGGATCATAAACATCAGGTAGCAGTTCTCCTACAAGTTTTACCCAAGTAATCAATGTCGTGTGATGCACACCTTTGACCCGTTCAATGCCACGAAATCCCATACCATTAACGTACATTTTCAGGCATTCCCGTTTCACTTCATCACTGTATCCTTGAGGTGGTTCGTACCGATCAATAAATTGGCGATCGCAATTACAGCAAATGTGATTCTGTTTACCTCTTTTATTTCCGTTCTTACGGATATGAGACGACCCACAACGCGGACATTCCATCCAGTTTTACCTCAATTCATACCGCCATTATGCAACGCCTTTTTTTCTTTGCCCTGCTCTGCTACATATTCTCCAGCTAGGTTCATCCAATAGGATGAATTGTCATTTTCACCACCAAGTGACAATAGGGTAATCAAGTAGAGGATAAAAATATGTCATCTGCTCAAGCGCCCTCTCTAGCACCGTTGATTCCGCGCGAAATTCTGTTTGGGAATCCCGAAAAAACTAGCCCACAACTCTCGCCTGATGGTAAGTACTTGGCATATATCGCCCCTGATGAGAAAAATGTCTTGCAGGTATGGTTGCGAACTATAGGACAAGAAGACGACCAAATACTAACTGCTGACAAAAAGCGCGGTATCCGCATTTTCTTCTGGACTTATAACGCCGACCAGTTGATTTATATGCAAGACTCGGATGGTGACGAGAACTTTCACCTCCACTTGGTTAATATCCACTCCAAGATTGTGCGTGACTTAACGCCATTCCAAGGTGTAAAAGCCGAACTTGTGGAACTGGAACCTAAATTTCCAGATCAAGCACTCGTAGCGTTGAACTTGAACAATCCCCAAAAGTTTGACGTTTATCGCATCAATCTAAAAAATGGTGCGGTTGAGTTCGACACCGATAACCCCGGTAACATTATCAGTTGGACATCTGACGCTGATTTCCAAGTACGTGCAGCAATAGCTAGTACTCCTGATGGTGGTTACGATTTGTTATTACGGGAAACTACGGATAAAGAGTGGGATGTTCTCCGTCACTGGGGACTAGAAGAACAAGGGAATTCTGTTAGCTTCTCGGCTGATGGCAAAACACTTTATATTGAAGGCAGTCATGATGCTAACGCCCAACGTCTGCTAGCTGTTGACTTAGATACCCGTGAAGAAACAGCGATCGCCCAAGATGAGCAGTATGATGTTATGGGGATAGTCATTCAGCCTGTAACACGAGTTATCCAAGCAGTTTCTTTCTACAAAGACAAACAGGAATGGCAGGTAATTGACGAAAGTATCGCCGCTGATTTTGAAGAAATTGCCAAGGTACGTTCTGGGGAGTTTTCTTTAATTAGCCGCGATTTGGAAGATAAAAACTGGCTATTAGCTTACAACACAGACGATGGTCCAGTTTATTACTATGCCTATAACCGAGAATCGAAAACTAGCACTTTCCTCTTTAGCAACAAACCCAAACTCGAAGGTTTGCAGTTAGCATCAATGCAACCGATTTCCTACGAGGCACGGGATGGTTTAACTATCCACGCTTACCTCACAACCCCTGTGGGAATACTTAGCCAGAATCTACCAACAATACTCCTGGTTCACGGCGGTCCTTGGATGCGGGATACCTGGGGTTTAGATCCGGAAGCGCAATGGTTAGCTAACCGGGGTTACGCTGTTCTGCAAGTAAACTTTCGTGGTTCCACTGGCTACGGCAAAGCATTTTTGAATGCTGGAAATCGGGAATGGGCTGCTAAAATGCACGACGATTTGATTGATGCTGTTAACTGGCTAGTGGAACAAGGTATTTCTGACCCGCAAAAGATTGCGATTATGGGCGGCTCTTATGGCGGTTATGCCACCCTAGTGGGGTTAACTTTTACACCAGAAGTTTTTGCCGCTGGTGTGGATATTGTCGGGCCGAGTAACCTAATTACGCTGATAGGAACTATACCGCCTTATTGGGAACCATTGAAGGCAATGCTTTACCATCGTGTCGGTAACTTGGAGATAGAAGAGGAGTTTTTGAAATCGCGATCGCCTTTATTTTTCGCTGACCGAATTCAAAAACCTTTACTTATCGGTCAAGGTGCAAATGATCCGCGAGTGAAACAATCAGAAAGTGATCAAATTGTCAACGCAATGCAGCAAGCTGGTTTACCAGTGAAATATGCGCTTTATACAGATGAAGGACATGGTTTTGCCAGACCAGAAAATCGGTTGCACTTCTTTGCGATCGCAGAAGAGTTTCTCGCCAAATATTTAGGCGGCAGATTTGAACCTTTGGCAGATATACCCGGTCATTCAGGAATAGTTAATTGAAGAAGGCAGGAGGCAGGAGGCAGAAGGTTTTACCTCAGTTGGGGATTCAAACTCCTCCTGAAAAAGAGCCACAAAACTAGAATTTTTGGAGTTCTTGTCTTAAACCCTTGCTTCCTATAGTCGCGGGCTGTTACAGATAGCGCAGCGGTNAGCTCAGGAGAGGAGCGTCGGGCAGTTATCCTNNNCTCTTGACTGCCCGACGCTCGCGGACTCGCTAACGCTGCGCTATCTGCNNCTCCAACATCCTCGATAAAAAAATCCCACAATGCCCAGCGCGATAAGCGAAAATGAAATTCTAAGTGTCGTAAAAGCCTTGCTCAATGGATGGAAGAGAGTTCTACTCAAGCTTGATTCGGCTTCACATTCTGCATCATGCAGTTCAGGAGCAAATTTTTGGGCTAGGTATTATTGAAGAACTGGCACGTCACGGCTATAAACTCAGTGCCGGAACACTCTATCCAATGTTGCATGATATGGAGCGCAAGGGATATCTATATTCTGTTGAGGAGAGATCGGGGCGGCAAAGCCGACGACTCTATCGAGCTACCGATTTAGGAAAAATGACCCTAGAGGATGCTAAAGAAAAGGTACGGGAATTATTTGGCGAATTGTTCGAGGAATAGTAAAATCATCCCTTCACCGAATTTTAGATTTTAAATTTAGGATTTTGGATTAAATGCCCGTTTTAGCTCAAATCTCAGATTCTTGACTCAACTCCCGAAGAAAGTATGGGGTCAATCTAAAATCTAAAATCTAAAATCCAAAATTATTTGACTAGAGGTTTTCTAAAAACTTCTGGAGATGAGGTTGATCTGGGTTGATATCAAGTTCTTTTGCTCTTGCTAAAACCTGTTCACGGTTCAGCTTTTGTTGAGTTGCAAAGGCAATGAGCGCTAAGGCGCTGGCTCGTCCACCCGCACCACAATGAAAATATATAGGAGTCGGCAATTCCTCTAGTTCTGAGAGAACTGTTGCAGTCAAGTTGTCGTTGGCTGAATTTGTCTTGAGTGGAACATTGACATATTCAAGACCTGCGGCTTTTGCTTGTTGCTGTTCGTCTGCTAACGCTCCAGTTTCATCAAGCGATCGCAGATTCACCACAGACTTATACCCTTCATCAGCAAGCTGTTTTAGTGTCTCTGGGGTTGGCTGTCCACCTGGCGAAAATTCATCGCTCACTTTCTTGACATCACTCATACATACTCCGTAATCTCTATTTTATTACCGTATTTTAGTCAATGGCATAGTATTACAAATTTATTTCTAAGTATATAGCTTTTCGTTATCGAAATCCGATATTGTAGTTTTGTCATCATCATTAATCAGGAAAACCATAGTGACACAAGAAGCTGAGGATATCCAAAAAGAGCAAGAAGTGGTTTCCTATAAAGTTTTGACTCCCAAACAACAAAAGCAGCGATTAACAGAACTGGCGGCGGTGTTTTTGCGGTTGGGGGCGATCGCTTTTGGTGGCCCTGCTGCCCACATCGCCATGATGGACAATGAAGTGGTGAATCGCCGTCAGTGGATGAGCCGGGAGAAACTGCTAGATTTACTGGGAATTACGAATTTGATTCCAGGCCCCAACTCAACAGAATTAGCCATTCACATTGGCTACGAACGAGCCGGATGGCGTGGTTTAGTAGTTGCGGGTAGCTGCTTTATTCTACCTGCGATGTTGATTGTTTGGGCATTAGCCGCCATTTATGCTCGTTATCAAACAGTTCCCCAGGTAGAATGGCTCCTCTATGGAATTAAACCTGTAATTATTGCGATTGTGATTCAGGCTGTGTGGAACTTGGGGAAAAAGGCAGCCAAAGACGTACCGACAATTATTGCCGGGGTGGCTGCGATCATAGGGTATCTAGCTGGATTGAATGAAATTTTAGTGCTGATTTTGCTAGGTATTGCTGTGATGCTACTAAAAAATTGGCAAGCCAGAGGACACACAAGCGGAGCATTCTTGTTACCTATTTCAGGTATGCTGGCGCAGGTTGGGAGTACAACAGCAACAGTGACATCAGTCAGTTGGATTAACGTCTTTGTCTTTTTTCTCAAAATTGGATGTGTTCTCTATGGTAGTGGCTATGTATTGCTGGCATTTCTGCAACGGGATTTAGTCGAGCGCAACCAGTGGTTGACATCACAACAGCTTTTAGATGCCGTAGCGATCGGACAATTTACACCGGGGCCTGTTTTCACCACCGCAACATTTATTGGGTATTTGCTAGCAGGAAATGCTGGAGCGATCGCTGCTACAATCGGCATTTTTATACCATCATTTGTGCTGGTGTGGGTGGTTAATCCTTGGGTTCCTAAGTTGCGTCAATCTCCTTGGGCAAGCGGATTTTTGGATGGTGTAAATGCGGCTTCTTTAGGATTAATGGCAGGAGTCACTTACGCATTGGGACAAGCCGCACTGGTAGATTGGTTAACAATTATCATGGCAATTTTGAGTGCGATCGCTGTGTTTCGATTTAAAATTAATTCAGCCTGGTTGGTGCTAGCAGGAGGAGCGATTGGACTTGCTTCACACATATTATTTGGCTGAAGATAGCGATACAAAAGTAGTTATAAACCTGTTTTGATGAGTGAATTTTAACTTTTTACTTTTGCCTTGCTGGGTGTATTCTTTCTCAGGCTTGGAGTAATTGCTGTGCGGTGTAAATCTGGGAGGATAGTAGAAGCGATCGCAGAAGAGTTTCTCGCAAAATACTAGTTTTAACAGGTTAAATTAAATTGCCAAAGTCAGAATCTACCAGAGGGACCACTAGTAGAGTTTGGCGGAATAACTAAAGGAGTCTTACTTCCATAAAAAGTAATGCCATTATCCTTGAGCAGAGAAAACCAAGGATCTTTTGATACATAATCGACTTTTTTAGATAAATGCCCTTGTAGATTAGCTTCATAACAAAGGAGCCATTGCTCACCATAAAGTTCATCTTCATTTAAAAATTGTTCCCATGTACTTATATCTAAACTTTCTTTAATCTGCCCTTGCTTACGTGCATTTAAAGCTAAAATTGCTACTATAGAATCTTCCATTTTAGAAATAGACTCTGTAGCTAGCTTGTTAATTGATAAGTTAAAAACCATTGCTGACCAGATAGCCCAAGCAACTTCACTGCTATGTCCAAGTATTGCATTTCTGTAGATTTGAAAGTTAATAACTTCTTCAAGCAAGGATAAGTTAATGTTATATTTGTTTATTTTCTTTTCTTGAATTATTGAAAGAGAATCACGTAAAGTACTAGGATCAATACTAATTGACTGTAAGAGAAGACTTTCAAGAAGAGACCAATTATTTATATCAAGATTGCTAATCTTACTAATTCGTGCAACTGCATATTTAAGTACTGGTTCCCCAGGGAATTCATTTCTAAGTTGAAATGCTTTATCAAAATAACGAATAATATCTTGCATTTGTGCAAGCCCATTTTCGCTAAATTTATAGTCAGATAGTTCTAAAACCCATATTGAATCCAAAGAGCATGGTAACTCAAGAATTTTGGTTTTCTCAAAGTTAATAGTTAATTCAAACTCTGAAAGTACCTGTTGAATTTGGCTTAAAGCTGATTCAGCATCTGAAATATTTTGAAATACAAACTCATAATCATCACTATAACGAAAGCCTTTGAATGGATAGTTACAAGTGCTTTTTAATCGCTTTTCTAGTTCTATATCTGTTGTACAAAGTATCAGTTCGGCAATGACTAATGAAGTATCTGGGCCAATAGGGATACCTAGTGTTTGACCATCTTGACTATTTCTCAAAATTTTATCAAGATTATTTCCCAGAAGAGTCATATCATTTCTCTGTTGTTTGGCTAATGATTTTCCATGTATTGCCCAGGGAATACTATGAGTGTAAATAGATTGATAAAATCGAGAAATATCTGTATGTAATATATATCGTCCGGCTATTCTATTTTTAGCTCTTTCAACAGGAATTAAGTAGAAATCAAGTACAGGCGAAATAGAACGTTCACGTTGTGGATGAGGAGTATGAGTAGGCTTACTTTTTGAAAAATTGGAACGTTTTATTATTTGATTAACTGTAGACCAATTAGTATCTAATAAATTGGAAATTTCTAAAAAAAATACTGGGTTTGGAATACCTAAGTTTCTTCTTAATGAGTTATATCTAACATGATTATGACTATAAATTTTTGCAGTTCTCTTAGGGTAACGTGGAAAAGCTATTTTACCAGATGTAACAAAGTCAGCGAGGGAAATAGTATTAAAAGGAGGAGGCAGTTCTTTTGGAAAATATCCTCTAGCTATTAAATCTCTGCTATTCATCTTTAGTATTTTAGGATTATAGAATTTACTATAAGATATGTTGCCTTGAAATCGAGATAAAAGCAATTGTAATTGCAGTTAATGAATGGAGTAACTGTAATCAAGCAAGGTTTTTGTACAATAAAGTAGCTTCTTGAGCCGCAACTAAGTAAGAAAACTGCGCGATCGCACCTCTCAAATCACTTCGTCTGTCTGCCTTTTAACCACATTGCTTTATCCAGCTTTGAGTACTTGCTCTGCGGTTAGCTGTAACTCTGGGAAAATAGTAGAAGCGATCGCACTATTTCCTGCAAATCTGGTTTCTTCAACAGCACCTAAAATTCAGTACACTTCATTATGAGTGCCGATATCAATTAGCAAAATTTCTTCTTCCCCAGATTCTATATTTTGCACGAAGTTAAAGACAATGCGACAATCATAGTCCACTGAACACGCCCAAGCTCCAGACAGTTTGCCTTTAAGTTTATGAGTCTGCAACAATGGATCAAATGGATCGGCGGTTAGTAGTGCTAACCGCTCTCCAATCCGCTCTTGTAATTCTGGCTGTCGTCGTACCAATCGCTTAAATGCTCGTTTAAACGATGATGCCAAAACTACAGTTATCACTTGCTTAACTCATCCATTATTTGAGTAACAGTTCCACGGAACACTTTACCCGTCTGGTATTCTACTTGTGCTTGAGCGATATTAGCAGCAATTTCAGAACGCCGCCGTTCTGCCAACCGATGACTTACCAGATCAATTAATGTTTCTTGTTCATCTACTGATAAGTTTTCGACGCTTTCTAGAACTTGATCTAACCTGGAAACTGAAGTCATTGTTTATTGTTACCTTGCTTGCAGTACATAACTATTACGTATGCCTAAAATTGCTGCAAAAATCGCAAATCGCTAGCATACAAGCGACGAATATCATCGATTTGATGTAACACCATTGCAAACCGTTCTACACCAAAACCGGCAGCAAACCCTGTATAAACTTCTGGATCATAACCCACAGACTTAAGTACATTTGGATCGACCATACCGCAGCCCATTACCTCCAGCCAGCGACCATTCCACTGCAAATCCACTTCAGCGGAAGGTTCAGTAAATGGGAAATAACTGGCGCGGAAGCGAATTGGTAAATCGCCAAATATTGCTTGTAAAAATACTTTAATTGTGCCCTTGAGGTCTGTAAAAGTTAGTCCTTCGTCAATAGCTAAAAGTTCTATTTGATGGAAAACAGCCGAGTGAGTCGCGTCTACATTATCTCGCCGATAAACTCGCCCTGGAGCCACGACCCGAATCGGTGGTTCTTCTCTTTCCATGTAACGAATTTGCACTGACGAGGTATGAGTACGTAAAAGATTACCATCTGGCAGATAGAAGGTATCCTGCATATCACGCGCAGGGTGGTCAGGCGGGGTATTAAGAGCCTCAAAATTATAATAATCTGTTTCCATTTCTGGCCCTTGAGCCACGGTGTAACCCATACCAACAAAGATATCCAGTGCCCGGTCGATAATGCCGTTGAGGGGATGAATGCGACCTTGGGGGCTGTAAATTCCGGGCATAGTTACATCCAGAGTTTCCGCCTCTAGCTGGAGGTGAATTTGCGCGGCTTCTAAGGCAGCACGTTGCTGGTCTAGACTAGTTTGCAGGGATTCTTTGACTGTATTGGCGATCGCTCCAATTTTTGGCCGTTCCTCTGCACTCATCTGCCCCATACTTCGCAACAGTGCCCCCAGTTCCCCTTTTTTACCCAGATAATTAACTCTGAGTTCTTCCAGACGTTCTAGGGTGTCGGCGGCTGCGATCGCTTTTTCTCCTTCTTGCCGCAGTGCTAAAAGTTGAGCTTCTAAATTGCTAGTCATTAGTTATTAGTCATTGGTCATTAGTCATTAGTCTATAGTCAAAAGCTGTGAACTGGTCGATAAATAAACTTACAGCAATACCATTAACATCAGCTAAAGGTGAGGGTTGAAACCAAACCTCTGTTTATCAGTTAAAGATGATTGGGCTAGTACAGCGGGCACGTAAATCCAGCTAACATCTCACTTAACCAGCTTGGGAATTGAGCAACTTGTCTTAAAGGTAAGCAAAATTCCGCCACACTGTCTAGTGAGGATAAATGTTTTTTTGCTGGTTGTGACCTCAGACATTGACAAATGGCTAATAACAAATAACTAATAACTAATGATCAATGAGTAATACAACTCTTGGAGAGGCTGCACTTCGACTACGCTCTGTTACCACGCCAACGACTACGCGGTAGTTGAGCGGCTTGCCCTGAGCACAGTCGAAGGAAGTCGAAACTCAGTACAAGTGACCAATGACTATGAAATTACTAATTAGCAACGATGATGGCATTTCTGCCCTAGGGATTCGTACCCTAGCCAACTACTTGGCAGAGGCCGGTCATGATGTGAGTGTAGTTTGCCCAGATCGAGAGCGATCGGCAACTGGACACGGGTTAACTTTACACCAACCCATTCGGGCCGAAATTGTTGAAGGGATTTTTCATCCTGCTATCAAAGCTTGGGCTTGCGATGGTACGCCTTCAGATTGCGTCAAATTGGCGCTGTGGGCTTTGCTGGAAACTCCCCCGGATTTGGTTCTCTCTGGTATTAATCAAGGTGCGAATTTGGGAACTGAAATCTTGTATTCTGGCACTGTTTCTGCGGCAATGGAAGGTTTAATTGAAGGCATTCCCAGTGTAGCGCTGAGTCTTATAAGTCATACATCTAAAGACTTTCAAGCTGCTGCTAAGTTTGCCACAGTTCTTGTAGACCAGCTAGCCCAAAAACCACTGCCAGATTTAATGTTACTCAACGTCAATATTCCTGCGGTCAAATGGGAAGAAATTGCCGGAGTTGCTCTCACCCGTCAAGGCCTACGGCATTACATTGATGTGTTTAATAAACGAGTCGATCCTCGTGGAAAAACGTACTACTGGTTAACCGGAGAGGTAATTGAGGATGTAGAACCCCCAACCGGATCAAATCTGCCTCAAAATGTACCGTTAGATGTGCATGTTGTACGTAAAAACTACATCAGTATTACCCCGTTACAATACAATCTTACCTACGCAACTGGATTAGAGAAATTATCGGAGTGGGAATTCAATTTTCCTGGAATCATTTGATTTATCAGGAAAAAAATGAGGTTATTCAAATGCATCACGGAAAAAGTAGGCTATAACGTAGGGGCACTCTTGAAATAACCGATACACATTCACCCCAAAGCCTGGAAAATTCTCACTGACGTATTTCATTCACATTTACACAATCAGCCAGAAACAGGATATGCTGTTTTACCAAGAAATCCTCCCTCTAGCAAAATCGCTGAGACAGCATAAACTTAGACAAAATAAGTAACAATTCCTTCATTTATCGCCCGCTCAGTCCAGCAAGCAACACCCATGTCTAGGATAGAGAATCAATTTACCGTACAATTTTGGGGCGTTCGCGGTAGCATCCCCAGCCCAGGGCCACACACTGTTCGTTACGGCGGTAATACCCCTTGCATATCAATGCAAGCGGGCGATAAACGCTTAGTTTTCGATGCTGGCACGGGACTACATGTTTTGGGGCAATCTCTGTTGCGCCAAATGCCGTTAGAAGCTCACATATTTTTTACCCACTCTCACTGGGATCACATGCAAGGTTTTCCCTTCTTTACACCAGGGTTTGTGAAGGGGAATGAATTTCATATTTACGGCGCGATCGCACCTGATGGTTCTACCATAGAACAGCGCCTCAACGATCAAATGTTGCACCCGAACTTCCCCGTACCCTTGCAAATTATGCAAGCCAATTTAAATTTCTACGATGTTCGACCGGGGCAACCAATCGATATCGATGACCTTACCGTAGAAACAGCACCTTTAAACCATCCAGGTGAAGCTGTCGGATACCGCGTCAACTGGCGTGGTGGTGCAGCTACTTACATCACTGATACCGAACATTTTCCCGATCGACTCGATGACAATGTGTTGTGGCTAGCTCGTAATGCCGACATCTTAATTTACGATTCTACCTACACAGACGAGGAATACCACTCGCCAAAATCCCCAAAAATTGGCTGGGGACATTCTACCTGGCAAGAAGCGGTAAAAGTGGCACAAGCTGCTAACGTCAAAACTCTGGTGATTTACCACCACGACCCGGCGCACGATGACGACTTTTTGGATCGTGTCGGCAAAGAAGCTGCTGAAAAATTTCCTGGTGCTATTATGGCACGGGAAGGATTGGTACTTCAGGTTCCGACTTCAGTTGCCTTATCAGAATCTTTTCCTGTTAGTAAGTTGTCTTCCTAAAGATTGCGATCAGAGGATTTGGAGATTTTAGATTAGATTGGTGATCAGAGGCTTTCAGCGCTCCTGAAGGCGGTTTACCATAGGGTAGCTTCCTGCTGAGAGCTAAAATAAACCTAAAATCTCAGAATCCACGTGCTAAATTTGTCTAAAAATGGGTGTTCTGTGCGGGTTGCTTTTTCTAGCGTTGGGCTACTAACGCCGACTGCTGTTGCCCTTGGCAAGTTTGATGGCGTTCATCTTGGTCATCAAAGGGTAATTCAACCAGTCTTGCACACTGGTCACTTGTCAGGAGCTAGTAGTCCGCACTCCAAGGGAAATCAACTGACAAATCAAGAATATACCTATTCAACAGTTGTCACCTTTGACCCCCATCCACAAGAGTTCTTTACAGGGCAACCCCGGACTTTGTTAACGCCACTGGATGAAAAAGTCCAACAATTGCGATCGCTTGGGGTAGAACAGCTGGTACTACTGCCCTTTGACAAAGAATTATCTGCTTTGACTCCCGAAGAATTCGTCGAAAAAATTCTTGTGCAACAACTGCGATGCCAACGAATTAGCATCGGGCAGGATTTTTGCTTTGGTGAAAAGCGTAGTGGTACTGCTAAAGATTTGCAATTAATCGCCGCCAAGTACAATATCCCTGTTGCGATCGTTCCTTTACAAACTTATACAGGTGACTCGCCCATTCAAAGTAGTTGCGTCAGTACTACTCCGGCTCAGGATGCCCGCATTAGCACTTCATTGATCCGCCAAACCCTTGAGCAGGGAGATATCGAAAACGCAAATCTACTACTAGGACGCCCTTACACCCTCCTTGGTGATGTCGTTCAAGGTCAACAATTGGGCAGAACAATTGGCTTTCCCACCGCTAATCTTCAACTACCAAAAGAAAAGTTTTTACCCCGCCAAGGAGTATACGCTGTCCGCGTTTTCACTCTCGATGAAACAACAGATACCGCTCCTAGTGAGAACTTGGGTGTCATGAATATCGGTAATCGTCCAACTGTAAACGGTACTTATTCATCTGCGGAAGTACATTTATTCGATTGGTCAGGTGATTTGTATGGCAAAAAACTGGTCGTGCAGCTAGTTAAATTTTTGCGCCCTGAACAAAAATTTCCTTCTCTCGAAGCCCTGAAAACACAAATTCAACTTGACTGCGTTGTTGCTAGAGAAGTTTTGAGTGCTGGAGCGGAAAGTTAAAAGTTAGGAGTTAAGAGTTAGGAGTTTGGAGTCATTCAATTTTGGATTTTAGATTTTAGATTTTTATTTCAATCCAAAATTCAAAATCTAAAATTGGCAGAGTTAGGAGTTCTAAGTGGGAACAATGTATTTAGGAAAATTGGGCATTGGGCATTAGGGAAGAATTATTATAACTCCTAACTCCTAACTCCCAACTCCTAACTCCCAACTCCCCACTCCTACAACGCATGAGAGAAAAAATCGACGCTTTAACACAAAATCTAGCTCTTACCATCGTTGGCAAAGCTGAAGCAATACGCTTAGTGCTAGTCGCCTTATTGGGTGGTGGTCATGCCCTCCTAGAAGATGTCCCTGGTGTTGGTAAAACCCTCCTCGCTAAATCTCTAGCTCGTTCACTGGATGGCAAATTTCAACGGCTACAATGCACTCCCGATTTACTGCCAACAGATATCACAGGCACCAACATCTGGAATCCTAAAAGCGGCGAATTTACTTTTCTTCCTGGGCCAGTCTTTACCAATGTGTTACTAGCTGACGAAATCAATCGTGCTACGCCCCGCACTCAGTCAGCGTTGCTGGAAGTTATGGAAGAACACCAGGTAACAGTCGATGGTGTCTCTCGTCCAGTTCCCCAACCCTTCTTTGTCATCGCCACTCAAAACCCTATCGAGTATCAAGGTACTTTTCCCCTGCCGGAAGCGCAAATGGATCGGTTTATGTTGTCGCTGAGTTTAGGCTATCCTTCCGAGGCAGAAGAACTCCTGATGCTGCAAAATCTTCAAAATGGTATAAAGGTTGCTGATTTGCAGCCTTGTATTACCTTGGCAGAAGTACAGGAATTGCGTTACCTCTGTTCTCAAGTAAAAGTAGCAACTTCCTTGCAACAGTACATTCTCGAATTGGTGCGGGTAACACGCCAAGATGAGGAAATTGCCCTTGGCGTCAGTCCACGTGGCACATTAGCATTGCAACGAGCTGCCCAAGCCCTAGCTTTTCTATCAGGGCGTGATTATGCGATTCCTGATGATGTGAAGTTTCTCGTCCCTCACGTTCTTTGCCATCGCCTTATTGCTAGAGGAGGACGCAATTCAAGAACTGTTGTTGAGCGATTATTGCGATCGGTTTCTATTCCTTAAGGTAAGGTGACTTCGATGAGCTAAAAAACAGCTATCCGAGATGGCGATAACTCTATTTCTTGCTAGCGATTAAACATGCTTTTTGTTCAGTGTTAATAGTGCCATAGTCGCTAGTAAAAATTGAGCCAATTTATTTCTTTTGAAGCGCAAAAACAAGCACGATTATTTCACTAATAACGCCCGCAAGCATTCCATACGCTGCTGAATTAGCTCCGCTATGTCTGGTAAAAATCAGACTGCCACATACTACTAAAGTAAAAGTTGCAGCAACTACTGTTGCCAAGTTGATCAGCCAGTTCTTGCCTTTGTGAATAAGTAGCCCTTGAAACGTATTTTGCAGTGCTAAGAGCAGGGGTAGAAATGACAGTATTTGTACTACCGGACGAGCTGCTTCCACAAGAGATGAATTATTTCCCAAAAACTGACCAAGTAGTAATAATCCTTTGTCTGTAAACCCAATAAAAATTGGTATTACAGTAAAACCCAAACCGACAAGAGCCACAAAAGCAACAAGTGTTCGCCTAGAAGTTTCTTCATAAGTAGAAATTACCACTTGTTGAATCATACGTGTACCGTTAGCGATCGAAAGAAGTAGCCCCCAAGCAGCGGGCCATACAGCAAGTGCGAGGCTGCCATCGAATGAGCGCGCAATGAGACTCAGGAGTATTGCCCTTGCACCCCAAACAATAAGCATTGTTGAGGCTAAAGGAAGATAGTAAAAGGTGACTTCTTGAAAGGTTTGAGGCAGTTTTTTAGTCTCAGAATGTACTTGTTGGTTAAGAATAGAAATAGCACCAAGACGCAAACAAAACCATGTGACCAGTACTGCCTCAATGAGTATTGCTCCCATCATGGTAATACCTGCTAGCAATCCTCCATCTAACCTCAAGCTTACTCCCACTGCCAGCGTCACAATTACCCAAGTCAATCGCGCTACACTTGCCCAACCTACAGCTATGCTCTTGTGAGCGCGGATCAGCAACCCTTGAAAGAATCGCCGCCAAGCAATTACGAAAGGCCAAAGGAACATTAATATAAAAGCAGTTCTTCCTCGTGCGGCAATTGATGAGCTAACGCCGAAGACATCAAGCAGTAACCAGTTATACAAAGGTTCCCAAGTGAGTAAAAGAAAGATACCACTAAGAGCTAGTCCCGCAATTACCGTAAACTGCCAAAGTGCGCGCCGAGATTTGGCTTGGCCTCCCAGTGCGGTTGAGGCATGAAAAATCATGATGATGGGGCTTTCTAGAAATACGGCAACTCCTTTGACTACCCCAACTCCGGCTAATGTCTCTTGGGGAAAGGCTAGGCGACTAAGTGCAGAGGTCTGAAGCGGATCGCCCAGAGTCATTGCCACATCAGTTAAGGAAAGAGGTATGAACTGGGCAAGTAACATCAATAGCGATCGCCCAGAAGCTGTTTTATTACCTTCCTGTTCTTGTTGAGGTGAGGTATTCATGAAAATTTTCAGTATTATATGATTATGATGAGTTATTAAAAATACACAGGAGTTAGTGAGGCGATCGCATCATCAAGATGCTCTCCTTCTTTAAGGGTAAATCCATAACGGTTAAGCCAATGGTCATCGTAGACTGTCTCAAGATATCTGTCTCCTCGGTCTGGATTGATCATCAAAATCCGCGCACCCGCACCAAGAGAGCGCGCCAGATGTAAACCACCAGCTACAATTGCCCCTGTGGAAGCACCAAGAAGCAATCCCTCACGACGTGCAAGTGCATGGCACACCGAGTAAGCGATCGCCTCTGGTATCACATAAGCACGATTCAGCAGCGAAAGCTCCAGATTAGGTGGAAAGAACGATAATCCAACACCTGTCATCTTGTATGGTTTTGCTGGCGTTCCCATAATGACTGAACCCTCAACATCAACGCCAACAATGCGTAGTCCTGGAAATCGCGGTAGAAGATAACGAGCTATTCCCATTATTTGTCCTGCTGTGCTAACACCGACGACCACGGCATCAAGGTTAGAGGAAAAGTGAGCTTCAATCTCACGCGCAGTGTAGTATGAGTGTGCCTCAGCATTCAAAGGATTCAAGTGCTGACACGGATACCAAGCATGAGGAATGGTCGCAGCAAGCTCACGCGCTCGTTTCATTCTTGCCTTCTGCATTGAGCCTGATTCATCTGCCTCATGTAACGGTACATCTACAAGTTCTGCACCGTATGCTTTCAACATTCGTCTAAACGGTGGAGCAGTTTTTGCATCGACAACAATAATGACTCGATACCCTCGCACTGCTCCTACCATAGCCAGACCAACGCCGAAATTTCCTGAACTTGACTCGATAATCGTACCACCAGGCACAAGAAGCCCTTCTTCTTCCGCACGAGTAACGAGGTAGACTGCATTTTTCTCCTTAATAGAACCTCCAGGATTGCAGGTCTCTAACTTCAAGAAACATTCTGAGACAACACATACAGGAGAAATATTCTTGAGTTTTACAATCGGTACATTTCCTATTGCCTCGGTAACATCAGAGGCAGTAATCTTTTTCCATTTACTATGATTTTTCCATTGACAGTTAGAAATGTTCTCGAATGATGAAGATTTTGCAAGCTGATTCATATTTACCATCCAAAAAATTTAAAACCTAGTAGGAATTGTCAGGGCTGAATGAATTTGCTCATTGGAGCGGATTTTTATTTGCAATATCACTACTACATTCTTTTATTGACGTTCCGAATTGTAGTGACTATTGCTGATATAGCTCATCACAATTTAAAAGTGTTTCAATTTGTCCAAAAGCAAATATAAATTCGGTCTTAACGATAACTACCTGAGTAAACCTTTAATTCATGTCCACAAAAATATTGATATCCATTATGGAATCAACCTATTTTTTATCTTGAATGATAAATATGAAATCAAGATGAAATTTTCTATTTTGTTTTTAATAATTTTCCAAGTTCAGTATTCATAACGTGTTTTTGTCATCTAATTGACTTCTCATTATTGTATAACTTGAAGAAAAATTCAGATTCAGAAATCATAATTATGGGAGCATTTTTCTTTGGTGCAAACATCAAATAGCGAGTGTTCCGTTGATGTAAGCACAACGAACAGAAAGTACTGAATTAACGTTGTCAACTTTCCACTGCGCTCCAGAATTTTTCATCCTTGTACCAAGAAGCTTAATAGCAAATTCCACGAGTACACCCTATTGTGGCAAGTTGTCTACTGAGTCTTTTTTATTTAATTCTGTATCAGATAAGACTCTAGTCTGTTGTTAAGTCTTGCATAGCTTAATCCTAATTTTTAAGAATTTCATTCTAATTTCATAAACTTCTGTCAACCTATTTATAGGGATATCCCTATTGCAAACTATGATTACATCACAAATTTACAACGAACCTTTAACTATTCAATTTGATATGAGGGTGCTGCTAGTCGAAGATGAGCCGGATTTAGGGGCTGCTATCAAGCGCACCTTAAATCAACAAAAGTACTTAGTTGATTGGGTAATGGATGGTAATGAAGCATGGGCTTACTTAGAAAATAGCTCGGCACAATATACAGTCGCAATTCTTGATTGGATGCTTCCGGGAATTACTGGTTTAGAATTGTGCAAAAGACTGCGTTACAAAGTAAACCCTCTTCCTATCCTGATGCTAACTGCTAGAGATAGAATGGAAGATAAAGTAGCCGGACTAGATGCAGGTGCTGACGACTACTTGGTAAAGCCATTTGGTATGGTAGAACTACTGGCACGATTGCGGGCTTTGCAGCGTCGCTCTCCGCATTTCCAACCTCAACAATTGACTGTTGATAACTTAACTCTTGATTATGGTAACAGTACAGTTGTCAGACAAAATACTACAGGTGAACAACAAAAGATTCCTTTAACTAATAAAGAATTCCAACTATTGGAATATTTTATGAAACACCCCAACCAGATTGTTACTACTGAACAAATTCGCAATCAAATTTGGGAAGTTAATGCTGAATCCACTAGCAACGTAGTGGCGGCACAAATACGTTTGTTACGTCGCAAACTCACCAATAGCCACTGTGCTAACTTAATTGAAACTTTGCACGGTATGGGATATCGTCTTAATCTCAACAATGAATCAGAATAAGCTGTTTCGACTCACCCGTATTCGGTTGGCTCTGTATTATGCCATCGTTATGGGTTTAATTTTAAGCCTATGTGCCTTCGGTTTTTATCGATCTGTGTTCCATGCCCATGTGATGGCTTTAGACAGTGAAATCGAGTCTGTAGCGGGAACATTGCACGACAGTATCGAACTAAAACTACAGTCACCTGGACGTTTGGAACCTTTGGCACATAAGTTATTCCCAAATCTAGATAACTGTGCAACTGGAGCTACTAATTGTATTCAACAACAGCCGCATTCTAAACGTCATCTTCTTGGTATCGTTACTAAGACTAGCTACTATATACGTTTTTTTGATATTTCTGGAAAATTGATTGCTAATGCTGGTTATTATCCAAAGGGATTACCTGACGTTTTTAATCAAAAAACTTGGCAATTTCTTAAAGACAGCAAAGGCAAAGATTACCATCAAATTACTCTAGCACTGCATACCCAAAATTATCAAGACTGGGGATATATGCAGGTGGGGCGAAGTCTGCAAGAGTTTAATCATTACTTGGATAGTGTGAAATTAGTTTCGGTATTAGGGCTGTTAATTGCAATGGGTATGATTGCTGGTGCTAGTTGGTGGTTATCAGGATTAGCTATGCAGCCAATTTATCAATCCTATCGACAAATTCAACAGTTTACAGCAGACGTAGCACATGAATTACGAACGCCTTTAGCTGCAACAGGTGCAACGGTGGAATCAGCACTTTTAATGTCACGAATAGACGAAGAAGATACAAGGGATATTTTGCAAACTATACAGCGTCAGAATCAACGGATAACTACTTTAGTTGTTGATTTATTGATGTTAGCACGTTTAGATAAACAAGCCCAAAAGTTACAATGTGAAGTTTGTTGCCTAAATGATATTGTTAGCGATTTAGTTGAGGAGTTTGAAGCGATGGCAAATGCCGCAGAGGTAAAGCTGACATCTTTAATACAAGTGCATCAAGCTCTGAATATTATAGGTAATGCTGACCAGCTTTATCGCTTGTTTTCTAATTTAATTGTCAATGCAATTCAATACACATCCAGAGGAGGAGAGGTAACAGTTTTTTTAGATCGCAATGACTATAATGCTGTAATTAAAGTTCAAGATACAGGCATTGGTATCCCAAAACACGAACTGAATCGAATTTTTGATCGCTTTTATCGGGTGAGTAGCGATCGCTCCCGTAGCACTGGTGGTTCTGGATTGGGATTAGCTATTGTTCAAGCTATTGTTCAAGCACATCAAGGTAAATTAAATGTACAAAGCGAGTTGGGTCAAGGTAGTACTTTTACAGTTCAATTACTTTTGAATGTTGCTCCACTAAGGAGCGTAGGCGCAGCCCAACCTAGGCATCGCTCTATGTTTCTATGGAAATTGATGTATCGCAATTTACGTGGTTATAAATAAAATTTTTTACCTAATTTATCGAACAGAATTCAGGAGTCAGGAGGTCACTGAGCGTAGTCGAAGTGAGTCAGAATTCAGCAATGTTTTCTGTATGACTGGCGGATAGCGTAGCGTATACCCTTCGGGATGCTTCGCTTAGAGCGAGTCTGCGAGCGTCTGAATAAGCGGGTTTAAGACCCCCACAAAATCTAGGATTTGGTAGTTTTCAATTCCTGCGCCGATCTGAATCCCCGACTGATAGCGAAGCGTTAGCGAGTCTTGTCTGCGACACGCTACGCGAACGAGCGTCTTTATTCTGACTCCTGAATTCTGACTTCTGAATTCTTGTTCAAAGATTTTTTATCTTTCGTAGCTATGAATGAGCAGTACATGGTTTCTCTTTTGGCAGTAGCTCTCCAAAACTCACTACTCTGCTAGAATCCAACTGTCAATAGGGTTTGAGGCGCGCTAACCCTGGATATTTATATTACTGTTATCAATATTAAAAATGTGTTGCTTGACAAAACTACTTACACAAAATTTGAAACACTGCCAATACTGCGTAAGTCTTATGATTAGCACAAGCGCCACTTTTAAATATTTGGGAATGTGAGGAATGTCAATTTTTGTTAAGCGCAAAACCCGCGATCGCGAAAAGCACGAGCCTGATAGCGACCGCCAAGCACTACAGCAAAGCGCCGAACGTGAATTCAAACGCCAATTTTTCGGTTTACTTTTGGTAATTGTAATGTGGAGTTTAGCTATGGGCTGGCTTCTAGCTTTGGCAACTAATGCCCAAAGTGCGACTCCCACCGCCGAAATTGGCACTGTTGACGTAGTACCTGCACAATACCAACTAGGGCAAGAACTGTATTTGGAAAACTGCGCCACATGTCACATCGGTATACCACCAGCAGTTTTACCCACCCAAACTTGGAAAAATCTCCTGCAAGACTCGCAGCACTACGGCACACAACTCAAGCCTTTAGTCGATCCACCGCGTATCTTAGTGTGGAAATATCTTTCGACTTTTTCCCGTGTGCAGCTAGACGACGAAGAAACACCCTATCGCCTCAACAACTCACGTTATTTCAAAGCTTTGCATCCAGGAGTCCAATTACCACGTCCTGTCCAGATTGGCAGCTGCGTCAGCTGTCATCCCAGTGCTAGTGATTACAATTTTCGCCGCTTGACCGCAGAATGGCAGTGAAGAGTGAGGAGTTAGAAGCGAGGAGTTGAAAAATTCATAACTCATAACTCTTAACTCCTAATTCTATTCCCCCACTCCCTCTCTGACCCCATCTGTGGGCAAAATGATACTATGAAGAAAGACTAAATATAAGATAAGAGTTAAAAGCAATCAGTTTACTAAATGATTGGCTAATTTTTCTCCTGTTTTTGAGTTAATTCTCATTTAACACCCATCCACGACCAAGACGGTTGGGCTGGGTTAAATGTTTATAATCAATGCCGACCCTTTAATCCCATCCCCTTGATTCAGTTCTATAATCTGCCATGCTAAAACTTCTGTTGGGCGACCCCAACGCTCGTAAGCTTAAAAAATACCAACCTTCTGTTACTGAAATTAACCTTTTAGAGGAAGAAATTAAGGTTCTTTCCGATGATGAGTTAAAAGGTAAAACCGTCGAATTTAAACAACGGCTTGCCAAAGGCGAAACCTTAGATGACATATTGCCAGAAGCTTACGCCGTTGTCCGGGAAGCAGGACGGCGAGTCTTAGGCTTGCGGCACTTTGATGTCCAACTCCTTGGCGGTATCATTTTGCACGTAGGGCAAATTGCCGAGATGAAAACTGGTGAGGGTAAAACACTAGTTGCCACCTTGCCGAGTTATTTAAATGCCCTTACTGGTAAAGGTGTACACGTCATTACCGTGAACGATTACCTGGCTCGTCGGGATGCTGAATGGATGGGACAGGTACATCGGTTCTTGGGGCTGAGTGTGGGGCTAATTCAGTCAAGCATGACTCCTAGTGAACGTCAGAAAAACTACGATTGCGATATCACCTATGTTACCAACAGCGAGGTCGGCTTCGACTATCTGCGGGATAACATGGCGACATCAATGGCAGATGTGGTGCAACGTCCGTTTAATTATTGCGTAATTGACGAGGTTGACTCGATTTTAGTTGATGAGGCGCGGACACCACTGATTATTTCTGGGCAGGTGGAAAGACCTACAGAAAAATATCTGCAAGCTGCTGAAATAGCATTCACACTCAAAAAAGACGAACATTACGATGTAGATGAAAAAGCTCGTAACGTGCTATTGACAGATGAAGGGTTTGCGGAATCGGAAAATCTTTTGGGAGTCACAGATTTATTTGACCCAGAAGATCCTTGGGCGCACTTCATTTTCAATGCAATTAAAGCCAAGGAACTTTTTCTCAAGGATGTAAATTACATCGTCCGCAATGGTGAAGTGGTAATTGTGGATGAATTTACTGGTCGGGTGCTAGCCGGACGGCGTTGGAGTGATGGATTACACCAAGCGATTGAAGCGAAAGAACACGTAGAGATTCAGCCAGAAACTCAAACTCTCGCGACCATCACTTACCAAAATATGTTCTTGCTGTATCCAAAACTCGGTGGAATGACAGGAACAGCAAAAACCGAAGAACCAGAATTTGAAAAAATTTACAAACTCGAAGTTGCGGTAATTCCCACCAATCGCGATCGCAGACGGGAAGATTTATCTGATATGGTCTTTAAGACAGAATCAGGCAAGTGGGGGGCGATCGCGAGAGAATGTGCCGAAATGCACGAACTCGGTAGACCTGTATTAGTAGGAACCACTAGTGTAGAAAAATCTGAACTTCTGAGTAGGCTGCTGAAGGAATTGGCGATTCCTCACGAATTACTTAACGCCCGCCCGGAAAACGTCGAGCGTGAAGCGGAAATTGTCGCCCAAGCTGGACGAAAAGGTGCTGTTACTATTGCTACTAACATGGCTGGTAGAGGTACAGACATCATTCTGGGTGGTAACTCCGAATATATGGCGCGTCTAAAGCTGCGGGAATACTTTATGCCGCGGATCGTCATGCCAGAAGATGAAGATAGCTTTGGCGTGCAAAGAGCAGCCGGATTGCCTACAGGACATGGTGGTGGTCAAGGCTTTGTCCCTGGTAAGAAAGTCAAAACTTGGCGGGCTTCGCCAGAAATTTTCCCAACTCAGTTGACAAAAGAAACCGAGAAACTACTCAAAGATGCAGTAGAAATTGCCGTGCGTGAGTATGGTGAACGTAGTTTACCGGAACTTGAAGCAGAAGACAAGGTAGCTGTAGCCGCAGAAAAAGCTCCCATCGATGACCCTGTAATTCAGAAATTGCGGGAAGCTTACAACCGCGTCAAGCAGGAATACGAACAATTTACTACCCGCGAACATGATGAAGTAGTGGGAATTGGCGGTTTGCACGTAATTGGTACAGAACGCCACGAATCACGGCGGATTGATAACCAGTTGCGCGGACGTGCAGGAAGACAAGGCGACCCTGGAACCACAAGATTCTTCCTCAGTTTAGAGGATAACCTACTGCGGATTTTTGGTGGCGATCGCGTTGCTGGGTTAATGAATGCCTTCCAAGTGGAAGAAGATATGCCCATCGAATCTGGGATGCTTACCCGCAGTTTGGAAGGCGCACAGAAAAAAGTTGAAACCTATTACTACGACATTCGGAAGCAGGTATTTGAGTATGACGAGGTGATGAATAATCAACGTCGTGCTATTTACGCCGAACGCCGTCGGGTGTTAGAAGGTCAAGATTTGAAAGAACAGGTAATTAAATACGCTGAAAAAACGATGGATGACATCGTTGACTACTACATCAACATAGACTTACCCTCGGAAGAGTGGGAGTTAGAAAAGTTGGTTGAGAAAGTCAAAGAATTCGTCTATCTGCTAGCAGATTTGCAAGCAAGTCAATTAGAAGATATCACAGTCAGCGAAATTAAAGCCTTCCTCCACGAACAGGTACGAATTGCTTACGACCTCAAAGAAGCGCAAATTGACCAAGTTCAACCCGGACTGATGCGCCAAGCTGAACGCTTCTTTATCTTGCAACGCATTGATACCCTGTGGCGGGAACACCTGCAACAAATGGATGCCTTACGCGAATCAGTAGGATTGCGTGGTTATGGGCAAAAAGACCCGCTGATTGAATATAAGAGCGAGGGTTACGAACTCTTCTTGGATATGATGGTTAACATTCGCCGAGACGTTGTTTACTCGTTGTTTATGTTCCAGCCTCAGCCTCAGCAGATGGTGCAGCCTTCGTCTGAGATGGTGTAGTAGCGTATATATCACGCAGAGACGCAGAGACGCAGAGAGTGCTTTTGCGTCTTTGTGTTTTAAGGCATCTCTCAAAAAGATTTTGTTTTCAGGAGTTTGCTGAAATGGGTAAGTTGATACTACCAAATCTTCAGGGTAAGCAAATGGGGCAAGTAATAGTTACCCTCACTGTCACGAATCGAATTGATCGAGTTTTGGCTCAACGAGGCTTTATTTCTTCGGCGGAAGTTCGCTCTTATACTCTGGATGATGTTTTAGTTGATACGGGCGCAACTTTGCTGTGTTTACCTACTAGTATTATTAGTCAACTAGGTTTAGTCCAAGGTGGAGAAGCCCAGGTAGAAACTGCTGCTGGAGTTAAGCAGGGGCGAATTTTCCGAGATGTTGAACTTAGTATTGCAGAGCGTCAAGGAACCTTTGATTGTTTAGAACTCACAGAAGTATCTTATGCCCTTTTAGGTGTAACACCAATGGAAGTTTTAGGGTTAGAACCAGACCTTAAAAATCGGAAGTTGCGGATTTTGCCGATGAATTATGAGCAAACTTATCTGAGTGTATTGTAAGCGATCGTATGTTTTATGCTGAAAGCAGGTACTCAGTTTTTCAGGTATCTGTTATAACCGATAATTAAGTTATGCCTCTGTTAAGAGTAGATTATATGGCAGAAAACATTGATTATGAGCAAATTTATCAACTGACATTCCGTAAACAATGGGCTGAGTTATTGGAGCTTGTTTATAAGTATTCTAAATTTGCTTCTTCAGATGAATTAGTTAGGAGAGTAGTAAATACTTTTGAAAATGAGTTTTTTGGAGAATTAGATAAAGGAATTGCAAAGGATGATATTGAAACTGTATTAGAAAATCTATTTCTACTTCATAAAGGTAAGATTTATACTTTAACAGAAGATAGAGCTATTACAGTCGTTGTTGAGTTGGTCAAGATATATAGAAATAAAGGCTTACTCCTTGAAGCATATAATTATGCTAAATTTTATCCTAAACAGGAAATATGTGCTGAAGTAATTAAGCTGCACCAGGAATCATTACCCAAAGTTGTAGAACATTCTCAAAGTGATCAAATAAAGGTAACAGAAAATAAAAATATAGCTAATGTAAAATATACTACCAGCCTCTTTAAATCTCATCAAGAGATAGAATTTTTCATGGCTGTTAGGGAAAACTTTCAAATGTTTGTAGTTTATCCTAATGTTGCATTAAGTTGTTTAATTAACTTTGACAAAATTAAGAGTAATTTGTCCCCAGAAGAGAGGAGCTTCTTTTTTAGAGGAATTGTAGATTGTGTTGTATTTGATCAACATGAAAGCTATAAACCAATTAAATTTTTTGAGTTAGATAGCTCTTATCATGATTCGCCTGAACAAAAATTAAGAGATAGTTATAAGGATAAGATTTTGGCATTGGCTGGACAAACACTTTATAGGATTAGAAAGGCCTCAGATAATCAGGGTAGGACAGAATTCATGAAACTAATAAGAGAAATAGTAAATATTACATATTAATTAATGAAAAAGCTTTTATTTCTCTGTAGCCAAAATAAATTACGTAGTCCTACCGCCGAAGCTGTGTTTTCTGAATATGAAGGATTTGAAACAGACTCCGCAGGCTTAGATCGCCATGCTGAAGTACCATTATCAACGGAGGCTATTCAATGGGCTGATATTATCTTTGTAATGGAAAAATCCCATAAAAATAAACTATCCAAAAATTTTCAGCCTTTTCTGAAAGATAAAAAAATTATATGTTTAGATATACCAGATGAATATGAGTATATGGAACCCGCTTTAATTGAGTTGTTAAAATAGAAAGTTCTACCTCTATTAAAGATTAAAAAATGAATATTCAAGAAGCTTTTAATTCTGCCGCAGGAGATTACGATAACTTACGTCGTGTTTTAATTCCCTGTTTTGATGACTTTTACAAAACAGCTGTTGAAATTATCCCAGGAGATTGCACTGCACCGCTGAAGGTTCTAGATTTGGGTGCTGGTACTGGACTTTACTCAGGTATGGTTCAGTCCGTTTTCCCGAATGCAGAGTTCACCTTGCTAGACTTAGCCCCTGAGATGTTAGAAAAAGCTAAGTTGAGATTTAGCAAAATGGGTAAATCTCCCAAAATCTTAATTGGTGACTATATTGATACTGATTTAGGTGATTCATATAATCTGATAATCTCTGCCTTATCGATTCATCATTTGTCAGATGTTGACAAAGAACTTCTTTATCAACGGATTTATAATGTCCTCAATCCTGGAGGGATATTTGTCAACGCCGATCAAGTTCTCGGCAAAACGCCTGATTTAGAACAACTTTACCGTCAACACTGGTTAGATTCTGTCCGCGCGAAGAATATCTCAGAAGAGGATCTCAACGCTGCACAGAAACGCATGGAATACGATCGCATGGCAACCCTTGATATTCAACTTCGCTGGTTAGAAGCGGCTGGGTTCCAAAATGTGGATTGCTGGTACAAAAATTTTAGCTTTGCTGTTTTTGGTGGTTATCGACCAACTATTTAACCGCTATTTTTGCGATCGAGATTCCAAGCAGAGGAGAATTGATTATTTGCCAGAACAGTAGCTATTAATTTCCTTGACTATTGAACTTTCTTCAGTACTACTTTTTTGCAGAGATACCAAAAAGCCCTTTGCTGCTGGTAGATTCTTTTTATCTATGGCTGCTGCTGCATTATTCAATTCCTTGCTGATGTTCTGATAAAGTGTGAGAAAGCGTCCTTGAAAACCTTGCAATTTTTCATCTTTAACTTCTAGTGCTTTCATCTCTGTGGCAAGTGGATCTATCTTACCAGCAAGTTCAGTTAAAGCTTTAGAACCTTTTGCTGGATTGGGATTTTTGCCGAATTCCTGACCTAGAGTAGATGCCTGATTGGCAACTTTGATAACTTTGTTACATTGAGCAACTTTACTTTCGCCACAACCTGCAAATAATAATGCGATCGCAGTAGTGACTGAAAGTATAAAACTTTGCTTAAATACGCGTTGCATAGGTTCTATGATCTCCAACTATATTTAGTGAAAGTTGGACAGTAGGAATGGATGGTTAGAGAAAATACTTTTTCTAAAAAGAATCTTTATTTCTGTTTTTAACTTTCTTTCTGCCCTGTTACTTTATACTTCATTTTTTCGATAATGTGTATGTAATTACACGCAAATAACCCAATTTTAAATTAGATAGTCGTGTTGTCCTTTACTCTAGCAATTTTGGAATTAATCTCAGTGTTGCAGTCGTATTTTCTGTAACATTCTTTGATTCCCATAATATCTGGTGGTATTCAATCTTGCGCCAAGGTTCAACCATATCGTTGTAGTGGCGATGGAAAGCATGACCTGATTGCCCAGGGGTGTGAATTGCTACTGAATTATCCAAATTTCCCAAATCTACAATCATCCGCAGTGAAGGAATATCAGTCACTTCAAAGGATTTATTTGCTCTCCAACGGTTAGCATTCACTGTTTCGCCGTTACCAGATGTAGCAAATGCACCACGATTAAATAAAGCTTCAATCGGTGCAACCCCAGATTTACCTAAAGTGGCATTCCGAAAAGTAATGGTATGCAGCTTGCCCCAATTCCAGTTGTTCGGGTCTTTGCTTTGAATTCGTTCTAATTCATTCACGGCTTCTATAAAGGATTGTCGCAGGATTTGGTCGCGGCTCTCAACTTCTGGGGTGTTGCGATTATCCCACCAAGAACTATTGGGCTGTTTGACCAGATTTGCGATCACAGCATACCAGCGATCGCCTCCATGCGGAAAGTACTTTTCAGGCAACTGATCGTGAAACGTATCTGCCAGTAAGTGTTTCCAGAAGACTTCAAACAAAGCAGCAACAGGCGATGTCATTCCTAACTGCAAATTCCAATCTTGTAATAATTTTTGGGCTGCTTGCAAGCGAGGAGTATCAACAGTGATAGATTGCAGTAGTGGTACTAATGTTTGTGCATTCAGATTGCGATCGTCTCCTTGTATTCGCTGCACACCTTTGAGGGAAATCGGTTGCGTTTGTTGTGAAATCATCTCAACAATGCGCTGTGCCCGATAGCCATAAACCCAGTCTGCGGTAATTAGATAAGGATATTCACGCATAACTAAATTATTGGCAGTAGCAATATAACCTTGAGATGGATTGAAACTTTTGGGCAATTTCTCAAAGTCAATATAGCCTTGCCACTCATATTCATCCGTCCAACCAGGAACGGGATAACGCCCATCTCCCTGAGCGCGGATGGGGAATTTACCAGGCATTTGGTAGCCAATATTGCCATCAATGTCAGCGTAGACCAAGTTTTGAGCGGGGACATCATAATTGCTGGCAGCAGTGCGGAATTCCTGCCAGTTTTGAGCGCGATTGATTTGGGGAACAGCATACCCTAGTTTTGAAGGTTCTAGGGCTGTCCAACGCAGGGCTACGGCGTAATTTTGCGGTAATTCTAGCGACTGACTTGGCTGGAATTGCTTTAGATTGGGCGAAACATCAGAGAGAATTGGCCCATGTCGGGTGTAGCGTACCGTTTGCACAATCGATTGACTTCCAGCGACTTGAATCGTCTCTGGCACGAGTTGCATATCAACCCATTTGCCATTGACTTCATACTGATTAGGATTTTTCGGGTTAATTTTCTCAATGTATAAATCCATCACATCAGATTGTACATTGGTGACACCCCAGGCAATGCGATCGCTATGACCGATAATTACTCCAATCATTCCCGCAAAGGAAAAACCAGAAACGTTGTAGGGACATTCTGCATTCTTCGGTGTGCAGTGTAGACCAACCTCGTACCAGATAGAGGGAATTTGCACACCTAAGTGCGGGTCATTCGCCAAAATTGGCTTACCTGTAGCTGTTCGCTGACCAGATATTACCCAGCTATTCGAGCCAATACCTATTCCCGTGGGCCCTATAAGTTGTTCCAAAGCCATCATCGGCTTAGTAATTGACTCCAAAGCAGGTAATACATCTGGAGAGTCGAGAAGTGAAGAAGAAGCGGGCAAATAACTCTGCGTGTTCCCCTGTCTCTGTGTCCCTGTGTTCTCTTTCTTCTGGAACTTAGGTAAAATAACTGGCAAGTCTTGAGGGTATGGTGGAAAAAGTTCCTCTACTTGATTGGGGTTAAGGGTTTTGAGCAAAATAGCGCGTTCAATTTCTCGCTCGAAATTTCTGCCCAAATCGTAAGCCATTACCTTCCCCCAAGTCAGAGAATGCAGTATTTGCCAAGGTTCTGGCTGATACCCAGGATTGAGGAACTTTAGCACAGTGTATTCTAGACTCAGGGCGCTGCCTTGATGCTCTCTCAAATAGGCATTGACACCATCGGCGTAAGCTTGCAGGTATGCTTTCATCTCTGCATTAATTTCCTGAATTTCTTGCTGCGCCACCCTCGCCCAACCCATTGTCCGCAGATATTTATCAGTGTCAACCTGAGATGAACCAAACATTTCTGAAAGTCGCCCAGAACCAATATGTCGCCAAAAGTCCATTTGCCAAAATCGGTCTTGGGCGTGGATATAACCTTGCGCCATGAATAAATCGTGAGAGTTGGCAGCATAAATATGGGGAATACCCCATTTATCCCGCTGAACGGTTACTTCAGCTTTTAGTTGAGGTATTTGAATTGTGCCACTCTCTTGCGGAAAGGATTGGCGTACAGTGTAGGTGACAAATCCTACTAACAATAGCCCTAGCACTGACAGGAAAATCAGAGTAATTTTGAGTCTTTTACGTAACCAACCTTTCCTGGAGTTTTTCATGTGAGCTTCCCGTGGCATTGTTTGGTGAAATCAGGCAATACTACAAGGTATTAAATCAGCATCTTTAGAAAAGTGCGATCTGCTCATTTAAAATACACCTGAGTACACAGCTAAAATTTTGTTGTACTAGCTGCCAGTAGAACAATAGTATCGCTCTCCTATTTTCCAAAGCTGAAGCGCAACTATTAGAAAGAGAATGCCTGCGATTGGTGAGATATAACAAAACCACAAAGGCACTAAAAAAGCATCTTCTTTTTCAAGTACTGCAAGCAAAGGAAAATAGCTGACGCAAGCAAGTGGTATCAAGAAAGTAAAGAATCGCTGAAACCACTTGTTATAAATCGAAAGTGGGTACTGAGCCGTTTCGACTCCTCCATAAGTGAGGATATTCATAATTTCGAGAGATTCAATAGTCCAGAAGGTGATGGTTGCTTGCATAATGACAATGCCAACAAAGAGTGCAACTCCACCAAAAAATGAAGTACCCAAAAGCCATAAAGTTTTAAAAGTTAAAGGAATCTGGAGTGATGAAAGTGACCACCACATAACAACAATTCCTTGAAATAATCTTCCGATTCGTTTCAAAGTAAACTCTTTACCTAAAAGTTGAATTGCTGTGGTGCGTGGACGAACAAGCAAACGGTCGAAGTCTCCACTTTTAATTATTGTTGTAAATGAGTCAAAGCCTTTTCCAAGGGCATCAGCACAGGCAAAAGAAATATTAATTATTCCATAAAATAGAGCAACTTCGTTTAAAGTCCACGTACCAATACTATTAAAACGACTAAAAAGTGCCCAGACTCCAAAAAATTCAACAGCAGTTCCTAAAAACTGCCCTATGACTTGCAGCCAGAAAGAAACTTTGTACTGCATTTGCGACTTGAAAGATACAGAAATATATCGAAGGTAAAGCGAAAAATCATTCATAGTTGCTTTGTAATTTTTATTTAAAATAAATTATCTAATATCAATTATGTATGCAAAATTATATAAGGAACGAACCGCATTCGCTTTAGCGTCTCGTTAGAGAAGGACACAAAGGAAGAAAGAAAATTTGGCGCAGCCTCACAAAGAAATGGTATAACCTATCTTCCTGCTTAAAAAATTACGAATTACGAACTTGTACTGAGCGTAGTCGTTGGCGTGGTAACAGAGCGTAGTCGTTCGCGCAGCGTCTCGTAGAGAAGTGCAGCCTCTCGTATAGAAGTATTACGAATTACGAATTATTTACTTATCCTCCTTGAATTACCAGCTTTCTAATGCCATATTTCACAAGAACACGCCCAAGAATAATAATGACAACTATCCAAAAAGTTTGATGCAGCAAAACATTAAACAGGGCGTTTGGTTGAAGATTACCAGTAAAAAGACGAAAAGGTTTGTCGATTAGTCCTGAAAAAGGAAGTGCATTCAAAAAAGGTTTGCTCCACTCAGGAAAAAGTGGTAAAGGAACAATCATGCCAGAGAAGATAGTAACAAGAGTAGGTAGAATACTATTAATTCCCTCGCCTGAAATTGTCCACATCATTGATACAGTCAGAAGCATAGTTAATGCAGACGAAAGTAAAATTGCGCCAATAAAAGAGATAAAAAAGGCAAAAAAAGAAGCCCAGGAGGGTGGAAAAGAAAGCGACCATTCATCAAGTCTCAAAAGGGGAAAAATAAAAATTGTGACACCAAGAAGCGGAATACTACGAAGTATCAAGGGCGTTGTGCGAAGTGCCAAAGCGCGAGTAAACCAAAAATTATAAAGGTCTGTGGGTCGAAGAAGATCGTATCCGACAGCACCAGTTCGGATGAGTTCTTGAATATCTCTATCACCTCCCCAAGGGACAATCGCCATCAAAAACGCCTGTCCCAGCCACACATATCCTACAGCTTGTTGAAAAGTGATAGGTTGAGTAGAGGTTGTATGAGTAAAGAATGCCTGTAAAACCATTACTTTCACTAACCCCCAGAAAAGCTGAGTTCCAACACCAGCCAAAGCAGCAGCACGGTATTGCAACAGTAGTGTAAATCTAGCAACAAATAGTGACCAATATGCTTTCATGGGATAATTCCGGCTGAAATTGCATAAAGTTCAGCAATTATCTCTTCAATGGGTGGATTTTCCACAAAAAGATCCTCTACTTCGTGTTGTGAGGTAACTTGGCTAATCAAAGATGCAGCAGAAAGCTTTGTGGGATCGAAGGCTAGAGTTACAGTGCGACCTTCTTTAGAGATAATACTGACTCCTTCTTCTTCAAAAAAGAAATCATCGTTTGCTAGGTCGATTCTTAAGTACCGACGCGAGGAAACTTGAGAACGCAGTGCTGCTAGAGTTCCATCACAAAGGATCTCACCTCCACCAATAATAATTATGCGATCGCACAATGCCTCGATATCATCCATATCATGAGTAGTTAGGATGGTGGTTACTTGATGAGTTTTATTCAGCGCTTTGATAAATTTTCTGACTGCAAGCTTGGAAACTGCATCAAGCCCAATGGTGGGTTCATCAAGAAAAAGAATTTCCGGTCTGTGAAGCATTGCGGCTGCAAAGTCACATCGCATCCTTTGACCAAGGCTTAACTGCCTCACTGGAGTGGAGAGAAAGCTTTCAAGACCAAGCAAATCAATCATTTCTTCGCGTGTCTGGCGATACTCTGATTGGGGAACGCGATAAATATCCCGCAGCAAATCGAAAGACTCAATCACTGGCAAATCCCACCAGAGTTGCGTTCTTTGACCAAACACTACACCGATGCGATTAACGTGCTTAATTCGATCTTTCCAAGGAGTTCGTCCGCCAATTAGGCATTTTCCACTGGAAGGTACAAGAATACCGCTCAAAATTTTAATCGTGGTCGATTTACCTAGCTCCATTTGGGCCAATGTATCCTACAAGTTCTCCCCATTCCAGGGAAAACGAAACTCCTTTGAGGGCATAAACTTCTTTAGTTTTTCGCTGCACAAGTCCTCGTATTGAACCGAAAAGCCCAGAGGAGCGTTCAGACACAAAGAAAGTCTTCCTGAGATTTTCGACAAGAATGTGAGACATATTTTGTGAGTCTGTTATTGCGAAGAAAGGCAGGGGGCAGTGTTTCGACTCCCTTCTCTACGAGAGGCTGCACTTCTCTACGAGACGCTGCGCGAACGACTACGCTCTGTTACCACGCCAACGGCTACGCTCAGGGCAAGTCGCTCAACAACCAGGCAGGAGGTAAAAAATGAGTTTGGCTGGATTAAGAATTGTCTTGGTAGAGGTAGCTGGGGTGAGTAATGTCGGAGCGATCGCTAGGGTAATGAAAAATTTCGAGATATATCATTTAATAATAAGTAAATTGCCAATGCAATCCCCTAATACTTACGCAATAACTCTCTGAAACTCTCATTCCTTTGTGTCCTTCGCGCCTTTGCGGTTCGTTTTTCCTTCCATTATTTTGCGTAAGTCCTGTCCCCATACCAAGAATCACCCTAGAAGTATCAGAGGAATTACTTGCATTGAGTCTCCAACAACCAGCTGTACCAGCACAAGTTTACCGATATATCTTAGATTTTTTGGCTAGCAACCCCACTCCTGAACAAATTGCTGAATTTAGACCTACTCCCGAAATGCAAGAACGATTGCGTACCTTGTTAACACGCAGTAACACAGGTGAACTTACACCCACGGAGTTGAAAGAACTAGATGAGTATGAACGTATTGAACACTTAGTTGTGATGATTAAAGCAGGTAACTTCTAAATAGCGACGAACGACTAGTCCAACGGCAAAGATTGCGCTGAACTGTTCAAACCTGACGCAGGCATTCACTTACACAGGTAAAATGATTTCAGGGAAACTCTTCAGTAGAACCACAACGCTGAAAATTAGTCTGTAAGTACTGGTGCGATCGCAGGAGGCAAAAAATGGGCTTGGCTGGATTAAGAATTGTGTTGGTAGAACCAGCTAGGCCGATAAATATCGGCGCGATCGCCAGGGTAATGAAAAATTTCGGTCTATATAATTTAGTATTAGTGAACCCCCAATGCGATCCGCTTTCGACGGAAGCTTTGATGATGGCTGTTCACGCTCAGGAAATTATAGAATCTGCGGTAATAGTGGCAACCTTACCAGAAGCATTGCATGGATGTGTACGGGCGATCGCTACCACTGGTCGCGTTCGTAGTTTAGAAACACCTTTAGAAAATCCTCGCACTGCACTACCCTGGTTACTGGAGGAACCAGAAAAACCCACAGCCCTGATTTTTGGCAGAGAAGACCGGGGATTAAGCAATGAAGAATTAAATTATGCACAGCGGTTTGTTGGCATTCCCACAAGTCAAGATTATGTCGCCCTGAATTTGGCTACTGCTGTAGCAATTTGTTGTTATGAATTGTCACAATGTGCCCAAAAACTTGACATTCAAACCTTACCTCAAATTGAACTCGCACCCTTGGATGTTGTGGAAGGATACTACCAGCAATTAGAATCAGTATTACTGAAAATTGGTTATGTATATCCCCATACGGCAGCTAGTCGTATGGGAAAATTTCGCCAATTGTATAATCGCGCTCACTTGAAAACTGGGGAGGTGGCCATGCTGCGAGGAATTTTGCAGCAGGTAGAATGGGCCCTGAAAAACCAGAAGGATAGTGAAAACTTGTAATTATTCGTTTAATATATACGCAATCATCCCCCCAAAATAATTAATATGGCTTAAACTAAACACAAAAATGCTACTTAGTGGCAAAGTGGAATTTGAGTATTAATATTGCTTAGAGATTAAGTTTGGGGTCAAGAGTCGGCAAGAAAACAGTCAAGTCGGTCACAAGGAGTAACGGTGTCAGAATCAAGTGGCGAACTAACAGCTTTCTCGCGGCGTCAACCCTTAAATCGCCGCCAGCAGCCACAAAAAGTTCAAAAAGTGGTCAAAAAGAGAGTTAAAGCTAACAGTCAGCAGCAAACTACAAATGGGCAAGAAGGGGTACTAACACGCCCAAAAAATCAAATTAGTCCTCCCCCGATCTCTGGCGCTACACGTAGAGTAAAATCGGGGTTAGTTATGCCAACGGCAGTAAAACCAATACCTAGTGTAAAGGGAAAAATTCCTCCCTTCCGACCGGGTGCTGTAATGGTTAAAACAGTGCGGATGGAAAAGCCAAAAACAGGCAGACGCTCATCGCGAAAAACCCAGTTAAAGCCAATGGCCAAAACCGTATTGTATGTTTTGCGGTTATTGATTGTGGGTATTGGGATGGGTGCAATTGTGGGCACTGTATTGTCAGTATTAGACCCAGCCAATCGCATCAGCACAAATTCGGCGTCGCAATCTAATAATAATGTTAATAATGTGGTGCGATCGCAGCCACAACCTACCCAAACTCCCCCAACCGCAGCTTCGAGTCTATACCTGTCTCAAGAAATTACCTCTTTGAAAAATGCCGTGCAAAATTTGGCGGCTACTAACCCAAATCTCACACCTGGAATTTTCTTAGTAGATTTAGATACTGGTAATTATGTAGATGTCAATGGCTCTACCAGTTTTCCGGCGGCTAGCACGATTAAAGTGCCGATTTTGATTGCCTTTTTCCAGGATGTAGACGCGGGGAAGATTCGCCTAGATGAAATGCTGACCATGCAACAAGATATGGTAGCTGGCGGTTCGGGAAATCTGCAATACAAACCAGCGGGAACTCAGTACGCTGCTTTGGAAGTCGTCACTAAAATGATTACAATCAGCGACAACACGGCGACAAATATGCTGATTGCCCGATTGGGAGGAATAGACGCTTTAAACCAGCGTTTCCGTAGTTGGGGATTGACAGCCACAACAATTCGTAATCAACTCCCAGATTTGCAAGGGACAAACACTACTAACCCCAAAGAACTAGCGAATTTGATGGCGATTGTGAGTCAAGGAAATTTAGTCAGTATGCCATCACGCGATCTCATGCTTGATATCTTGCGTCGCACCCAAAGAGACACTCTGCTGCCATCAGGTTTGGGAACAGGTGCAAGAGCATACCACAAAACGGGTGATATCGGCACAATGTTGGCAGATACAGGTTTAATTGTTGTTCCAACTGGTAAGCGTTACATAGCCTCTGTCATGGTACAACGTCCAGTAAACGATCCTCGCGCCGAAAAATTGATTAGCTCAATTTCTCGTGCTGCCTACCAAGAGTTTAGCCAAAATCCTGTCACACCAAACACCACTACAAACACTCTACCCGCAAATGGTTATCAGCCCCAGGTTGCGAATCCTGCTTTACCTAACGGTACAACAGGCACTGCGCCCATGAGCATTTATCAGCCTCCTGTTGTTACTCCTGTACCTAACGGCATGGCAAGTACAGTACCCACAAACGGTTATCAGCCCCAAGTTGCGAATCCTCAATATTATCCTCAAAGATAATTTGTAATTCGTAATACTTTTCAAACAAGTGAAACTATTAGGTGATTTACAAGAATAAATATACCGATAGCGTTGGTTTCGACACTTCGACAGGCTCAGTGCATCGCTTCGCTCAACCAACTGATAGATCGAGAGTTGAGCGAAGTCGAAACTCGCCAACCAAAGTATTTTCTTTGTCGGAAATCACCTTAAGATTAGATGATATGATTAGGGTCTGAATTACCATTCAAATCTTAAGAGTTCCAATTCCTAATAGCTAGTTTTCAACATTAAACGCAATTTATTTTGAATATTTATAGTCAATTGAATTGTTCTAACAATGTCTCAATACTAGCATTGTGATCCAAAAAAGAAAATAAATGCCAGTAGCGCAGTTTTCCTTCTTTGTCTAATACAAACTGTGCTGGCAAAGGCGCTCCCAGCGCTTGTCCTGCTTGATATGTACGAAATACTCGACAACTAGGATCGCTCAATAGTGGCATTTGTAAGCCTAAATCTTTGACAACTATTTGACTCTGCCTTTCATCGGTACTAGTAATCATTAAAACTTCTATACCACGATTTTTAAATTGTTCGTAATTTTCATTCAAAGCTTTGATGTGCGGAAAACAAAAAGGGCAATATTGCTTTTCGGTAAAAATGCGAGTAAAGGCGAGTAACACTGGTTGTTTGCCTTTATAATCAGACAACTTTACTAAAGTTCCGTTGGTAATATCTGGCAGTTGAAAATCAGGTGTTCCCACTCCCAATCTGAGTTGATTGCTAGCTGGAACTGGTAAAAAATTGCGGAAGAATCGCTCATTTAATAAGCCACTAAAGTCAGTTGAAGTCAACATATTTTTAACCTTGATTATTTAAATATTATTTGATAAAAAACCACAGATATTTACGGAGGTTGACATTGTTTAATGTGTATCTCTGTTTATCTGTGGTTTTCATTGATTTTGCTTTCAACTCCAAAAGGCTGGATTAGAGTTTTTTAGCTAACTAAATTTAGACAGCAGAGAAGTAGACTTTAGACTTCACTGGGTCAGGATTCATGGTCTTGTCACCAGGTTGCCAACCAGCTGGGCAAACTTCGTCGGGGTGAGACTGAACATACTGAATTGCTTGTAATGTCCGCAGGGTTTCATCAACGCTACGACCAAAAGCTAGATTGTTAATGGTGGCGTGCTGTATGATACCATCTTTATCGATGATGAACAGACCACGCAAGGCAATGCCTGCTGCTGGGTCAAGAACGTTGTAAGCGGCGCTGATCTCTTTCTTGATGTCGGAGACTAGAGGATAATTCAGGTCGCCGACGCCACCAGACTTACGATCTGTTTGAATCCAAGCGAGGTGAGAGAATTCACTGTCAACGGAAGCCCCAAGGACTTCGGTATTGATTTTCTTGAATTCTTCGTAGCGATCGCTAAATGCTGTGATTTCAGTAGGACAAACAAAGGTAAAGTCTAGTGGGTAGAAAAACAGAACAACATACTTACCGCGATAATCGGAAAGTTTGATTGTCTTAAATTCCTGATCTACCACAGCCGTTGCTGCGAAATCGGGAGCTTGTTGACCAACGCGGAGGCTTCCTTCGGTTCCGTAAGTAAGGGACATTAACCTAATTCTCCTTTATCGGTTTAGTAGCGTTGGAATTTGGGTCAAGTAAAATTTACCCATCCACGCTCTCACAGTTTAATTACGATCTGTTACGACTATATCATACTCATAACGATTTTGAGTAGCAAATGCCTGATTTAGATACAAGAGAATGGTTGCTTACCAACGGCTTAGGAAGTTTTGCCAGCGGTACAATTTCTGATGTCCGCACGCGCGCTTATCATGGTTGGCTGTTTGCCGCCACCAACCCACCTTCTGGAAGGACTCTGCTGTTTTCGCACCTAGAAGCTAGCTTAGAAATATTAGGGAGCGTTGTGGCACTGGGGACAAATGTTTGGGGTAACGGTCAGATTGAGCGAACAGGCTACGAACAGCTACGCCGTTTTGATATTGACCCAGTTCCTAAATGGACTTGGGGTCAAGAGAACTGGCAATTAACCAGACAATTGGTGATGCCTTATGGTTTGGTGGGGACTGGGGACGAAGGGCGCGGGAGCAGGGGAGTAGGGGAGCAGGGGAGCAGGGGAGCAGGGGGGCAGGGGAGTAGGGGAGAGGTTGCAGAAAGTTTTTCCCCTCTGCCCCTCTGCCCCTCCGCCCCTCTGCCTCTTGTGCCCAATGCCCAATTTTGCCATCGAATTTTAATCCAGTATCGCTACGAGGGAACTGAAACAGCGATTTTACGGTTGCGACTGTTGATAGCAGAACGTGACTTTCACCACCAGCAGACTGCTAGTCAAGAATTACAGTTTTCACAATTGCTAGGGGAACAGCAAGTCTGTCTGCAAGCAATTAATTCTGGTCGCTTCGGCATACCTTGGCACTTGCGCTGGACACAAGGAAATTATCAACCAGATGCAGTTTGGTATTGGGATTATAGATTGTCTGAGGAGACAAAACGGGGATTAGGCGACAAAGAAGACCTCCACAGTCCTGGTTACTTGATAGTCACACTTCAACCAGGAGATACGGTGACTTTAGAAGCACGAGTCGGTTTTCCTGACTCAGTTCCAGGTGTTCTCACCGTCAAAACCTTTGCAGAAGCTGTGGAGGCAGAGCAAGAAAGGCTCTCACAGATTTTTGGATGGAGAGACTCAGGCAGAGGGGCAGGGGGCAGGGGAGCAAGGGAGACAAGGAGGAATTATTGAAAATCTCTCCCAAGTCTCCCCCTTCTTTCTTGTCTCCTTTGTCTCTTCTCCATGCCCAATGCCCAATGCCCAATGCCCACTCCCTAATCTGGCAACAACTACTCAAAGCCAGCGATCAGTTTATCGTCTATCGTGCCTCAGTTGCAGGCCCTACGGTCATTGCTGGTTATCATTGGTTTAATGATTGGGGACGCGATACATTAATCGCTTTACCAGGGTTGGCACTAGTTCCACAGCGCTTTGACCTAGCAAAAGGAGTATTGCGAACTTTTGGGCATTATTGTCGCCACGGTTTAATTGCGAATGCATTTCCCGATCTCAATGGCGAACCAATTTATAACAGTATTGATGCGGCATTGTGGTGGATTGAAACTTTAGGACTTTATTTAGAAGCTAGCCAAGACTGGGATTTTTTGGCAGAGCAATTCCCTGTAGTACAGCAAATCTATAAAGCATTTGTCGGTGGTACACATTTCAATATCCAGGTCGATGCTACCGATGGGCTAGTTAGTTGGGATGCTCGTGGTGTAGCTCTCACCTGGATGGATGTGGTAATTGGCGCACACCCTGTTACACCCCGTTACGGGAAGCCGGTGGAAATCAATGCGCTGTGGTATTCTGCTTTATGTTGGCTGAGTCAGTGGGCAGAGCGTTTGAGCCAAATGGAATATGGCTCACCAGTGCGTCTCACTAAGCAAGCACAGCGTTATGCTAACCAAGCACAACACGTGAAAACCTCACTGCAAAAATTCTGGAATCCTCAGTTAGGTTATCTGTACGATACTATTGAGCCGGACGATCGCCGGAATTTTCAAATTCGTCCGAATGCTGTTTTGGCGCTGTCGCTACACCATTGTGGGTTTTCCGAACAGCAAGGGTGTCAGATATTAGATTTGGCAACTACCAGCTTGCTCACACCTTATGGTCTTCGCAGTCTCGATCCAGGAGATCCTGAATACAAAGGGAAATATGAGGGCAATCAACAACAACGCGATCGCGCTTATCATCAAGGCACTGTTTGGACTTGGCTAATTGGGCCGTATATTCGGGCTTGGCAACGTTTTTATCCACAACAATCGCTACCTTTTGATTGGCAACCCTTGCTAGATCACTTTTTCTTTGACGCTTGTCTTGGTTCTATTTCTGAGATTTTTGATGGCGATTCACCTCACACACCCAGAGGAGCGATCGCTCAAGCTTGGTCAGTTGCCGAAGTAATCCGCCACATTAACATTAAATAGTTATAGGGATACAGATGGTCTTGGATAATTATTCTTGATTAATATACGTTCAAGAATTAATGTTTGCTAGTTTTAACCTACAAAACTACTACTATACAAGATTTTTATTAATTTATCTGAATTATCCAAAAGTGACTAGATTTTCGATGATTTCACCAATTGAGGCTGCAAAACCAAAGATGTTTATTTTCTTCTGTGAGAAAATATTTGATGATAAAATTTCAGGAATGAGATGTAGTATTATTTATAGCAGCAATGTATTTCAGGCTTAATTTAGATACTGCTACAGGATGGATGATTGACAGCGCAATTACTATTAATAAAGCTGATTTTACATTTACTTATTATAAAACACATCATATCTTAATGCTAAATAAGCCTAAAGAAGTATAGATATAAATTGAGAAATCAATTAATAAAATAAAGTACAAAAAATCAAGTCCACGTAGGAAGAATTGTAAATAAAGTGACTCAAACTAATAACAAGACTAACCTTCAAGAGGAAACAGATTTAGGGACTTTTATTGCTCAGGCTACTGCTACAGATAAATGGCAAGTATTGTCGTATAGTGCCCCAATCCTACCTATACATGCCGCTCTACTTCGTACTGGTAAGATATTCTTTTTCTGTGGCTCAGGTAACGATTCAACTCGGTTAAATACTCCCTATGACAGTGTGGTCTGGGATGTCAACAAGGGAACCTTTACCCGGCAAGCGCCTCCATTGGATAGTAACAATCAACCTATGGATCTTTTTTGCGCTGGTCACTCCTTCCGCCCTGATGGTCTGTTACTGGTTGCAGGTGGAACTTTGCGCTATGACCCATTTTATGGTTCACCCTATGCTCTGATGTTTGATCCCATTGCTGAGAAATGGGTCAAGATACTATCAATGAATAATGGTCGCTGGTATCCTACTGTGTTAACACTAGGCAGCGGTCGAGTCTTAGCAGTGTCTGGGCCGGATAAAGATGGCAAGCTCAATATACAACCAGAAATTTATTCTGCTTTCTTTCCAAATGGTTGGAACGCTTTTCCAACAACTAGTGCCTTACCCCCATACGCCCATCTGTTTCTACTAAGTAGTGGAAAAATTTTTTATTCAGGTGCTCAGATGGGTCCCACTCAAGTGACACCAAGGATATTAACCCTACCAGAGGCATTTACACAATCCATTACAGAAACAGTGGTGACAGGGCTGCAAGACATAGCTTTTGGCGATCAAGCTGCCAGTCTGCTTTTACCACCTGCACAAGATCAAAAGGTGATGATTCTCGGTGGGGGTAGTGGTAAGACAGCAACAAAGAGGGTAAATATTGTCGATTTAAAAGCTAGTAATCCAACTTACGTAGCAGCAAAGCCTTTAAACTATGCCCGGATGCATCACAGCGCAGTTATATTGCCCGATCGCACAGTGTTTGTTTGCAATGGTAGCCAAATGAATGAGGACACAACAAAATCAATGCTGCCAGCAGAAATCTACAATCCAGCTACAAATACCTGGACAGTAGTAGCGAAACAAACTGTCCCCCGCGTATATCACTCGGTGGCCTTGCTGTTACCAGATGGTAGGGTCATAGCCGCTGGGGGAAACCCTCAACGGACGGTCAATGAACTGCGATTAGAAATCTACAGTCCTGCGTATATGTCGCGATCGCGTCCAGTTATTCAGAGCGCTCCTCAAATATTGACCTATCGGCAGGAATTTACGATTCAGACACCCCAGGCTGCGAATATTAAATGGGTTAGTTTTATTAGACCAATGGCAAGTACCCATTCCTGCGATACAGAACAAAGGTTAGTGGATGCACCCATTATTTCTAGAAACGCTACTTCTCTTAGGGTCACGGTCATAAACAATCGAAACATCGCACCCCCAGGCTGGTACATGCTTTTTATTAGTGACAACAATGGAACACCCTCAGTAGCAACCTGGGCGCAAATATATTAGAGGATGTTTGAAAAGGGTTTGCTTGAGCCTCAAGTGCTACTCAGGAGCGCGATCTTAAATCCCAAAACTCCGATTCTCTCGTAGCAGTTTCTCGGTAGCCAGGGTAGTGAAACATACGCTTGAGGACTTTTCAAACAACCTCTTAGCCTTATCTGTTTATGTTCACACTGCTGCCTAATAAAAGTCATCAATTCTAGGAAGAAAGATATGAATTACAAGGTATCACGTCGACGGTTTGGACAGTTGGCCCTTGCTGGAACTGTAGTATCTGGACTTAGTTATCTAACCAAGAAAGCCTTGGCAGAAACACCAAGTTTAAATATTGTAGGTATAGGTTCTAGCCCGCTCGTTAATACTGACCAAACGGTTATTACAGAGGTACACACCACTGAATTAGTAGAGAATACTGCCCTCAACAGTGTAAGCACAGATATTAAGCCTGTAGGACTAATTTTGCAATCCTTAATGACAGGAAAGGCTCAGGTACTTAGGGATAAAAGTACACCTCTATTAGAGCCTAATGAGATATTGAGTGGTTTTACCTCTTTAAGCGATGGCACACTTGTTGTAGCCATTACTCCGGTTGCGATTAGTCAGAGACAGCCGACACCTACTCGCATTACATTTTTGGGTACGCCTGTAAAAAGTTTGATAGTCTCAGGACTTAAACCAAATCAACAGCTTGGGAGCTTGCTAGGTACTAATGATGGGCGACTCATTGGTCTAGTAGGAAAGAAGAATGGTACACCACCGATTAGATTGGTAGATATTAATCTTCAAACAGGAGAGATCAGTTCTATTAGTAAGATTAAATTCCTGGACGATGAGCGGGTCAGCAATCTAGCTGAGTGCCCAGATGGAATACTTTATACCTCTATAGTTGGTGCGTATGGTGAGACAACTCTGGTGCAGCTAGAGCCAAATCAAAAAAAGCCCATCCGACTAGGACAATTGAAAGTTAATGGTCAAGCATGGAATAATGGCTTACAAAGCTTAGTTTGCTCTACAACAGGTCAACTCCTCGCCTTGGGAGCGATGAGATATGAGACACCTAATGCTGTGTTTATTGTTGATAAGAAGAGCGGAAATATGACTCGGCTACAAGACTTTGATACTGCTCAGATTACGCGTACTCGTGCTTAGAAGGAATTGATCTGATATCTCTAGCAAAAAAACTGCCTAGCCCTCATCTTTGCTTGAGGGCTTTTTATTGGCATTGATTGGTACAGCTTATTATTAAGAATATTTTTGACTTATTTTCTAATTAGTTACCCCTGGAAATTCTGATTGATACAGAAGAGCAGTAACTCAAACAAATTTATAATAATTTTGAGAGATAGCTTATATCAGGAAAGGTTGCCGATGTTCAAAACTTACTCATTAGATTCTCTTTTGGAGTACAGCGATCGCCTTTTCGATAGCTAAGAATCTAATGAGAGAGCGTGTTAGCATAGCTAACCGGAGGTATCCTTAATAGTTAATTACTACGGAAATTTCTCTTGCGTTGTTTGTGTCTAGCGACTTCTTTGCGCTTGTGTTTTTCCAAAGGCGTTTCAAAGTGACGATTCTTTCTCATGTCTGGAAAAATACCTGCTTTGGAAACTTCCCTCTTAAATCGACGTAAAGCTGACTCAATTCCTTCATTTTCGCCCACAAATACTTGGGTCATTTATCATCTCCTACTTAATTGGTACTGGGCAATTTAAGCCATCCAGTAGACCGGAGCGCAAAAAGGGCAGATAATGATTCTGCCCTTTAGACGTTAAAACTTAATTTTTGATCTTAAAGCTTAGTAGCGTGATCTATTGTATCCACCACCACCACCGCCGCGGCGATCGCCACCACCAAAAGAACCACCTCTATCTTCTTTTGGTTTAGCCTTATTGACTTTGAGGTCGCGTCCCATCCACTCAGCTCCATCAAGAGCGTCAATGGCAGCTGTTTCTTCAGCTTCTGTGCCCATCTCTACAAAGGCAAAGCCGCGTGGACGTCCTGTTTCACGGTCAGTAGGTAACTGAACCCGCTTTACAGTACCGTGTTCGGCAAACACAGAATTGAGGTCATCTTGTGTGACCTCGTAGGATAGATTACCTACATAAATTGACATGCATCATCTCCAAAATCATAGGTGTGTAGAGATTTAGATTTCGGAGGCAAGCTTGTTAAGACCAAAAGGGAAAAGCCTGTCAATACTAAAAACAAAGAATGTAACCGAATTTTATTCTCACTTGATTATCTTAGCACATCATTGAGTTCTTACCCACCGTAACTCAAGATTGGGGGTTGGAGATTGGGCACAAGAGGCAGAATTGTAAAGGGTAGAGAGGAAAAACTTACTGCAACTTCTCCCCTGTTTTTGCACTCACTCATCTCTTTCAGTACTCAGTCTCCTCATAATATTGATTAGCAGAAATCCCCCAAATAATTGCAAAATAAATGCAGTTCGTCATTGTTACTAATTGGAAATGCCGACTACACTTGTTGACGCACAAAATTTACTTTCTGACCTGATCGCTCGCTACTCTAAGCGTGTAGATTATCTAATGATTCGCCTTGAAGAAGCAGAAGGGACTGATATCTTGTTGCGTGGCGACAAGGTAGAAACTCTCAGTGAAGGCATCTCCATTGGTGGACATATTCGCGCTTGTTATAAAGGCGGATGGGGGTTGAGCTGCTTTAACCAGCTGGCAACAATCGAGGATCGCATAGAAGAAGCGATCGCAGCTGCGCGGATGGTTGGTGATGAAGAAACTTTACTTGCACCCATTGACCCGGTGCAAGCAATATGCATTCTACCTCTAAAAGGTACTGATCCGCGAAACATCCCACTCTCGCAAAAAAAACAATTGTGCGATCGCTATACCCAATTGCTTAAAAGCGTAGATCGCCGAATTACGACTACCTCGGTGCGTTACGGTGACAGCGCCCAAAAAGTCATCATTGCTACTTCAGAAGGTACTTTGATCGAGCAATCTTGGGTGGATATGGAAATGCGCTTTGCCGCCACCGCCAGAAATGGCGAAACCGTACAAACTGGACGGGAAACTACTGGCTCTCGCAAAGCTTACGAAGATTTAACTAGTTTGGATGAACAGGTACAAGGTGCTGCTCAAAGAGCGATCGCTGCTTTATCTCTACCATCGGTCAAAGGCAATACTTACACTGTAGTCATTGACCCAATTCTCACGGGTTTATTCGTCCACGAAGCCTTCGGACATCTTTCTGAGGCTGATATGGCTTACGAAAACCCCGATCTGCTGGAAGTGATGACCATCGGACGGCGGTTTGGCCCAGAAGAACTGCAAATTTTTGATGGTGCGGCTCCAGAAGGACATCGCGGTAGCTATTTTTACGACGATGAAGGCACACCTGCCACTACTACTCAACTAATTAAAGATGGAGTTTTAGTGGGACGTTTACATTCTCGTGAAACTGCTGGCAAATTGGAGGAAGCGCCTACGGGTAACGCCCGCTGTCTTAACTATCACTTTGCTCCCATTGTGCGGATGACAAATACCTGGATTGAACGGGGTAAAACACCAGTTGCAGACTTATTCACCGATATCAAAGAAGGAGTTTATGCCCGTAATTGGTTGGGTGGGATGACGAATGGGGAAATGTTTACCTTTAGTGCTGGGGAAGCGTGGATGATTAGGAACGGCAAAATTGCTGAACCTGTGCGAGATGTGACACTTTCGGGAAATGTATTCCAAACTTTAGCGGATATTGAGGCACTTGGTGATGATTTTTATTGGGATGAATCTGGCGGTTGTGGTAAGGGAGGTCAAAATGGCTTGTCAGTGGGTTGTGGTGGCCCTAGCCTGCGAATTCGAGATGTAGTGGTTGGTGGGGAAACATGAACTATCCGCCTTGATATCCTCACCGACCTAAAGGCGCTCTTAAGAAGGAGTAATGAGTAATAAGTAATAAGTAATGAGTAAATACCCATTTTTCATCCACTATGAAACTCATTACTCCTTACTCATTACTTTAAAGCATTGCGTGAAGCCTTATGATTCAGACCCAAATATGTGGTGATACCGAAAATACTAAGTATCGCAGTGGACTTATGCTTGACCAATGACCAATGACTTCAAATAAGGAGTTTCCGGCTTCGTCTTGAATCGATGCTAAATAATCTTTTAACATCGAGAAACGAAAAATACTCCAGTCATCTTCAGTCGTAGGAATCGTAGTCTGCAAAAGAATACGAATTGGTTTTGCCATAACCTCTGCCAGATGAACACCACAATTGAGTATAGCGATCGCTTTGCACTAATGCTTGAATTTTTAAGGCGAGCAACATCCATCTCAAGTATGAAATTAACTCATAACTCTAGGTAGTAGCGCCAATAAATAAGAATAGCTAATCTAGGTAAAGTTGATTCAATATCCACTCTTGTTTGATTCACTACACTAATCCTCCGTAGCGCGTGCTGAGGATATTCTGTCTGGATAGTCCCAAATTATTCGTAATTGATAATTACGCTTGCGGACTCGCCATTGCTGTACTAGCGTAATTCTTAATTTAAAGACTGTTTCATACTCTTATTTAAACCCAAACTGAAACAAAGCTACCTACATATAAATAAAGGCGAATCACACTCAAAAATTACGAATTACGAATTACGAATTATTTAAACGTTCCTTAGCACAGCGACAGATATGAAAGCAGATCAACTTCTGAAAAACTATGCCGCAGGTGTCAGAGACTTTACTGGCGTCAACTTGAGCGAGGTCAATTTAAGAGAAGCCAATCTCAGTGGTGTAATTTTAGATCGAGCAATTTTAGATGGAGCTAATCTGAGTCACGCTAATTTAGCCCACGCCAGTTTGATTGAGGCAGACTTAAATGGGGCAGATTTGAGCAATGCGGATCTCAGTGGTAGCAACTTAAGCGGAGCAATTTTGGATGGAGCTATCTTGGATGGAGCAGCAATGGAAGGAGCTAATTTGAGTCAGGCTGATTTGACGGTTGCGAAATTGATTGAAACTAACTTGAGTGAAGCGGATTTGCAGGAAGCAAACTTGATAGCGGCGAATCTCGATGGAGCGGATTTAAGTGGCGCAGACTTAACTGTAGCTGACTTATCCCAGGCAAATCTCACTCAAGCAGATTTGAGCCAGACAAATTTGAGTGGAGCAAATTTGTCTGGAGCCAATATAGAAGGAACTATTTTGGATGAGCATCTTTAATCTCATTTTCTTACAGAGCAAGGGTTCTGGGTTGCTGACTCAATACATTAACCAAAACAGTACCTCGGAACACCGAGATTAAAACTCGAAACTTGAGCTTCATTTTATGTTTGTTTGATTACTTAATTAAACCCGGAGAATCTCACACGCCAGATGCTCTACTTGGGGAGAGGCTAGCGCCAAGGGAGAAGACCGTGCTGGTTCTCTTAATCTCCTGTCCGCAGAGCAGACGCGACAGCTTAGGGATCTGCGGGTTATAGTGTCGAAACTCGGTTTATTGGTACTTTATTTTCACGCAAGTCCCTTACACACAAATTTTTTAGAGTTGCAATGCCATTGTTTCGACTGACAATGCGATTGTTTTGACTGACAATGCCATTGAGATGAGAACTTAGAATGTTGCACAAGAGTCTATAACTTGTGTGTACACACGATCTGCTTCTCAGAAAAAGTCAGGTGGATATATTTTCTATACACAAGGATATTACCGTGAAAAAGTTTGCTACAAGTAGTGTTATTTACGATTGTCATAATTAAAACAATTGACTCTCAACTATCAATGGTGAACTCTACCCTCGTCGTCACGCTCTATGTCAACCCTATGACAGGGAATGATAGCAATACTGGTTCACGGTTGAGTCCATTTAAAAGCCTCACCCGTGCTTTAAAAGTAACCAAAATCCTGACGATAATTCATCTGGAGTCGGGGACTTATAACGCTGCTAGTGGCGAGGTATTTCCACTAATCGTCCCTGGAGGGGTGACAGTGGTGGGTAATGAAGCTAACAAAGGTGCAGGGATTGTAATTTCCGGGAGTGGTGAGTATCAAAGTCCCAGTTTTGGTATACAAAATATTACGCTGCTCTTGGTAGATAATGCCAATCTTTTAGGTGTAACTGTCACTAATCCCTCAGCCAAAGGTGCTGGTATCTGGATTGAATCGGCTGCACCTACTTTAAGTAACAATACTCTGAGCAACTGTGGGCGGGAAGGTGTGTTTACCACTGGGACTGCCAAACCCGCAATTTTACATAACGTATTTGTGCAAAATACTGCTAGCGGGTTAGTAATGGCAGGTCATAGCCAGGGAGAGGTGCGGCGGAATGTCTTTCAAAAAAACCCTTTAGGCATAGCAATTAGTGATTTTGCTGCTCCAACGATCGCCAATAACAAATTATCAGAAAATCGCACGGCGATCGCACTTTCTCGCAATGCCCAACCTGTGCTACGTCAAAATCTGATTGCGAAAAATACCCAAGGTGGTTTATTAGTCAATGGCAATGCAGTCCCAGATTTAGGTAATAGCGAAGATCCAGGTGATAATATTTTTCGGGAGCATAGTGAATTTGATTTATATAATGCCACTACACAAAAGCTAGTTTCCGTAGGTAATCAATTAAATCTGTCTCTAGTCAAGGGCTTGGTAGAATTACTCCCAAACAATCGAGTAACGGTTAACACCAGTCCCTCTGATAGATCGACAGATCAAAAACCCCTCTTGTCCCCTTGTCCCCTTGTCCCCTTGTCTCCCCCTCCCGCCTCTCCCGAACTAGATGGACATTGGGCAGAACCATTTATTCAGGCATTAGCGAGGATGGATTTAACTCATGCTTTTGCCGATGGTAGCTACCAGCCAGATAAACCGATGACTCGCGCCCAATATGCAGCTTTGGTGGCGATCGCTTTTAACCCATTTCCCAAAATCCCATATCCTGATTTTACGGATGTACCCAAGGATTTTTGGGCTTATAGCGCTATTCAAATCGCGGCTAGCGGTGGTTTTGTTGGCGGATTTAGCGATCGCACTTTCCGCCCCGATCAAAGTGTGCAGCGGCTACAGGTGATTGTCTCCCTAGTAAACGGACTGGGACTACCAGCTGTTGATCGTGATGTTTTAGAAATATATAGCGATCGTCATACCATTCCCGACTACGCCCAAACAGCCGTTGCCACTGCTACACAACAAGGAATAGTTGTCAACTATCCAGATCCAAAAGTGCTTGCACCTTTACGTTTGGCAACATACGCCGAAGTTGCAGCGATGGTTTATCAAGCATTAGTCGCCATTGGGCGAACATCTGCGATTAAATCAGTCTATGTAGGGTTGCATTCTAGAAGTTGACAAGTAGAATAAGGAACACTGCCTATTGGCTTGACAACTATTGGAAAAATAAACCATGTAGTTAAAAGCACGCTAGGCTAATATGCGATGGGTGACAAATCTTAGACCTATTGCCTAAAGCTAATAGCCCCATGTTAACAACACTTCCAGACACCTCTGCCAACTTGGCGATCGCCTTATTAATTAACTATAGTTTCGATCTCAGTGGGTATAGTGCCAATGAGCTAGTTGAGCGTTGGCAAACGCAATACCCCCTTAATTGGCTACACCTGGCAGTGATTGAGGCACTATATCAAGGTCGTTATAAAGCCGTTTCCGTGCAGCAAATTTTAGTATTTTGGCAGCGCCGGGATCAGGCTACATATCATTTCAACATGGAATTTGAACGGATGATTTGTAGCAAATTTCCTCAAAGCTTAACGTCATCGGCTGCACCAGCTCTACCGCCAGCCAAGAAAAAACCCACTCTAGAGCAAGTGACGAGTCCTCAATTACCACCAGCTAGGATTCGCAATGGCTATCAACACAGCAATACTGCGACTCTCCAACTGAAAAGTTATGAACCAAAAACATCTTTGACCGAAGAAGATGGAAAGCAGGAAGATAGAGACAATAAAACCGTCTTGAAGTCTCCGCTTTCTGGGAAATTTACCTCTTCGGCAACCCTTGAGCGATTATCTGCTGTCAGCCAGAGGCAAACTTCACAAGAAAGTCCAGCGCTTTCCCCATCACAAAACCATCATCAACGACAGCCAAAACTGCTTCCACCTGCTCCTATTCATGCCCCAATCGGGCAATTTACCCCCGAAACAAGCGATCGCTCTGATTCTTTCACATCTAAACTCAAAGCCATGTCTAGCGAACATAACCCAGGTGTGGGGAGCAGGGGAGCAGGGGAGCAGGGGGAGAATGACAAATGACAAATGACATTTTATTCTGCAACTAACAACTTAAAGCGCTCATCGTCGGCAATATCATCAAAATCGAGGTCACTTGCTGCGTCTTCTTTATACCTGGGATTCAGTTCAATCGCTTGTTGTAAAGTTAACAGAGATCGGTCAACTTGTCTTTGCAGTGCGTAACAGGCTGCTTTGTTGTAATAAGCACTGGCATAATCTGGCTTAATTTCTAAGGCTTTGTTAAAACTAGCGATCGCTTCATCATCGCGTCCCAATCTTACCAATGTATAACCGTGTTTATCCCAGATTTTGGGAGAATTGGGTTGGAATTCCAGGGCTTTCTCAAAGGAGACGATTGCCTCTTCGTATTGTTCTAATGCTACTAGGGAAAGACCGCGATTTAACCAGGCAACGGCATCGTCAGGTTTGATTTGTGTAGCTTTGTCAAATGAGGCAAAGGCTTGCTGATGTTGTTGTAAATTTCCAAAAGCAACGCCCTGATCGCACCAAGCTTGATGATAATCTGGCTGAATTGCAATCGCTTTATCATAAGATGCGATCGCATCTTGGTAGCGTTTCAACCTTCCCAAAGTTAAACCACGTTTTAACCAACTCACAGGTTCATCAGGTTGGATTTTCACTGCTTGATTGTAAGCTGCGATCGCATCTTCATAGCGCCTTTGAGAAAACAGATCGTCTCCCTGTTTTACATACTCATCAGCAGTGAATTCCGGTTGTTGCGGCTGTTCCTGTATTTCTTGCTCAACTTCAAAATTCACCACTTCTAGAATCGATTCCGGCGTAATTTCAGTTAGTTCTTGAAGAATTAGATCCTTTCTTTCTTGGGCATCCAATTGTAACTCAGAGAGTTGAGAGACAAACTCAGTTTCTAATCTTTCTAACTTCTCTAAAATGAGAATTTTTTGTTGTTGAGCATTCCATTGTAATTCTGAGAATTGCGAACTAAACTCAGAACCAGATTTTTCTAAATTCTCAATGATTAGCTCTTTAGATTTTTGAGCATCGACTTGTAATTCAGATAATTGCAATTTAAATTCTGACTGCAATACTTCTAAACTCGCAAGAATTTTATTTTTTTGTTCTTGAGCATCTACCTGTAATTCAGATAATTGAGATTTAAGTTGCCGATCAAATATACCTAAATTGTTAACGGCAATCTCTTTTTGCTGTTGAGCATCAACGTGTAATTCGGATAACTTTTCTACAAATTCTGCCTGTAATTTTGTTAAACTTTCAAAAATTATATCTTTTTGCTGTTGAGCATCAGACTGCCATCCAGAAAGTTGAGATGTGAACTCAGACTTTGATATTTCTACATCAGCAACGGCTAGTTCTTGCTGTTGTTGCACACCTAACTTTAACTTAGATAGTTCTTCTGCGATCGCAGATGCTAATTTTCCTAAATTTTCCAGTGCTATATCTTTTTGTTGTTGAGCATCAAACTCTAACTTAGATAACCCCAACGCAAATTTTGACTCTAAATTTTCTATATTTTCTTGAGATTTTTTTAGTTCCGCTTCTAATCTACTTAATACCTGTACTTTATTTAAATCCAGATCGGATATCAGAATAGATACATTTTCTTGTTCATTTTTAATTTTTTGTTGTAAAGCAGTTGCTTCCTGTTCTAATTCAGAATTTATTTTTTTCGCATCTTGAATAACCTTTTCAGCTTCTTGTTTAACGGTGGTTAGCTGATTTTGTAATTTTTCCATTCCCTGGACTTGTTGCATTGCCCTATCAACAATTTCCCGAATTATCACCCGTCGCAACAGCCATAACAAAGCAATGACTGCGACTGGAAAAAGACTTAGTATAACTAGCCAAATATCTAGTAATATAGTTGTGCGGCTAAAAGTGCTTTTAAAATCAGATTGGACTTGCTGTTGAATTCGTTTTTCTGCTCGTAGTCGTGCTAACTCTTCCCGTTCTGAATTCGATAACACCGGAGCCGGAGTTAGTGCTGGGTTGGGTGATGGTGCAGATTGTCCACTGGCGATTCCAATGGATAACAATAAGGGTAAAAATACAATAGTACTTTTTCCAATTAAAGCGAAAACAGCTTGATTTTTGCTCTGCATAACAACCATCTGAGTCTGTTGGTCAGTTTTTGAAGCGGCGTGCCTCTCTCCAATCTATAACAGAATTAAGTGGTTAAATGTTGTAGAGGCAGTGTAAAATTCTGAACAATCCTTAACTAATCCGTTTTCTCGTCCTGAGTGTACGTACAACTTTAGTCGTAGAGTGCAGTCAAGTTTGTGACAATTTTTGGTGATGTCCTACTATAACATTACTATCTTGTATTTACTGCTAAAGATGGTGAAAGTCAAGCAGTAAAAATAATAATTTATCAACCAGTTAAAGACAAAATGCGAAAGCATCGACGCTTTCTTAGACCATCCACCGAAGAAGGTTCGGGCTTTATTTTTACAGATAACACATTGAAAGTGGAAGTTCTAGCTGTATGGGAAGTGTCATGTGTGGTTACTTCGCATTAACATTAGATTATAGCAATCTGAAATCATTTGTGAAAAATTAGATCCCCGACTTCTTCGAGAAGTCGGGGATCTGGACACCGCGCATTTTCACAAATCAAATAGGATTGCTATATCTACAGTAAATAGATTACTTGTTCTCAAATTAACTTAACAAAGGCGGTAGAAAATGGGTCGCATAAATCCTTACACACTGCAATTGCAGATTACCCGAATGTTTGAGCAAGGGCAATCATTTTTTGCCACAACCAAGGTACAGGAATGGTTGAAAGAACGTAAACATAATCCAGAAGATTATGACATTCTTTTCCATAAAAAACCTGCACCTCCTGGTTCCAAAGAAGTGATGGTTGTGGAAATTGAATTACGCCGTAAAGATGGACAACCTGTAGATCCGTGGTTGCAGGAACAAGCAAATCTCCATGCCTGATTTTCGCAACTATAGCAGTCCTAAATTAGATGTGAAAACTTCTTTTTCTCTTCTTGGTATTTCGCAGAAAAAGCGGTTTGTTCATTTTCACAACTTAGATAGGATTGCTATGTGTGAGTACGCCTACGCCTAAACTCAAAACATAACCTACTGTAAATATTGAAATAAGTTTACACAAAATTTATATATATCTGACAACCTTAAAGATTTAACAAAGATCGTCTTTTGTTGGTTATTTCTTAACCTATATACATTGGTTAAAAGTTTATTTAAGTGAGATTACAGAATTATTCATTTTTTAGTTTCGGAGATTTTTCTGATGAAATTAGCTAAAGATATTAGCGTTGCGGTTTTTGCTGTTGCTATCTCGGTTGCTGCTGTTGTTAAACCGACGCAAGCTGCCTTAGTTAATTATGATTTCACCGTAAATGCAACATCTGGCGATCGCCCCGGTCAGTATTTTGGCTCTTTTCGGTATGATGACTCCACTTTAACCAATACAGGTCTTGAAACATTGGGAGTGGAGAATGGATTAGTAGTGGCATTCAACTACTTAGGTACTAACTATACAGAGGTAGATGATACTGATTTTAACAGTTTTCCTATAGCTAGCTTTAATAATGGCAAAATTTTGGGACTAAGCTATTTTATTGCAGACCAATTTGCGATCGCAAGCGATCCAAATACTCCAGATGTTGGAGGAAACAACTTTTATCTGATTGATCAATCAGTAAATACAACACAAGTAGGTACTGTAAGCTACGCTAAAGTACCCGAACCGTTAGCTGTTGGTGGTACGGCTTTTGCTGCTGTTATGGGATTGTGGATGCAACGCAAGAAGAGAGCAACAAAAGTTATGGGTTAACTGTAGACAATGAGTAAATCACCTTATCCTTGCCCGTATTTAGGTTAAGGATTAAGGTGATTTAAAACTATTTAAGATACTGTAGTGACAAAGGAGCGATCGCTAAATAAATCTGTTCCTATCGTTTTTAAAGACCACCAATAACGCCACCGTCATTACGGGTAATTACTACCACTGATGAACGTGGGCGACCTGATGGGCCATACCCTTGACTATTAGGCCAATTGCTGCCGAGTGTGGGATTCGAGGCATCTCCGCGATCGCCTGGGTGTTGGATGTTGATAAACATCGCTTTACCATCGGGTGTACTAGTAATACCAGTTACTTCACAATCCGTAGGGCTGGTTAAGAAGCGCCTAACTTGTTTGGTATTGGGGTCAGCACATGACATAGTGTTGCTACCGATGTTTACCAAGTCGCCGATACCATCACCTGCGTGGTCAGTCTGAATCCAAAGGCGTCCGAAGTCGTCGAACCAGAGACCATCTGGTGAACTTAAATCGTCACCTTTAATGTTGCCCTTGAGATTTGGTTCGGGTCTAGTTTTGTCGCCAGCTTCAAAGAAGATATCCCATTTGAAGGTAGTTGCTGTAACGCTGCGTCCATCTTCGCGCCAGCGAATGATGTGACCGTAACGGTTGTCAGGACGTGGGTTGGGAGGATTCACGGGAGGACGCGCACCGCCTGCTGCTGTTGTGCCGTCTGGCTGGTTGGAGGAAACTGGAGTTGTGCCCCGACGATTATTGTTGGTCAATGTGCAGTAGACTTCAATCTCTTTATATCCACCGATCCGAGGACGCACAGCTACCCACTCTGGGCGATCCATCATGGTTGCGCCGACTCTATCCGCAGCTTGTCTTGTCTTAACCAGCACTTCAGCTTGGTTTCTGAAACCGTTCTCTGGTGTCAAACCATTCTGACCGTAGACCAAAGGAAGCCACTTACCAGTACCGTTGTCATTGAATTTGGCAACGTATAAAACACCGTTATCAAGCAAATCGCGGTTAGCAGAACGATTTCCGGGATTGAAAGTTTGGGCACAAACGAACTTGTAGATATACTCGTTGCGCTCGTCATCACCCTGATAGAAAGCAACACGGTTATTGTCATCAACAACAACCTGAGCGCTCTCATGCTTGAACCGACCAAGGGCAGTACGCTTGACTGGTTTGCTTTGCGGATTGTAGGGATCAATCTCAACCACCCAGCCGAATAAATGGGGTTCAAGTGGGTTGGTGCTGGCATCGAATCGTGGATCAACTTCTGGCCAGCGATAGCTAGACTGTCTAGGTACACCGTATCGATTCTGCCCTGCGAGGATATCAGACTTTTCGATGCCTGGAATTGCAGCTACATCTCCTGTAGGATTAGCAAAGTAGCCGTTCCAGTTCTCTTCGCAGGTTAAGTAAGTGCCCCAAGGAGTATAGCCGTTGGCGCAGTTGTTGAGAGTACCATAAGCGGTGTAGCCGTCATTAAGTGTGCCGAGTGTCAACAGAGCCAGTTGGCTGAATTGAAAACTTTTTCGACTTTAACAATGCATCGCCAGCCGCAGGCCTCGATACTCGCATCTTGGTGTTGCCGGTAATGCGGCGACCATAAGACGAATTACGATTAAAACTCCAGCCATTGCCATTTTTGGAAATTTCCACAACAGACACGCCATGAGCAGCCTGAGACTTCCGTACCTTGGCAATTGTGACTACATCCAGGCCATCTGGATGCAAAATTGATTCCTGGGTGTACTCATGGTTAACGCACAACAGACCAGTATTGATGGGCTGGTTTAAAAAGCCTCTTAGCGATCTTGTTTGTGAACTTACTGTCCGACCAACAACATTCCCTGGTTGTAAAGGAAAGTAGTGCATCCCATCATTGTGCATACCAAACTGCTTTTCTTGAGCAGCCGCATCTTGGGAGGCATCTGCTAGCCAAGTCGGGCCACCAGGTGCAATCGGATCTCCCCAAGCAATCAGCACTTTGGCTGTATAACCTTCAGGAACACTGACAAGATCCTTTTCCAGAAGTCCTGTAGCTGGGTTGAGTAGATTCGGTGGAATGCTCTTGAAGCCTATGCCAGCAAATCCAGTTCCCTTGGGAATCGGCGCTGCATCAACACTTTGGAGAAAGCCACCGATGGAAACATCGCCCACAACAGTTAGCACCGACGTACCCACAGCCGTCATGATGAACCGCCGCCGACTCAAGCTAACGCGGTCAATCACATCACGAATTGACTCGTTACCAGATGGGTTGAGGGTCAAATTGTTTTTAGGGTGAGAGCGTCCTTTCATTCTTTGTTCTCCGTTTAAGGCTTGCGAGGTTGCTATTCAGTTCATCTCTCAATAACATGAGTAATTTGGTAAATAAAAACTCTATATATTTACAACAATTACTTAGATTTTTATTGAGATTTGACACATATTTAACAGCTAATAGATAGCAATGAATAACAAATTAAGACTGTCTGATGCTGCTTACACAGACTAAAATAGTCATGCTTACTTTAATTTAGTTACTAAGTATTAACATTGGGTTATATATTGATTAATTTGAATTTATCAATAACTTTCTTTGATCAGAATATATTTTCGATAATTGAAGAAGAATTCAGAAGTCGCGGGTCTGAATTCCCGACTGATTGAAGACTAGCAAACTTCAATTTGGCGGGGGTCTTACAGGTATTTTCAGGTAGATAGACCTGTCGTAGGGGCGCAAGGACTTGCGCCCCTACGGCAGGTGTGGTTCAAATATATAAAAACTGCTGTAAACCGAATTATTCAGACATTAGTAGACTACTGTCAGCTTTTCCGGTCATAATTCATCCTGAATTATGTTTGACAAATACAGATGGCTACCTGAGACTAAATTTCGGCAAGCAATAACTGTAATATGGGTAATAACACAAACACTAAAATTAAGGTATTTGGCATCAATAGACAGTCTTTATCCTACAAAATAAAGTTATTAAAAATAATGTGAGATGTGAGTCAAAGCTGATATATTACAGCAGATATAATAACCGCTCAGAATAAATTTCTGGGCGGGCGATGGTGCTAATTGAGAGTGTTGTAAAATATCAGCTTAAATAAACTGACTGCGAGAATTTTTCGGGCGAATACCAATTACAGATGGTCGGGGGATACCTGTAGCTTGCTCCTTACCACCATCACTTTTCGAGATATTACTTGGCCAACTACTGCCACGAGGTAAACTTCGAGTTTGATTGAATGTAGTACCATTCAAATCTAGTAATTCAATGCTGCGACTTAGCATTGTGCCATCGTTAATTGGACAATCTTCACCAGGATGTTGTACTGAAATAATCAGTGTATTTCCGACAAAAGTTGGCCCGGTCATTTCGCAACGCACTGGCCCATGAGCAAACGGTATTACCTGTCCGGCATTTGCACCACTGGTAGGGATAAAAAATAGCCAGTTATTACCGAATACTCCGGTAAAATCAGAAACATTACCACTAACGGTATGATCGATTTTGGTTTGCTTACCTTCAGCACCTACATCAAAACCGTTGTGAGTGTCGGTAGACATATCCGTGACACCCCAAACATTTCCCTGATTGTCAAAAACTAGATTATCAACGTTGGCAAAACCAGCACCATTAACTGAACCTGCTTCGCCACCTTGGGCAAATCTCTGCCACCGGAAGGTTAAACCTGTGGCATCAGCACTATCTTCAATAATTTTGTACAGTCCTCCTGATTGCTGAGTCGCCTTGGCATCTGTACTTAACTTGGCAACTTGAAAAATCCGCGAATCAGGATAACCATCGCTTCCTGGCGCACCATCAGTATAGGCAATGAAGACTTCTTTGGTGGTTGGATGCACTTCTACATCTTCTGGACGCGCTGTGGGAGTTCCCCCGACTAAGTTTGCAGCTAAAAAGGCGTCAGTGAGTACAGCACCTTGGCTAGAGTAGAAGTCAGAGAGTTTCTTATTTTGATAATCAGGTAGTGCTTTTGTTTCGTTAGTGCGATCGCATTTAAATGTACCACCATCTTTGGTTTCACCTGCAATCCCATTGCGTCTCGGTAGTGGTAAAAGACCTTCTTTTTGTACTTTCTGCAAGGCAGCAAATTCTACGGAAGATAAAACTGTCGGTGTAATTGGATTGGTAGCAGTAGTTAAAAGTAACGGTATCCATTTACCTGTACCGTCTGGATTGTAACGGGCAACATACAAGGTTCCCTTTTCCCATAAGCTACTGTTCGTTTTACTGGTGGGTGAAGAAATAGTTTTTGCGCTGACAAATTTCCAAGTGTGTCCCCCGCGTCTGTCATCACCCAAGTAAGCAACCAATTTTTTGCCTTTTTCAACGCGCAGGGCAACATTTTCATGGCGAAAACGACCCAAGGAAGTGTGTTTGCGGGGGCGGTATTTCGGATTTTTGGGGTCAATTTCTACAATCCAGCCGTATTTTTCGCCAACTAAACCAAAAGTCTTGCCGATAGTTTTGTCTGTATAATCTGTCTGAGTACCATTAGCTTTGACTCCTTCTGTGAAGCTATTTTGGAAGTTCTCTTCCGCAGATAAAATCGTTCCCCAAGGAGTTTTACCGCCAGAACAGTTGAAGGCAGTACCAATAATTTTGTTGCCCAATTCATCAGAGGAGAGATTAAAAACTTGGGTCGCAGCCGGGCCAGTTCCAATTAAATAATTTTTGTCACCTTTTTGATGATTGCGACTTCCCCAAGCTGTGATACTTTTGTAGTCATCATTGCGTTGGCTATTAATTCCTAACCCAGATAGACCATGAATGCGGCGATTTTTAGCATCTTTTACTACAGCAAAACGTTTATTCTTATTCTGGCGAGAGATACGAACGATTGAGCCGCCTTGATTATATAAAAATTCACCTTCAACTTCAATATTTCTGCTGGAGGGTAAAGTCCAACCAATTACCTTTTCAAATGCGTCGGGCAGTCCTTTCAGATCGGATGAATCTTCTACTACTAAACTAGAAAATGGAAAACTAATGTATTCATGATTCACCCATAAATACCCGACATTATCAGTTTTACTAAGGGGAATAAACCCAGTGAAATCGTTGTTGTAACCGAAATAATCATCTTTGTTGGGAAAGACGCGATCGCCCCAACTGACAATTACATAACGTTCGTACTCTGGCGGCACTATCACATCATCAATAACGTTGTAGCTACCTAACTTAATATCCGCAGATACATTAACTACTTCTCCCTGACCAATTCCTGTTGGCAAGAAATTTTTCTGTTGTTGATAAATTGGTAAAGGATGTGGTAAGCGTACAGGTGTAAAGCTGATACTGGGCGTTTTTACATCTGCCCCACTAGCAAAACTATTTAGAAGTTTGTCTCCCAAAATAGCAGCACCAGCACTGCCAGCAAGAAATATTAAAAGTTCTCTCCGACTTAATTTAGACATCAAACTTTCCTCTGTGTGACAGAAAAAACTAGTAGAAATAAACTCTAATTTCTGAAAATTTGCCGCTTAAATAACGAATAAGTTATTAACAATAAAGGGATAATTATTTTATTATTTACTTTAATTGAAAATAATTAAGCTAAGGTTATAAGTGAATTAACTAAAAATTATCCCTCTTACTATTTCCTTAGCCCGAATCAAGTAAGGAACAGTGTCAGCGCCCCATCTGTCCTATCCTGGAGATGGATAAATCAATAGTGTTGTGGGTGAGACTGTGTTTTTCAGCGTTGTGATACCGACTTATAATCGCCAACCGATTTTAGAAAAGTGCCTCCGCGCCTTGGAGTTGCAGGAGTTAAGTCAGCCAAGTTCCGTTACTGGTTACGAGATTGTCTTGGTAGATGATGGTTCTACTGATGGCACATTGGAGTGGTTAGCAGCACACAAAGAGGAGTTTCCTCATGTGCGCTGGTTTCAGCAAGATCATGCTGGACTAGCTGCGGCTCGAAATTTGGGGGTAGAACAGGCGCAGGGAGACACAATTATCTTTATTGATAGCGATTTAGTAGTGTTGAAGAACTTCCTGCAAGCTCATGCTGACGCACTAGTGCAGGGGAAAGAGAAATTGAGGAGCGATCGCTTTTTCACTTACGGTGCAGTTATTAATACTTGTAATTTCAATAATCCAACGGCTGAACCTTACAAAGTCACAGATTTTTCAGCAGCTTTTTTTGCTACAGGAAATGTAGCAATTCCCAAACATTGGTTAGATAAAGCAGGACTTTTTGATACTAGTTTTCAACTCTATGGCTGGGAAGATTTAGAATTAGGTGTGCGGCTAAAAAAACTAGGTTTGACACTAATTAAATGTCCAGAAGCGGTAGGATATCACTGGCATCCAGCATTTAACTTAGAGCAAATTCCCCGATTAATTGACCAAGAAATTCAACGCGGACGTATGGGAGTTTTGTTTTATCAAAAGCATCCCACGTGGGAAGTGCGAATGATGATTCAAATGACTTGGCTGCATCGCTTACTTTGGGGAATTTTGTCACTCAATGGCGCACTGAATGAACGGACAATGGCTCCGTTATTGCAATGGCTAATTAACTTAGGTAAACCTCAATTAGCTTTAGAAATTGCCCGAATTTTCCTCAACTGGTATAACGTGAAGGGTGTTTATCAAGCCTATGCTGAAATACAGCAAGCATCGTGATTTAAACACCTTTGGTAAGTACCACCATGTAATCAACCGTGTAAAGATGCAGGATGTCGGGTAATGGGGGGAAGACGACATAGGGTAAAAGCGCGGACGCTCAGGTACGTTTGCTACGTGTTTGATAATACTTTAACCCACGGACTCCGCCCCAAATCCCACCTAGAATGGTTCCAGTTTGAACACAAAATAACCAAACAGTAATTAAATATCCTGCCATTATTCCCTGACTTAGACCACTCAGGTTAGGATTTGAGAAACTTGGGTCAGTTTTAAGCGTCCATTTATACCACAGCCAACCAAGAAAAAAACCAGCACTAGAACCAAGTAAGGCAACAATAAATGAGCGCAAAAATGTTAATAAACTGTACTTAAAATTTTTCAAACGCACTGTGGCGATCGCAAAAAATATCGCTCCTATCAGTGCTGCTATTGTTACTGTCGATAGAATTAATCTTACTATTGTATTGGACATTCCTCAATTATTCTTAAAGGATAATTATTTTATATTTTACTAATGTGTTCTGCTGATATCATCTTCAACCCATGTTTAGGCTATTGGACTATAAACTGCATCCTTCATGCCTTGGGTCAGATAAGTGAAATCTAAGAAAAGTAAAAGTATGCCAAGTTAAAAGAATAAATTACTTTTAAAAGGTAGGAATGCATAGTCAGTTTCTCTCTTAAACTAACTGAGATATATTACGTTAAAATCGCTCCACCCATTAAACGCTCATATCGATACTTCAACTCTTCTTTCATCAAATACCAACGCTCTAAAGTAACATCCATCTCTATAATTTTCTCGGCTGCTTGGCGCGCTAAAAGTAAAACTTCTTCATCGTCAACCAAACTAGCTAAGGTAAAATCTGGCACTCCTGATTGACGAGTTCCCAGTACTTGCCCCAGCCCACGAAAACGCATATCCATCTCGGAAATAAAAAAGCCATCCTGAGATTGTTCCAATACCTTCAACCGTTGTTGAGCATCAGGGCTTCTGGAACTGCTCATCAACAGACAGTAAGACTGAGCCGCGCCACGACCAACACGCCCGCGCAGTTGGTGCAGTTGCGATAAGCCAAATCGCTCTGCATTTTCAATCAGCATAACTGTAGCATTAGGTACGTCTACACCAACCTCAACGACAGTAGTAGAAACCAAAATTTGCGTTTGATTATCACGGAATTTGGTTATCGCTTCATCCTTTTCGGCTGAACTCATGCGACCGTGTAGCAACCCAACTTGAAAATCAGGAAAAACACTTTCTTGTAACTTTTGATGCTCGTCAACAGCCGATCGCAAATCTAATTTTTCTGATTCTTCTACCAAGGGCAAAACCACATAAACTTGTCTACCTTGGACAATTTCTCGGCGGATCAGGTCGTAAGCATGGTTGCGTTGCTGACCTGACAATACTGTTGTCTGAATCTTTTGCCGCCCAGGTGGTAACTCATCAATTTGGCTCACATCCAAATCCCCGTGTATCGTCAGTGCTAAGGTTCGGGGAATCGGAGTTGCTGTCATAGTTAAGACATGAGGTTGATTGCCTTTTTGCTGCAAACGTGCCCGTTGTTCTACGCCAAAGCGATGCTGTTCATCTATGACTACTAACCCTAGTTGCTGAAAATTTACAGGGTCTTGAATCAAGGCATGGGTTCCCACTAACAGAGGTAATTCACCAGTTCCTAGCTGAGAATGTATTTGTCTTCGTTTCGCAACTTTAGTCGAACCTGTAAGTAATTCCACTGGTAAATGCAGTAGATTAAACCAGCTAACTAACTTGCGATAATGTTGTTCTGCCAAAACTTCTGTGGGAGCCATCAGCGCTGCTTGGTAGCCAGATTGAATTGCTGCAAGGATAGCCAGCACGGCGACGACTGTTTTACCAGAACCGACATCACCTTGCACTAAACGATTCATTGGTACAGGTTTTTGTAAGTCGTTGAGAATGTCGTTGAGAACTCGTTGCTGTGCGCCAGTAAGTTTAAAAGGCAGTATTTCGTGAAATTTCTCTACAAGTTGACCGCGTGGGACAAGGATGGCGCTGGTTTGAATCGCTCTTGCTTGCTGTTGACGTTGCAGTAAGCCAAGTTGTAGGTAGAAAAATTCATCAAAAACTAGGCGACGACGGGCAACTTTTAAAGCGTCACTATCACTGGGAAAATGGATATTAGCGATCGCATCTTTCAATTCCATCAAACCATACTTCTGCCGCAAACCACTTGGTAAAGGGTCTTTCAGGTTTGCCGCAGCAGGCAAAGCAGCAATTACCGCCTGTCGCACTGTATTCGCCACCACGCCTTCAGTTAGTCCATAAATTGGTACTACCCGCCCAATATTTAGCGACTCAATCGTATCTCCTGGACTTGCCAAAACCTCTAGTTCTGGATTATCCAGTGTCAAGCCGTATTTACTTTCTTTCACCAATCCACAGGCTGCTAGAATGCTACCTACTGGATAACGGCGTTTTAAACTTTCTTGCCAAGCGCGACTGCTAAAGCGCGTACCTGCGTAAAAACGACCAATTTTGATTTGACCGCTGTTATCTTTTACTACCAATTCTAAAATTGATAATTTCTGATTTTTAGGGCTAGAAAAGCAGTTGCAACGCTTCACTGTAGCCACTATTGTCACCGTCTCACCCGCCTGTAACTCGCGAATATTCACCTGACGCGCATAATCAATATGGTCACGAGGATAGTAGAAAAGCAAGTCGCGGACGGTATGTAAACCAAGCCGTGCCAAATTATCAGCTTTTTTAAAACCTATTTCTGGTAAATCACTGAGCTTTTGCTCAATTTTTGGTGCAAGTCTTCGACTTACCTCAGTAACAATTGGAGATTTTGGACTTCGGCTACGCTCAGTCGAACGATTTTGAACTTTGGATTGATAAGTTTTCCCTTGCTCCCCTGCTCCCCGGTCACTGAGCTTGTCCTGAGCGTAGCCGAAGGGCGTAGTCGTTGGCGAAGCCTCTCGTAGAGAAGTGCTGCTCCCCTGCTTCCCCTGTTCCCCCTCCTCCTCTTGCTGTAATTGGGAAAGATACCTACGAGTCTCTGCTACTAAATGCTGCCTTTCTTCCAGTGCTAGATGTGGATAACTAGCAAATTGCACCGCTAATCCTTGCCAACGGCGGCGTTCAGTATGGGGTAAGCCTGTTGGGAATTTGCCCAAAGTTAGGCTGAGAAATTCACTGAAACGGTATTCTCTGCCCATCAAGTCTGTAAAGCCACGTTCAGCTTCTATTGCCAAGGCTTTGTGCAATCGTATCCAATCTGGTTTTTCATTAGTCATTGGTCAGCAGAGTGAGGAGTTAGGAGTTAGGAGGAGCCACTGCGTTGCGGGGGTTCCCCCCGTTGTAGCAAGTGGTGTTGAGGAGTTAGGAGTTAGGAATAAATAACTCATAACTCATAATTCATAACTCATAACTTTATTCAAACCAACTAGCACGCCATGCAGCTTCCGCTTCAGCGATCGCTTTTTCTTTATATCTCTTTTTATACTCTCTTCCTAGTTTGTTTAGCTGAACTAAAATACTGCGGATTCGCTTGCGATCGGAGGAAAGTGTCACATCAGCAAATTCAATTTCTCCTAGTCGCAAGTTAATAGCCATAATTTGAGTCAGTCCAGAATCTTCTGACTGTTGCTCATTTTCAATTTCAATTACTAAGTTTAATAAATTGGGTGGCCCTGGCATGACCTCCGCAGATGCTTCTGATGCTGCCGCCGCTGCTGCTAAAATCGGTTCTGGTAATTTTTTCGGCAATACTCCAGCTTTTTGTAACAAAAGATTAGCATCGTGCGAAAGTTGTTTCAGTATCTCTTGGGCAACCTCTTCTAATTTCTGTTGCCATTTTGCCAGTTCTATCGGATCGGAGGTGTTGGCAGTGAGATACTGAGAATTATAAGTGTTCAGAAATAGTGAAGATGAAGAGGATATTACTTCCTCATCTACCTCATCCATCTCATCTACTTCATCTTCCCCTGATTCTTCACTTGTAAGATAAATGAGCAATTGTTCAGCTGCCAGTTGACCCAACTTACGAATAGCTTGTTGCAATTGTTGGCGCTGATTCAATGACAAATGCAGAAAGTTTTCGGGATATCCTTGAGTGCAGAGGTGGTAACTTGCGAGAATCAACTGTTTGCGTACAGCTAGTCCCAAGGTATTTAGATAACTAGCATAAGCGCTTTGTAGTTCGATTGCGATCGCCCGGATCGCTTCTTGGAGTGCTGCAATATCCTGCTCAATTCGCTCGATTGCTCTTGCCATATTTTTTCGCTCTTGCCCATCTGAACCATTACATAGTACAAATGTACAAACTTATTTTAGGATAACTTTTCAGAGAATTTTAGATTTTAAATCAAATGCGAAATTTTCTGTCTTTTTTAAATAAAATACAGGTCAGGCTATTTGCTTGACCTGTCCTTTAAGCAGTTAGGAATTAAGAATTATAAGTTATGAATTATGAAGCTAACTTCCTATTAACTCCTAACTCCTAACTCCTAACTCCTAACTAATATTACTTAGTGCCCATTTGTGCAGCGACTTCATCAGCAAAGCTCATTTCTTGCTTTTCAATGCCTTCGCCCAATATATAACGGACAAAGCGAGTCACTTGAATCTCTTCGCCTAATTGTGCCTTCACTTGCTTTATCAAGTCTTCCACGGAAATACTCTGATCGCGAATGTAAGGCTGATCGAGCAAAGTCAATTCTTTCAGGCGTTTTTCAATCCGTCCTTGAACAATCTTTTCTTTGATGTTTTCAGGCTTGTTCGCCAAATCATCCTTGCCCATTTCAATGTCTTTTTCCTTTTGGGCAATTTCGGCGGGGATTTGGTCTACGCTCACATACTCGACATTGGGACAAGCCGCAACTTGCATTGCAGTGTTCCGTGCCAAGGTTTGGAACTCTGAATTAGCAGCTACTGACTCAGTTTGGGAACCCAGTTCTACTAATACACCAACTCGACCACCAGTGTGAATGTAGCTGTCTACTACACCTTGTGTGCCTTCTGCTATTGCAAAATTAACAAAGCGGCGCACTTGGATGTTTTCACCAAGGGTGGCGATAGTTTGCTTGATGGATTCTTCTACAGTCGCACTTTCATTCTCAATATAGGGTTGAGCTAACAAAGACTCAACACTATCAGCTGTCGCTGCTTGCTTTGCTAGATTCTTAACTAAAGCTTTAAAAGCCTCGTTACGAGCAACAAAGTCGGTTTGGCAGTTGACTTCTATGAGTACACCCACCCGACCTCCGGGTTGAATGTAAGTGTCTACTAGACCTTCTGCCGCAATGCGATCGCTTTTTGCTCCCGCCTTAGAGATGCCCTTTTTGCGTAGCCAGTCTGCGGCTTCTTCTACGTTGCCTTCAGTCTCTATCAGCGCCTTTTTGCAGTCCATCATGCCAGCACCAGTTTTTTGGCGTAGCTCTTGGACGAGTTTTGCAGATATTTCCGCCATGTTGCCTCAATTCCTAACTTGACCTCGAGTTGTAATCACTCACCTAATTTAGTACTGAGTACTGAGTACTGAGTTTTGTTAGCGTTAGCTCGGCGTTTAGCCCGTGCTGAGTTTTGAGTGTTCAGTTATCAATTTTATTCTTCATTGACAAATCACAACTTACAACTTCAAAAATCAAGACTCAGCACTATTCAATTTGCTGAGTCTTTCTATCTTACTCAGGACTCAGCACTCAGCACTCTTCACTCAGCACTATTCTTCTGTTTCCTCGTCGGGAATTACGGCATCAGTATATTCGGTTTCTTCGTAGTCATCGTCATACTCACTACCGTCGTAATCTTCGTAATCATCTTCAGCATCCAGCTGACCGTGACGACCTTCATAAATGGCATCTGCCAATTTTCCGACTATCAGCTTAATTGACCTGATAGCATCGTCATTTGCTGGGATGGGGATATCGACTACATCGGGGTCACAGTTTGTATCCAACATGGACACAATGGGAATACTCAGCTTTTGGCATTCTTGAACTGCATTATATTCCCGCCGTTGGTCTACAATTACCACGATATCGGGGACTTTCCGCATTGTTTTAATGCCGCCCAAGTATTTCTGAAGCTTCGTCATTTCCCGACGTAGCATTGATGCTTCTTTTTTCGGCAATAAATCTAGTGCGCCAGTTTCTTCACGGCGTTCTAAATCTTTTAGCCGAGCAACCCGTGTTTTAATGGTTGCCCAGTTGGTCAACATTCCACCCAACCAGCGTTGGTTAATGTAGTGGGAACCACAACGGCTAGCTTCTTGGGCAATAATTCCAGCTGCTTGGCGCTTGGTGCCGACGAAAAGAAATTTCTTCCCTTGTTCTGCGTGCGATCGCATGTAGTTGTAAGCATTGTCCATCAACTGGGCAGTTTGCACCAAGTCGATAATATGCACGCCATTGCGGGAAGTATAAATGTAGGGAGACATTTTTGGGTTCCAACGCCGGGTCTGATGCCCAAAGTGAACCCCTGACTCCATCATTTGAGCCAATGAAACTACTGGCATATATTTTTCAACTCCGATTCGGGTTAAACCTCCATCCAAGTGTATTTCCCAATCGGGAAACACCCGAATTCTTAGATGTGCGAGATTAGTTAACCATACTAGGTTAGCATATTCCGAAGAGTTGTAGTTGCTTGACCGAGTGAGGTCAAAAAGATAGTGCTGCCTACTCAACAATCGGGCAGCCACTTAGTAATGAAAATCTTGCTGTTTTAAAAGTCTACTCGCGGTCTTCTCGATCTTGGGGTTTGGGTTTTTGTCGCCGTTGTTCGATCTGCTCGTCGATAGTTTCTCTCATTTTGCGATCGGCAGCGTCCATCGCAGAATACTTAAAGCGGTTGACTATACCACTGAACAAGTTGCCAAAAAATCTTTCAATTTCTTGCAGAATTTGATACCTCAGTATTTGAAGGTAAATTCTTGACTCTACATCGGTCTTGGACTTTCTAGTGGAAGTAGGAAATAAAACGCTAACCTGTCCTTGAAGTATCTATTAGTCTCTTAGCGTCTCTGGGTGCTTAAAAAGCTGGCGGTTTATTTATCCTTTGATTCAGTTTTGCTTGCAAATGACTGTATAAAACAGTCTGATCAATTAAATCAGTATTGTTGAGACTTACTAGTTTGAAACGCGCTAGAGATTTATCTATTGTATTCTCTCTAAGGTAATAAATATAGCAAAGATGCAGGTAACAAATTGTTTACTTGGCATTGGGTTGAGATATAACCAAAAACCTGGAAGATGATCTGGAAAGGCTTGATTTTCTGTTGTGAAAAATTCAGATATAGCAAGTTTTCAAACCCAGAGAGGATCAAGTTTTTCAAACCGTCTTGCAGAAAACTACACATAAAGTTTTATGTATGGTCTAAAATACTACTCATTTCTTGCTGATATCGCTTGGGAGTTGTGCGTAGCATTCGTTGAAACACAGATGTCATGTGACTTTGGTTGCCAAATCCCGCTTCTGCGGCTACCTGTGCTAGCGATCGCTTTTGGTTTTGTAAGAGTTTTTGGGCAAGTTCCAGCCGACACCGGAGGACATATTGATAAGGCGATAGTCCAGTTGTGACTTTAAATGCTCGTGCGAAATGGTAGGGACTAAATCCTACCGTAGCAGCAATCTGGTTCAGGTTAAGTTCCTCGGATAGATGTGCTCTGATGTATTCCAAGGCAGACTTTAACAAATTTGGGTCTAAAAACTCTGGTGGACGTTTGAGCCGTCCAGATAGATTTGAACGTCGGTGAATAATCTGTGCTAACACCGCCGTTGCAACCGATTCTAAGTAAAATGCACCACCAATTTGTCCATTATCAAAAAATTCTTGCATAGCGATCGCAGCACTCAAGCCCCAATGAGTTTTGGGAATTTGCCCTGGCTGTAATTCAATTTTCTGTCCCTCTGCTTCCACTTTGACTATCCGCTCTAGAAAAGATTGGGAATATCCAAACACCACAAAACAAGAAGCATCTTCCACCGAACTATAAGTACTGCCTTGAGGCACAATATCAAAACCTCCTGGTAGCGCTTGGTAAGGTTGCAGTCGATCAGCATTGAAGGCAGCAATCCCACGAGTTTCCCCAAAACTTGTTACCACAAGGTTAAGTGGTGAGCGAATATTGACTTCTAAATGTCCTGGCGGAATAATTGCTACCATCAACTCTGGTGTTTCTAGCCAGTGTCCCCACTGCGGTAGAGCTTCTAGTGGGGGCTGATCAAGAGGAATTTTACATTCTGGGGGATTGAACAAAAACTCTTTTAGCAGATTCATGGGCAGAGGCAATCAAGTATTAACAGCAATTTGAAGAAGAATGCAAAATCCAGAATTAATTTGGTGGGGGACTTAAACCCCTTTATTCATAAGCCACTCACACAGAATTAAATTCTGTTAGCGGTAGCGGGGCGTTTAGCCCATTCTGGCTCCTGAATTCTGTTTGTTAAATACTTCAACCTGATTGTCTCAAAAAGTAGATTTCGATATTCCGCAAGAATTGAAAAGACAGTAACAATTGCAGGCAAGTATTTTCAAAGTTATGATTTCGATTCGAGTGATTGTCAATGCCTGTTCTGATTCCTATTTCAACCTTCTTTATCGGCTGTCATGGGCTACTTGCTCTAGGTTTATCCTATCGAGTGGCAATGGAACGCACCCGTACTCGGATTTGGCATGGTGCATCTTTATCTGAGGTTGCCTCACAGCCCAATTACTTAGATCATCCGAATACTTGGGCAGAGTTTGTGGAAAAAATAACACAACAATCTATTGTCACGAAAAACATGGAAGATGGGGTGTTACAGCGTACTATCCGAGCGCATGGGAACTTTACAGAATACGTACCCCTTAGCCTCATGTTCCTAATTGCCCTAGAGTGGATGCAAGCTCTTAACGGACTGTTGTGGATGCTAGGTACTCTATTGACAGTAGCTCGGATTGCCCATGCCTGGGGATTAATACAGACTTATGGCCCATCACCGGGCAGGGCGATCGGTTTTTTCGGAACTTGGCTAGTTTATATCGTCGGCAGTCTGGCTTGTCTTTACTACAGCGTGCAGCAATTTTTATAGTCCAGCGACGGTTCTAACTCAAAAATTATAATGCTTAAAGCAATTGATACTGACCTTTGGGTTGCTGAACAACCCCTAAAATATTTTGGCTTGGAAGTAGGGACGAGGATGACTGTGATTCGTCTAACCAGTGGTAAATTAATGGTGATCTCACCTATTGGTATAGATGACGCAACTATCAATGAGCTAAATCAATTGGGAGAAGTTATTTACATCGTCGCCCCCAACTTGTATCATCATCTATTTGTTGCTGACTTCAAGCTGTGCTATCCTCGTGCCAAACTATGGGTAGTATCTGGTCTAGAGCGGAAACGACCAGATTTGCAAATCGACCAGATTATTAGCGATCGCACTATTCACCTGATTGATGGGGTTGAATATTTATTAGTACAAGGCTTTAACACACTGGATACTAGTGGATTTTCACCACTCAATGAATGCGTCTTTTTTCATGTCAAAAGCCGGACTTTGATTGTCACAGATACAGTTTTCCATTTTGATGATCAATGTTCGCCAAGCACAAGGTTAGTAGCCAAACTTCTAGGTGGTTACAACCAACTTCGTCCATCGTTATTGGAGAAATTTGCAACTCAGGATAAAGTCAAAGTTAAATGGTCAATTCAACAGCTTCTCACTTGGGATTTTGAACGAGTAATCATGGCGCATGGCAGCATAATTGAACAAAATGGTAAATCTCAGTTTAAAGCTGGTTATGAGTGGTTTTTAGAAACTCCTTTGTAGTGATACTTTACTCACATAAAATATATAATTCTGTTTTTGAACTTTATACCAAAATAAAATTAGTCTTTTCAAAAAAGCCCCACCCGTTACTGAATAGTATCGGGGTCTACATTGAGCGATCGCAACCTTGCCTTTAACTGTTCTATCTGCAATTCTGCTTGTTCTGCTCGTTGGCGTTCCTGTTCTGCTCGTTGGCGTTCTTGTTCTGCTCGTTGGCGTTCTTGTTCTACCAGTTCTTCTGCCTGCTGCCTTGCTAAAACTTCCTGCCCCAAAGCCTCTGCCAGTTCATTAGGGATGAGTAATTTTTCCCCAGTATCTTCTCGATAAAACCCAATTAGCCTTCCCTCAATCACCAAACGCAGTAGTAATGGTTCACTGCGTCCATCTTCTATAGGTTCGTAGATTTCTCCCCGCAGACGATAACCACGTAGCTGTTGTTCCACCCACTCGCCTTTAGGATCAAATAGCCAGTATTCCTTGACACCCAACTGCTCATAGAGGGTCTTTTTGAAGATTTCGTCTTGTCCCTTAGTCCCAAAAGATGTCATTTCAAAAATAACTGTGGGTACTTGACCTTCTTCCCAGATTTTATAGTTGTCCCGACCGCCAGGTGCAACATCAAAAATCACCATCACATCTGGGGCTACCCGCAACTTAGGAAAGCCCTGTGCATAGTAAAGGAATTGATTTCCTAATACTGTTGCCTGACGATTTGCCAAATACTGTTTCAGGACTTCTAAGGTAGTTAGTAAGGCATAAAGGTGGTCGTAGGTTTCTGCCACTGGTTGACCATCAGCACTGGGGTAAAATATTTCTGATTCGACACTAACAGGTAAAGTAGCCGTCATGGTTGTAAAATCAGCGCTACAAAATTATTGTAGAACAACTCTAGTTCTTCCTAGCTTGAGATGTGCAAGCTTTTCAAAATATAACTAGATAACTCACAAAATCCTTCGCCTTCAGCAGCGCTAGTAATATAAGCAGGGTGATATTTCAACTGATTTATATATTCCAGCACGTTTGCCACGCCTATAGAAATAGGAAAATAACGCTGATCAAATAAACTTTCATCATTGGGACTATCGCCAACAGTGACAATTTGTTCTGATGAGTACTGGGGCAAATATTCGCGCAATACTTGCAACAATCCCACAGCTTTATCTTGTCCTTGGGGTTTAATGTGACACTGCACATTGCTATAGGTAAATCCCCAACCCATATGTTGACAAAGACTATCTAGGGTTTGTAGTTCATCTTGAAGCAAACCAGCTACATCAAAAGTCCAGTCGGTGATGCGAAAGCGATTATCAGCAGATTCTTGGATTTGGGGAAATTTAGTTCGTAAATTCTCAAAAGTTGTAGCTAACTGCTGGCGATGTTTAACTAAATCGGGAATGGGTGTTAAAACTACTGGTTTATGGTTCCCCGGTGGAAAGTACAAACCGCCATTTTCTGCCATTGCACCTGCTACTGGCATCAAGCTACTCAATCCACTTACCCACCCAGCCGAACGTCCGGTGACAATTAGCACTTTAATGTCAGCTGCGGCTAAATCCTCTAAAGCTTGCAGCAGTGCGGGAGTAAATTTTCCTCGTCTAGTCAGGGTGCCATCCATATCTGTGGCTATCAGACGAATATTGCTCAGGCAAATAGATGAAACCTCTGATAGGGGAGGGAGGCTCAAATCTCTGGACATATACGGTTTGTAAAAGGCTGTAAAAAATATTAATCATACAGCAAGATGACCCTGAAGATTTGGGCATCCTAAACATCAGGAGTCAAGTTTTTCAGTTTCCCACCATGTCCACTTCAATGTTTCTTGCCCAATCCTCTGGGAAAAAGACTACTAAAAAGGCATCCCAGGAAGTGCCAGCAAGTAATCCTCAAATACCACCATTACTGTTGGTAACTTCTGGAGGACTGGCTTTAGTGGTGATTGCTTTGATTGTATATATTAAACTCCAGAAGGATAGGCTGGAGAAAAAACTTAAGTTTGAACACTTCCGCGCGCGAGAACTAGAGAAAAAGTTTAAGCTGGCGCTGGAAACAATTCGCAAAATGGAAACTAATCCCGATTTGGTGAACTCACGGGATTTTAACCTGGATTATCTGCGGATGCGGATGTCAGAGGAGGTGTTTCACTTTGCAATTCTTAATCAAATAAAGATTCAGATCAAAGAAAAAATTTCTCAAGCTCTGCGTCCAAGTCAAGCCCAACAAGGATCAGTTGGAATCGCTAATAGTGCTGGACGGCAAGTAGATGAAATTTTTGATGTCGAGTATGAAACTGGTAGTCCAGGGAATTCTGCTAAACGGGTGCTGTTTCGGATTCAAATCAAGTTAATGAAGTTACCGACGCAAGCAACTTCTGCGACTATTAGTCAAATTATTGATTGTATAGAAACTTATTTAAGCCCCATAGAAGACGAAGATAGTTGGCAACCAATAATTCAAGGTCGGATTGCTACTATGCATTGGGATCAAAAGGCTAAACCTACGCCTCTACTTGTGCTGGAACAATCGAATGAAGGGGTGAATGTAACTTTTCGTACCAGTCGCCAACCAAATACTCCAACTCCACCAAAGTCATCTGGAATTAAAAAATCAGGCTCGGCTAGACAATAAATTATGGTTGTCATTGGTCATTGGTCATATCAAGTTCAGGTTATTACTTGTAATAAAATCTATCAATGTAGGTTGGGTTGAACACCAGTGAAACCCAACATAAACAAGGATCAAATGTTGGGTTTTTCAACCCAACCTACAAATATTATAAGTGTTTAAACAGACATGATATTATTGGTCATTCACAAAGGACAAATGACTAAAAATCATGACTGAATAACTGTATTGGGGGAATTACGGGTTAAAAGACCATCTTCCATTTCGACAATGCGATCGGCTATGTCTAAAATCCGGTTGTCGTGTGTCACCAATAAGATAGTAGTTCCCTGATTTTTGGCTAGACTCTGCATTATTTCTACAACATCGCGTCCTGATTGTTTGTCTAATGCTGCTGTTGGTTCGTCTGCTAGTACCAAAGGAGGACGGTTCACTAAGGCGCGAGCGATCGCAATTCTTTGTTTTTGTCCACCAGAAAGATTGTCTGGGTAGTAATCAACTCGTTCTTCTAGACCAACAGACCCCAGCATAGCTTTTGATTTAGCCACTGCTTCTGTTTGAGAAATATTATCGTTCAATTCTACTGCCATTTGCACATTTTGCTTGGCTGTCAAGAAACCTAGCAAATTGTGAGCTTGGAAAATATAACCAATGTTGCGTCGCATCTGCACTAATTTGCTTTGACTGACGCCAATAAGTTCTTCACCTAAAAATTTTAAACTTCCTTCTTGTACAGACCGCAAACCACCAATTAAGCTCAGTAAGGTTGTTTTACCTGAACCTGATGGCCCGGTCATAATCACAATCTCACCTGGATAAATATCTAGGTTGATATCAAATAATATCTGTTTTCTCAGTGAGCCTTTGCCATAGAAGTGATTGAGATTTTTAATGGCGATTACAGGTTCTTTTTCCATCATATTTTTGTTAGTTATAAATTAGTATTTCCAAAATTTAACTGTAGTGGCTGTCAGAAATTAAATTTGCTTAGTTTTTATCATAAGTCAAACTTATTATTAATATCTTTTAATTAATACAATATTAATTAAAAGATATCTGCTGGATCGGCAGAGCGTAATTTTCTAACTGCGATCGCACCAGAAATAATACACATTAGCATAGTCAAAATCAATACCATTGTAGCTCGTTCAAAACTCATAAAAACTGGTAAGAGTGTTGCATTTCTGGCACTATCATACATAAATAAGGCAAAAACTATTCCAGGAAAATAGCCTAAAACTGCTAGTAATAAAGCTTCTTGAAGAATGACCGTCAATAAATAGTTTTGCGTGTAACCTATCGCCTTGAGAGTAGCGTACTCAGCTAAGTGGTCTGCGACTTCTGTATAAAGAATTTGATAAACAATCACAGTCCCCACAATGAAACCCATGACAGTCCCTAATGTGAAAATAAAGCCAATAGCTGTACTATTCGCCCAGTAGCTCCGCTCAAAATCAATGAATTCTTGTTTAGTTAAAACATTTACTTCATTAGGTAAATACTTTCGTAATTGTTGGGCAACAACATTAGCATCTGCTCCCGGCTTTAATCTAATTAGCCCAATATCAATTAATCCTTTTTGACGATTACTGAATATTCGGAAAAAGTTGAGATCGCTCGTAATTAAATTACCATCTGCACCAAATGATGCACCTAATGTAAAGAGTCCTCCTACTTTAATTCGCCGCCTTCGTACTTCTGCTGTTACAGGCTTTCCTTGATCATAATTAGTAGCGATCGGCCCATACTCTACTCTAGAAGAACGGTCAAATAGAACGACATCAGGTAGTTTAAGTTTATCTAAATTTTCCTGAACTCCAGGTAAGTTAACTAGGTTAGTTTCTGGGTTCATTCCAAAAATTAGGATACTCCGAGGACGACCTGTAACAGGATTTTTCCAAATTGTAAAGTCCAAATAGATCGGATGTACTGATTGAACTGCGGGTAATTCTAAAGCTTTATATAATCGTCGTTGAGAAAAGCTTCTCATCGCCAATATAGCGTTAGATTGACTATTAATTAAAACAATATCGCCTTGCAAGCTGTTATGGAATCTAACGTTACTATAATACAGAGCATCTCGGAAGCCGAGTTGCATAAACATTAAAATATCGGCAAAAGCAATTCCTGCTAAAGCAACAGCCAGACGAGTTTTTTCTCTTGTCAGTTGTAGCCACGATAGAGGTATTTTTTGATTCATTTTATAGGCGTCTCAACAAGAGTAGCAATTTTAGATTTTCAACCCATTATGGTGACACCCGTACAGAATTGATAGAATGTTTAAAATTGATTAAACAGACCATTCAAGAATATTTTTAATCCAAAATATCAAATTATGGATTAGGATTACTGCTCACCGACAACTTAATTAGTTATTAATATCGACAATAACTTTGGCGTAAGTTAAACCAGAAACTTTCTGGCTATCTTCTGGAGATAGAGCAATTTTCACTTCTACAACTCTGGCATCCACATCTGCGGCTGGATCTGTATTCAGCACATCTTTTTTACCAATTTTTCTGCCAATATCAGTGACAGTTCCCTTTAATTCGCCGCTAAATGCGCCGTTATCACTGGTGATAGTAGCATTTTGACCAAGACGGACTTTACCAATGCTGTCTTCAGCGACTTCAGCAATTACAAACATTTGGTTGGTTTGCCCAATTTCAGCAATGCCATTTGCGCCGATCGCTTCACCCGATTTGGTGTAAACCTTTAAAATCTCTCCAGCGATTGGTGCTTGAACGTAGCTTAATCTTAGTTCTGCTTCGGCTTTTCTGACATTTGCGATCGCATTACTAACTTGAGCTTGTGCTACTTGCACATCGGTAGGACTAACATCTAAAATTCTGCTTAGTTTGGCCTTTTCTTCATCGATTTGTCTTTGCAAAGTTGCGACAGTTTTATCGCGGTTAACTTTAGCTTCGATTAACTGCTGTTGCAAAGTTGCTAAATTTTGTATTTGGTTGGCTCTAGCTTCCGCAAGTTGCTGTCGCAAGGTTGCCAATGTTTGCTTTAGGGTAGCTTGGCTTTCAGCCACCTGCTGATTAGCAGTTATTGCACTCAAGCGTCTTCTGTCCCGCTCTTGCTGAGAAATAGCACCTTCTTTGTATAAATAATCATAGCGTCCGGCATCGACTTGAGCATTGCGCTGTTCGGCTTTAATACGTACAACCGTTGCTCTCAGAGCATCTCTTTGCCCACTAAGTTCAGCTTCTAGGCGATTCACGGTTGCTTGTTGGACAAGTTTATCACCACTTAACTGAGCTGCAACCCGCGCGATCGCTGCTTGCCCTGCATTCCTTTCGCCAATTAACTGTGCTTGTAGGCGAGCAATAACTGCTCTTTGAGCTTGAATATCTCTGGGAGAACCAGCCCTGACTTGTGCCAAATTCGCACGGGCTTCTTGGACTTTCGCTTTTGCCTCTTGTAGTCCGGCTATTTGGGTATCGCGATTGTCCAAAATTGCCACAATTTGACCTTGCCTTACCTTTTCACCCTCTTTCACCAGAAGTTGCTGAATTCGTGACGATGGCGCTAATCCTGATGATGGGGCGGACAATTTAACAACTTCGCCTCGCGGTTCCAAACGCCCTACAGCACTAATGCTATTGGTAGATGGCATTACTGGTACGGATGTAGCTAGTTTTCTTAACTGCTCGATTTTAGCCGTACCTAGTATCCCAGCAGCGATTACTACTGGCACAGCTACAGCAATACCCCACCAAATCTTAGGTTGTTCATGATTTAGTGTCTGTTCACTTGGCTTCGGCTTTTCAGTCACCCTTGACATAGTATGTTGCCCATTTACCTGAATTGTGCTGATGGAAGTAAAAATAAAAAGGTTTTTAATCAACAGCCAGCTGTTAGGACAAACAACAGTGGTTTCAAGCTGGGTATGGCTTAAAAATCCATTGTGTGATGAACGTTCAACACTATGGCTTTACAAAATGGTGTTTTCTATAGCCGATCATTATGTATGCAATACACTTTGACCTTTCTCCAAACGGCTTTGAGGCTTACTAAGGGGCGGGATTAGGTCTGTATTGAAACTAAGAAACGCTATAGTAGCTGACTATGCAATAACTCTGAGTATTATTGAGACATGAGTGCAATGGGAGTTAGCAGAATTCACAAGCAGTATGAATCTAGATATAGAGACGCGATATATCACATCTCTATAAAAAATTCTAAATTGGTATGATGCGGTACTTTACTGCTACATTCACTACGGCTATAGTTAGTCACAAAATTGAAAAGAAACATCAAAAATAGACTGTTGCCTTTGTTGGACACAATCTTGCTAAAAAAGTTAGTCTTCCTTAAGTCAATCAACGATTAACTAACTAAAAAATGTCTGTCAATTTAAACATTCCTAACATCAGAGTTTCCTTAACTTTCTGGTCAATGAGTTAGCTGTCTCTAGTTGTTTGCACCTACTAGGACAACAAACCATTTTGTGATATTCGCTTCAAAGACCTTACTATTCTCCCTGTTCTGTTTTGGAACTCCATAAAACTCTCGTTGAATGAATTCTACATTTATCCATTAGCTGAAAACGTAGCAGAGCCTACAGATGGGGGAGATGAGGGAGATGAGGGAAATAATTAACTAATTTGGGGGGTTTAAGTTGCATAGCAACTAACAGATGCAAGTTTTGTGGCTCTTGTCTTATAAGAGTTACAAAACTTAATGACGTTAGCGAGTCCGTGAGCGGCATTACGAATTACAAATTACGAATTATTTTAAGTTGGGAGGTCGAATAAAACTGTGGTCATGTAATTTTCTGCCCAAGCTGGACTAAAGGCTTTTTCTAGTACGCGGCGGGTTTTATCATTTTGCTGCTGTTTGGTGCAGTAGTTGTGTTGTCCGGCAAGATTTTGGGTGACTTGTTCAACTGAAACAGGATGTGAGGCGATCGCTTGGGTGCAATGAATATCTAAAAATTCTCGCACCCGCGAGAGAAACATTGTTTCTTCTTCTGGGGAACTGGGGCGGACAAAGATACAGAAATCTGAAAAAATATTTCCCCATTCTGGTAATTCACGGGGTTGGGAAAAGTTAAGCACTGTTAGCTGTGTCAGTGCAGAAGTATAAGATTCTGGTAAGGTGCGCTCTACGTGAATTGGAGAAAGGTCTGCGATCGCTGCACTAATTTGGCCTCTACCCCCAACTAAATCACAACCAAACATCGGCAGGTTGTATTCTGGACGGGGAAACATGACGCAGTGCAAAATATCCAGCATATTTCCGATTTTTGCCAGTTCCAAGTGCATTTTCCGAAACTGGGGCGTTTGATAGCAACGGTTTTCAATCGTCAGTTTTTCGCCTTCTAATCTACCTTCCACATACCCCAACTCATTAGGCAAATGGTAAGGGGATAAATCCAGGTGTTGATGCCAAGCTGCCTCAATACAATCAGCTAGCTGACGAATTAGGGGATGTTGTTGCTCACGCAGCGAGGGCATAGAAGTAAATGACATATTCTAGTTGGGAATGCGATCTAATGGCCAGTCTACAACCTGTCGTGCCATACCTGTTCTGGTCTGCAATATAAGCAAACACTTGCACCCAGCCAACGTAAATTTATAAGACAGATGCTTTTCACAAGGATTATTTATTTTGTAGTCTAGGTTACAGAAATAATTTTAGATTAACCCATTTGTGAAGGTTAATAGAAAGCTATGAAACTAGATTCTCATAGACCAGATTTTGCTATGCAAACAAAAAGGCACAATAATCTGGAAGGTTTACAGAGGTTCAGAGCTTCTACTTGGGTAAACCTTTTACAACTTCCCAACCCCTTTAGTTTTGACGAAGCACTTTTATTGTGTCCGGTTTCAGCAGATGAGTGGCTAGCCTGGATTCCAGATCATGGAGAGGCAATACTCAATATCAGGCAATTTAGTTATTAGTTATTAGTCATTACTCATTACTCATTACTCATTACTCATTACTCATTACTCATTACTCATTGGTTAATAACTTTAGACAAGGGACTATTGCTGCCAGAAATCAGTGACATCGTATCCCAATTCACTTAGCATCTGGCGCAGCAGGGGTAAACTAAGTCCAATTACATTGCTGTGACAGCCTGCAATTTTTTCTACGAAGAAACTTCCAAAACCTTCAATGGCAAAGGCTCCAGCACACTTGAGTGGTTCACCAGTGGCAACATAAGCTTTAATTGCCTTTTCGCTCATTTGAGCAAAGTAAACTCTTGTAACTTGTGACTTGACTAAAGTTCGATTTTGGTCATGGTCAATTAAAGCGTGACCTGTGTACAAATCGCCAAAGTTACCTTGCATTATCTGCCAACGAGCGATCGCTTCAGAGAAGTCTGCTGGTTTGCCGTAAATTTCACCATTGATGGACAAAACTGAATCACAACCCATAATCAAAGCTGATTCAAACTGTGGGGCTACAGTTTCCGCTTTATACTGGGCAAGAGTTTTGACCAATTCTGCTGGTTCACTTAGTTCAATTTGCGACTCATCAAAGTCACTTGCTCGAACTATCGGTTCAATACCAACAGTTTGCAACAAGCGGCGTCGGGCTGGGGAAGCTGAAGCAAGTACAAAAAGTGGAATTTTCATGAGATTTTAGAAAAATTTGTTAATTGGGCATTGGGCTATTCAATTTTGGATTTTGGATTTTAAATTTTGGATTAAATTCCAATCTAAAATCTAAAATCTAAAATCTAAAATTCTTACTTGCCACTCCCCAATTAATAGACAGAAAAAGAATTAACAACCTCATCAATCATCCGTTTAACTTTCTGCCAGCGTTTTTCAGGAATTGAGGCGTTGAAGGTAAAAAGTTTACCACGGCTCACAGCGACACTGGCGATGTTGTGTCGTTCCTGTTGATTGGGGAGTTTAACCTCATACTCTAAAAGGTAGTATGTTTTACCGTCTACTTCTCGCTGTGCGGCATTGACTAATTCAGCCGAACGACCAGAGTCAGGAGGCGCGAGAGCCGCTTTTCCTAATTTGTATCCTACTTCTGTTGGGGTTCCCAATTCTGACAAAGTTTTGCCTTCTGGAACTGGGCTAATCACAACCGAAACATTTTCAGACACCTCAATCAAATCATGAAAAACCACATCTGGCCCATCGGCAACTTTAACTGGTAGCCAGCCGTTAGGATATAAAAACTGATAGCCATCACCACTGTCTACAAAGCTTTTGAGTCCAGCAGCAGACGCTACATCCGAATTACTCAGACTGAAGCTCAACACCAATAGCAAAATTAATACAATTCGTTTCCACATTTCTACAGATTCCTTTGGGCTGGAGATAACACAAGGCTTGCATCATTTCTCGTCTTTATTCTCCCACCAACCGGGACGCTTCGGATAATGCATTAGATAGTGAAGTATAAATGCTTAAAGTTTCCAATGATATTAGTCTTTCCAGTTTGCTGATACTAGAAAGCAAACATTGAGCTTCATGATGAGTTTTATCATAAATAGGACTTACGCAAGAACTCTCTGAAACCTTCTTCCCTTCGTGTCCTTTGCGTCCTTTGCGGTTCGTTTTTCCATAATTTTGCGTAAGTCCTGATAAAGCTCAATGTTCCGTAACACCTAATTATAAAAAAGGAGAGGTAGAATTATCTACCTCTCCTATACGGGGACAAACAAATTACTTGAACTATCCCATGATTAATTCCAACTAACTAGACTTAGTATCTGTTGGGTTTGTGAACAAGGAAGCTGAGAACTTGGCACTGCTTGATGTTGTCAAAACCCACAACACGGATATAGCTGTTGTTGAATTGAGAGCGGCATCCTTGAACTTCGCTCAATACTTCTTGAGTAGATTTAGCACCGAACAAAGGCAACTTCCACATTGTCCAATATAATTCTGTTGGCTCAGAAGTTTCGTTAAACTCGATCGCAGGAATGTAACCTTGATTCAAGATGTACTGAACCTGTTTAGCGATTTGAGCATCAGACAGAGGGGGAAGATAAGAAAGGGTTTCGTAACGACGCTCTTTTGGTAAAGTTTGCATAGCTTTTGATAATGGGTTGCGATTTTTACTAGTAGATTGACCGAACTAATTGGATAAGTTATCCAAATTCTGATCTGAAGTTGTTTGCTGTTCTGGTTGCAGACTGGGGTTAGATGTGTCTATTCGTGTGATCCGTTCTAAATGCTGGCGACGCTGCTCCATGTTGGCTTGCTGAATGCCAGTGCGAACCATTTCCGGTAAAAATTCTGCAATTTCTTCCGCAATGTGTTCTCTGACAGTCATGATTCGCAAAGCCAAATCTGGTTTTTCTCGCAACAGCTGCTCAAGGAATGACTCACCATTTTGAATTTTGCCAGACGAAAAGTTATGCAACCAAAGTTCTAATGGCGGATTAGTTTCGCCTAGCTGTGCCAATACTGTCCTTAGAGCCTGATAAGTCAGATAGCTTTGGAGAGTTTTGGCTGTGTCCTTCGCAATTTGCTTAAGATTCATGCTTGACCCCAGCCCTGAAGAGTTATGAGTTATGAGTTATGAGTTATGAATTAATGCAAATCCTAACTCTTAACTCTTAACTCTTAACTGTTAACTCAGATCAGACGGTATCCATTGCTTCAAACTCGAACTTGATTTCTTTCCACAGTTCGCAAGCAACAGCCAGTTCAGGAGACCACTTGGCAGCTTCGCGGATGATATCGTTACCTTCACGAGCCAAGTTACGGCCTTCGTTACGAGCTTGAACAACGGCTTCCAAGGCGACGCGGTTAGCGGTTGCACCAGGAGCGTTACCCCAAGGGTGTCCCAGAGTACCACCACCGAATTGTAGTACGGAGTCATCACCAAAGATTTCTACCAGTGCGGGCATGTGCCATACGTGGATACCACCAGAAGCAACTGCCATTACACCAGGTAGAGAAGCCCAGTCTTGGGTAAAGTAGATACCACGAGACTTGTCTTGCTCAATGTAGTTTTCACGCAACAGGTCAACGAAGCCCATTGTGATGCCGCGCTCACCTTCCAACTTACCAACTACTGTACCAGTGTGGATGTGGTCGCCACCAGATAAACGTAGGGCTTTAGCCAATACACGGAAGTGGATACCGTGGTTCTTTTGACGGTCAATTACAGCGTGCATCGCCCGGTGAATGTGCAGCAAGATACCGTTATCGCGGCACCAACGAGCCAATGTAGTGTTGGCGGTGAAACCTGCGGTGAGGTAGTCATGCATGATGATGGGCATTTTGAGTTCTTTAGCGTACTCAGCCCGCTTCAGCATTTCTTCACAGGTGGGGGCGGTGACGTTGAGGTAGTGACCTTTAATTTCACCGGTTTCAGCTTGAGCTTTGTTGATAGCTTCAGCTACGAACAAAAAGCGATCGCGCCATCTTTGGAATGGTGCGGAGTTGATGTTTTCGTCGTCTTTGGTGAAGTCCAAACCACCGCGTAAGCACTCGTATACAGCGCGTCCGTAGTTCTTAGCGGAAAGACCCAATTTGGGCTTAATGGTACAACCCAACAAAGGACGACCGTATTTGTTTAACTTGTCGCGCTCAACTTGGATACCGTGAGGTGGTCCTTGGAAAGTCTTAATGTAAGCTACTGGGAAACGGATGTCTTCTAGACGCAGTGCCCGTAAAGCTTTGAAACCAAATACGTTACCAACAATTGAGGTCAAAACGTTGGTTACAGAACCTTCTTCAAACAAGTCCAAAGGATAGGCAACGTAACAAATGTACTGGTTGTCTTCGCCGGGAACTGGTTCGATGTCATAGCAACGACCTTTGTAGCGATCGAGGTCGGTAAGCAAATCTGTCCACACAGTTGTCCAAGTACCTGTGGAGGATTCAGCCGCAACAGCCGCACCTGCTTCTTCGGGAGGAACACCAGGCTGAGGTGTCATACGGAACGCAGCTAGAAGATCGGTATCTTTTGGTGTGTAATCGGGTGTGTAATAAGTTAATCTGTAATCTTTAACCCCGGCTTGATACCCAGATTTGCTCTGAGTCTTCGTTTGAGCGTAAGACATAATTTTATCCTTCCCTGAAATCACTCTTGTTAATTATCAAATCACGTTTTGTGCAACTTCCCATCACTCAGCTCTTACCCCCCTTATCGGAGAAAAGATCAGGAAAATTTTTGTTAAGGATTGTTTTTGGCAAAGGTTAGCAGTTTTTTTGCGGCGGACACTTTGGTAGCGGTGGTAGCCCTCCTCACCAGTGTTTTCCCCTTCTAGGGGTACACGACCTAGCGCTTCTACTGTTCCCTCTTGCTAAAAATCAAAATTCTTTTTTACTTCTTCTTCGCACCCAACTAAACCTTCTCAATTTCACCAAAACTTCCGCCTTTTGTGGGCAGCATTTAGATAATTCCCCCATAAATCAGGGTATTCAGGGGATTGGGCTGGCTGGCACACATTCCCGCCTTTACACTCCTTATATCTTTTCCTTTGTTGGAAAAGATACCAGAAAAGAATTTACTTGACAGAGATTTAGCAGAGTGGTGAGCAAAAGATAAAAGAATTGCACACCGCGTAATTTGTAACTTGTTTCACAATATATCAAGAATTCGATAAGTTATTCTTTGAAAGTTTTTAACTTATCTATTTAATTTTGTTATTACATAAAGATTTAAACTTTTTGTTACAAAAGCTTTACAAAATGTCATTAATAACTGTAAAGGACTGAAATGATCGGGTCGTGACGTGTCAAGACTAAATTTGTGCATTAGCAAACTCTTGTGGGATGGGCTTCTAGCCCGTCCTAATTAGCGGGCAAGATGCCCGCCCCACAAGAAAATTTATTGCAACATTTTAGCCTTGACACGCCAATAGATGGCGAAATCCCCAGTTACCACCAATACACTCTAGTTTCGACACAACGACTGCGCCCTTCTCTACGAGAGGCTGCGCTCAGGACAGGCTCAGTGCATCGCTGCACGGAAATCGAGCGACTTGTGCCGAGCGAAGTCGAGGTAAGTCGAGATTCAACTACCGCTTGTCGTTGGCATAGCCTCTCCAAGAGTTGTGTCCCCAATCCCCAATGTTTAAAAAATACCAGCTAAGGGAACACTGAAATTAACCCAAAGCCAGTTTAGGTAAATGCTATGGGTACTGTCTCCAAAGGAAATGTCACCGTGGTATTGTTTTACAAGCGTACTAGTTTATTAATTACTTCTATCTTGCTGGGGTTGATAGCTTTGCCAAATATGGGATGGGCGCAAAAAACCCCTGACATTAATTCATCTGATGTAACCCCCGCTTACCCATCTTCCGCACCGCCACCGCGAGTAGAATCTTTGCCCGATGAGCGGGGCGTTGAAGAAAATTCGCCGAAAACTGATTATCGTGTTGGTAATTTATTGGGAGATGTTACAGGTAATCTTTGGGTAGGTTCATGGCGGGGACTATCGCGGATCGATCCTAAAACCGGCAAGATTATTTCTCGTGTTAGCTTACCGAATGTTGCCATTGGGGCTTTAGCCCAAGACAAAGTAGGACGTTTGTGGGTAGGAAGTTATGAGGGACTAGTTCGAGTTGACCCCCGCACTAACGAAATCACCGCACAAAATTTATTTTTGCCTTCTAAACGCGTGTTGTCACTCTTACTTGACAAACGGGGTTATTTGTGGACTGGAACCGATAGCGGTTTAGCTCTCATTAGTCCCGACCAAGGCTTGATTATGACAACATTAAAAAATCTGCCTGGTGTCAGCGCTAACGCCTTGACTTTAGATGCTGAAGGTCAATTGTGGGTTGGTACTCTGGATGGATTGGTGCGGGTAAATACTGCTAGTGCTGCGATTATGAAGCGAATAGCCGATTTACCAGGGACGACTGTACAAGCTTTAGCTATTAGTCCAGAAGGCTTAATTTGGGCGGGAATGCCGAATAATTTGCTAGTTATTAACCCAAAAACTGGTGCAGTGTTGCGGTCTGTGACTCGCTTGCGTGGGCGTGACGTGACAGCGGTACGTTTTGCTAAAGATGGTAGTCTCTGGGTCGGGACTAATAATGGTTTGTTACGATTAAATCCAAATACAGGAGCTGTATTAGACGAAGAAGTTGCTGGACTTCCTTCTAGTCGGGTTCTTACCCTTGCACCTGACATCGGCAATAAATTATGGATTGGCACTAGTGAAGGTCTAGCTTGGTTAATGCCCAAAACCGACAGTGCAAAACCCCATATTGCTTTCAGCCGCGCCGTTAAATGATTAGTTAAGAGTTATGAGTTAGGAGTTATAAATTAAAGAATTTTTGAAATTGAAAACTCCTAACTTCTCACTCTTAACTCCTAACTCCTCGCTCCTAACTCCTAACTCCTCACCTATAAAAATGGCAATCACTACCCAGCAATTAATTCAATGGAAACAACAGGGACGTTCAATTGTCGCGTTGACTGCCTGGGATTATGCGATCGCTCAACTCCTCGATGCAGCTGGTGTAGACTTAATCCTTGTGGGTGACTCTATGGCAGTAGTTTTAGGGTATGAAACGACACTGCCAATAACTTTGGATGAAATCATCTATCATGCCAAATCTGTACGCCGTGGGGTGAAACGGGCATTAGTAGTTGTAGATTTACCTTTTTTGACGTATCAAGAAAGTCTCCAACAAGCGATGCACTCAGCTGGGCGAGTACTAAAGGAAACGGGCGCTCAAGCGGTAAAATTGGAAGGTGGCTATCCAGCAATGACCGAAACTGTAGCTCGTTTAGTAGAAGCTGGAATTCCAGTCATGGGTCATGTGGGTTTGACACCGCAATCAATACATCAACTGGGTTTGCGACAACAAGGAAAGACGCAAGAAGCTAGTGAGAGAATTTTACAAGAAGCGATCGCTCTCGAACAAGCAGGTGTATTTTCCCTCGTGTTAGAGCATATCCCCGCAGATTTAGCAATGCAGATTTCCCAAAAATTGAGTATTCCCACAATTGGTATCGGTGCGGGAATTCACTGCGATGGACAAGTTTTAGTTACCTCAGATGTCCTCGGACTGGCCCAAAAGCATCCACCATTCGCCAAAGTTTACACAAATTTGCGTGAGACGATTACCAAAGCCGTGCAAGATTATGCCGTGGAAGTGCGAGAGCGAAAGTTTCCTGAGAAAAGTTAAAGAAATAAGCTGCTAATGGAGAACATAAAAAACCCCGACTTGATAGCCGAGGTAAATGGGAGAAGTCCAAATGTCGATGGGATATTGCAAAACCGAAGTCTGTTTTTCTTAGTTAACACCCAATGCAACCAAAACTATATCGGTAATAGACAAGGTGCAATTTTAGCTATGCACCTTTCTTTTGGGTTTTACTAAGCTATGTAAATAAATATAACAATAATATTACAAATAGTCAACTAGACTTGACAAATGAAGGCTGATGTAATTCGCCGCCCCTATTTATCAAGGCAGTACGATCGGCAAATAAAACGGGTTACTGGGTAAGATAGTGGGATGAAAACGAGAACCGAACTTTTAAGGAGTGGAAAAAGTAAGCGATTAGCTGCACAATTCAGGGTAGGTGGAATTAAGGGATTTCCAAATAAAAACATCCCAAATTTTCTTGTGGGATGGGTGTCCCCACCCGTCCCAATATCTAGGGCGGGCAAGATGCCCACCCCACAAAATGGATAATTTATTTCTTGGAAGTCCCTAAGCCAAAAATTTGAGAAGCTAGCTACTAGATCGCGAAAGTCTTTACAATTCCCTTGTTGACTCAAAAAGTATTTCTCGACCTATGACGAATCAAGCTCCTATCCCGGTTATTGTCAACGGTGCTGCTGGCAAAATGGGCCGTGAAGTGGTTAAGGCGGTGGCACAAGCACCTGACTTAAACCTAGTGGGTGCAATTGACTACAGTTTAGAACATCAAGATAAAGATGCTGGGGAGTTGGCGGGTTTAAGCGAACCTCTGGAAGTGCCGATTACCAATCAATTAGAACCGATGTTGGGGTATGTGGCTGGTGACAGACAGTCTCCTCCAGGGGTGATTGTAGACTTTACCCATCCCGATTCAGTTTATGACAATATTCGCAGTGCGATCGCTTACGGTATTCGTCCTGTAGTGGGCACCACTGGGTTAAGTCCAGAACAAATTCAAGATTTGGCAGACTTTGCAGACAAAGCTAGCACTGGTTGTCTAATTATTCCTAATTTTTCCATTGGGATGGTACTTTTGCAACAAGCTGCGATCGCAGCCTCAAAATATTTTGACCATGTGGAAATTATCGAACTGCATCACAATCAAAAAGCTGATGCTCCTAGCGGTACTGCCATTCAAACAGCGCAGTTATTAGGAGAATTGGGTAAAACTTTTAACCCTGCTCTTGTAGAAGAAACGGAAAAATTAGCAGGAGCGAGGGGCAGTATCGCAGATGAAGGAATTAGAATTCATAGCGTCCGCTTGCCGGGATTGATTGCCCACCAGGAAGTAATTTTTGGCGCAGCAGGACAGATTTATACTTTACGACATGATACGAGCGATCGCGCTTGCTATATGCCAGGAGTGCTACTAGCGATTCGCAAAGTCTTAGCGCTAAAGTCGTTAGTATATGGATTAGAAAAGATACTTTAAACACACAATTGGGCATTTATTACTTAGCACTCATGTTAGTACCACTGACTCGCCAGAAATTTGAACAAGTTGTCCCCCTAATTGCCACTGGTTTGCAGTATAAGTACTACTGGGGGAAATTCTCAAATTTTTTGCAACGGCTGTTAATTTCTGTAGTTGCGGTAGTTGTTATTTTGCTTGCAATAGTTATTTTCAAGCTTGAGTTTGCTTCAATAGTATTTGTGCTAGGGGTAATTAGCGCNTTTTTTTGGCTGTGGTATCCAGTGTTTCAAGCAAGTATGCGGAATTTACAATGCCGCCGTTACAAGTATGGCGGCTTTTTCCGTGGTCGAGTCCTAGATTGGTGGATTACAGACCAGTTGATAGGTAAAACCGAAACAGTCAACAACAAAGGCGAATTGGTGATTATAGAAAACCGAGAAAAACAGATAAACTTAGAGATAGGTGATGATACAGGATTTACCATTGAGTTTGTAGCACCATTGCGTCCTGCCCACAAAGTTATTACTCGCGGCCAAATTGCAGAAATGGTAGTGATGTCAAATCGTCCAGATTTGAGCAGTATTGAAGAATTCAGCGATATATACTTTCCCAATCGCGACCTGTGGGTTAGCGATTATCCTTTTCTGCGGCGGGATTTCTTTAATGAAGTCGGTCGCCGCTTGCGTGAAGACCAACAACAAAAGCCGCGTCGTCGGCGTCGTACAGTAGAGGATTGAAGAGGTAATTAGTACAGGCTTCTCTTTCAGAAACGTACAAGATAGAGATAGACTCACACCCTGCATTTACGCATTGTGTGAGTCGTTTAGTAATTAAGAGCCTTAATCGCAAATATTTCGGCAGTTTGCTCTCAACTGCAAAACTTCTTGATAGTTGCCCAAAAGACTCGAGCATTTGGATTCGGGATAAATCTCTCCTGACTTTTTGCTAACGAGAGCATCCCACTTTGATGAGTTTCCCTTGCAAACGATAAGTCACTGTCCCGCAGGCAAAACCTGCCGACTTAGGTTCTACATAAGGTCGTTTTGGCGGATTTTGTTTATCTAACCGCGATTTCCAATCGCCGGATATTTTTTCTAGAGTAGGATACTTGCTTAAAAATTGTGAGCCTGCAACAATATCGTGAGACCCTTTAACATTTATTTTAGAACTATTAATGTAGACATTATAATCATAAATAACATTTTTATTTTTAGTCTTATTATTAATATTTTTTCCAGGAAAAGCATAAAGAATATTCCTAAGAATTCTGACATCAGATGATGTGTGAGCAAATATTTGCCCGCCATTAAGTTCTGGACTTTGGTTATTTAAAACAGCTGTGTTATTTACAATATCAACATGTTCGCTTAAAAATGCATGAATACCCGATCCACCATTATTAAATGCAAGATTATTTTTAACTAAAGTGTATCCTTTATATGCACCCAATTTGGGGTTTTCATCATTTTTTGTACTATCGATAATAATGCCATTACCATCTGTGATCTTTCCGACTGCAATCCAAGGGATGTACATCCGATTGTTGTAGGTTTTGTTGTTAGTAACAAACATCTTGTATCCCCGTTTGTTGTCATAATTCCAACTGCTCAATATCGAAATGCCACTGCAACCATAAACGCTATACCAGGCATTATCGAACACTTCGTTATTATCTATTGTCACATAGTCCGATTGAATAGCGGAAATGCCTGCTCCTCCACACCCATGTACCTTGTTGTTGACAATACGTATATGGTGACTATGACCATCTTTTCGTCCATCTATGTTAATGCAGTTTCCATTCGTTAGCGGGTTTAATTTGTTAGTTTTCTGACTCATCGCATAATCAAGGGTTATGTTGGCATTATTTCCTATCACCTCCAACCCATTTATCTCAATATATGACGCTCCCTTGTGAATGAAAATTCCCTGCCATCCATTGTGTTGAATTTTCGGTTGATGTCCAGGATATGCTTTAAACTTAATCCATGCATTTGCTGTTCCAGAGCGAGTAATAGATACTACGTCCCCACTTGGTTTTGCATTCCTGTAGACTCCATTCATAATCAATACTGTATCGCCAGGGTTAGTCAGATTTGCTGCCCTTTGAATTGTCCTAAAGGCGGATGAACTAGAGAGTCCGCTATTTGTGTCATTTCCAACACCACTAACATAGTATGTTTTTGGAGTTGCCCTAGTGCTGATTAGCTCACGGCTGGATAGGATAATTTCTTTGTTAGTAGATACCTGACGAACGTTTTTAACCAAAGATACTTTTATTCCTTCTCCATCAGCCAAAAGACTTAATATCACAGGAATTGCAAGATATGCGCTTAAACTGAAACCTTGAATTACCACAAGAAAAGGCTCCTTGAACAGCACTACTTAACGCGATGTGCGACTTATTTTTAAAACCCCACTTCCATTTCTCTTCCCGTTGGCGTTAGCCTGCCGTTAGGCAAGCGGAGAGAGGCTTTGAATCTTACTCCCCAACGCTAGTAGGGAAGGGGTTAGGTTTGAGATAAAGTTGCACACCGCGTTACTTAACAAAAATATCAGGATATTCAGTGATTGATGAATACTCTTTTGGATACAGAATAGAATAGAGCTGACTTTCCTAGCTCCCTCGATTTCCATCTTGTCCATAGGCTTGCCAAGCTAAGTCTACTAATCCATCAACGATCGCAGCGGCTACAACTGCATTACCTTTGCGACCGTCAATTATAATGTGAGGCACTAGAGAGTCTTGTAAACGCTCCTTAGCTTCATCAACATTTACAAATCCCACTGGAGTTGCAATTATTAAAGCAGGTCTAATTTCCTCAACTTCAATTAAATCCACCAGTGCAGTCAGTGCCGTTTGTGCTTGACCTACCACAAAAATGCCCTCTGGATAACGCTTGGCTAAGGTTTCTATTCCCCATGCGGCGCGAGTCTTTTCTTTTTGAGGGCGTGTTAAAGCTTCCATGCTGCAATACACTGGATTCGCAAAGGTGTTTTGAATGTCGTAAGCAATACCTACTTGTACCATCGGCACATCTACCACAATCGTGGTACGTGCGGCTAGCGCTGCTGCTCCAGCTTGCAAGGCACGCTCAGAAAAGCGAATCAAAGACTTATACTCAAAGTCAGCCGTGGCGTAGATTACCCGACGCACAATCTCATACTCTGCGGGTGAAAAGACATGATCGCCAATTTCACTATCAATGATTGCTAAACTTTGAGCATCAGTTACGTGCCATTCCATTTTTGTTGAGCTTCTCAAATATTAGCTTTCAGCTTATCAGCTTCAGAGAGTTAAGAGTTAGGAGTTAGGAGTTATAAGTTAATTAAACTACTCACTCCTAACTACTCACTCATAACTCATTACTAGAAGAAGACCGACTGAAAATAGGAGATAGGTAGGCAACCAAGACGCCAATGAGAAACCCAGAGATATTGCGAACTAAAGGCAACCAGTCGCTTGTACGTGTCACAACTGGCCCAATGCCGAAGGCAATAAACAAGATTCCCCACAAAGGTGAGAAAATTAAAGCCCATTGCCAAGCAAAAACTTGTCCTTTTTCGCGGGGTTGAGCTTCAAATCCACAAATCACCCCACCAATTATTGAGCTAATCAAGGTGAGAATCCACTGTTCTCGTGGTAATCCGGGGACAACATTGCAACCCCCTTTGAGCAAACAGCCTTTAACCGATTCTAAGGCTTGTAGAATGGCTTGGTCTTCGCCTTGTTCGCGGACAAAATACAAATTACCGAAGCGGGTTTGCAGTTCTATCCAAAAAGTCCGGGGTAAAAGTTCATAAACAGCATCGCCGACGCTAAAACTGAGGATGTTACCGCCACGAGAATCAGCAACGAGTAGAATACTTTTGTCATCCAAACCCCAATATTTGATAACTGCCCTACCTGGAGTGCGGTCATATTGGGTCAATACTCGCAGTTTCCAGCCCGTGTCAGCTTCAAACTGCTCTAAATCTTTGACAAGCTTTTCTTCTTGCAGTACAGGCAGAGATTTAGCTAAATCTACAACTGGGGTAAAAGTGTCAGGAAGTAACTCAGGATTGTCATAAGCCAGTGCTGGGGGGAANTGCATCACCCAAATTGACCCAGCCAGGAAAAATATTGCAATAGATACGAGAATTCGTCGCCAAAAACAAGATTGCATGGACGTTTTTATACAAATATTAACGGTAAAAGCGAACAAGTTGTTTTAAAAGAGTACTAGAAAAATGATAGTTCTTTACACTTGTTTACTTTACTCTAATCTAAGGGATCAAAGCAAAAGGTTTTTGGGGAGTGGAGAGTAGCCTTCGTGATACATAAAGATAAAGTATATTTTGTCAAGCGCTTAAAATACTCAAAATATCCCTGTGCCTAAGGGAGAGGGGAGGGGGTATAGACACTAGCGCTCTTCTATGGCTCTGGAGAGAGAATAATCCAAGCGATTAGAAAGAAATCGCAGCTACACAAACAAAGTCAGTCTGCGCGGACTAATTAACTGTTGTTTCGAGTGATAATGACTTTTTGCGAATTCAACAGGTGAGAACCTTTTTGGTGTAATCTTGGATTTGATTTGTAGCATAGAGCTATAGCTGCATAATTAATTTTTGGTCAATCTTCGTCATCGAAATTTGTTTCCCAGCTAGCAGTGTCGTTATAACCGTCATTAACGCGGTATACCTCTGCTTTGCTCCGACGATTTTCTTGCCTCAGCACTTCTCGTTCTCGCAACGTTAGTGGTGGTTTTTCATTGCTTGGTAAGCGATCGCTCGTCCGCCTTACAGGTTTTTGGCGCGTGAAGTTTTTCCAAGCAGCTTTCGCGCCAATCAAGATGCTGCGCGTACTTACTTGCAGATTTTGAGCCTGAATTCTTGCATTATCAAGACTTTGATCGACTTGTTTAGCTACTTGACTGGCACTTTTTACACCTTCACTAACATCATCAGTTAAGTCAGTGATTTCCAAACCAGTCACACGTATAGCTTCTAAAGTGGGTGGTAACTCCCGTGAGAGGGTATCAAATAGCTTTTCTGCACTACGAGCGGCGCGTGCTAACTCCTGCAATGCCGGTATTGCCGCCACTAAAACCGCAGTCAAGCTTGTGGCGACTAAAAGTAAAGAAAGTCCCAACCAAAACAGGGGTTCAATCACGGTTATGTCATTTATGAGCGTTCTAATTGTTGGGGAAGCGAATCTGAGTCTTCAACAGCTGTTTGTCGCTTCAAGACTTGGCTTTCTCGCTGGCTGGCATCTACACCTGCTGCGATCGCTTCCCTTAATCTATCTAAAGTCTCATCCCAGTTTCGCAGGGCGCTAGCAGAGAGACGATCTGCCTGAATTTGTACACTCATTGATAAATCTTCTGCCAATTCTGGGATAGCATTGGCAGATTTTTTCAAAATTTTACGCGTTTCGCGCCCTGTGCGTGGAGCCACCAGCAAACCGGTCAAAGCACCGATGGTAGCTCCCAGCATCAAACCGCCAATAAATACTCCAGAACGGTTATTAGACATCTTATTGTTTCTCTCCTTACACCCATTTTAGGTGGGTTTTCTCCCCTTGCAAGACTCAACTGATTTTATTCAGTTAATCTATGGTGACAAAATATCAGCCAGAAAAGTTGCTTTTATTCATTAATACTAAAAGCATTAATTACTTATTATTCAAAACTCCCCGTATCTCCTAAAGTTTTGATACCTCTGCTGGGCGTCCCTTTGGGTTATGTCTTGGGTAGTTCTGTACCCTTTTCCTGATGGAGACGCTCTTAATGACAAGCTTTGAGGGTATGGAAAGGGGAAGTGATGCCTGCGGCGGGCTACGCCTACACTAGAAGCCAATACATCCCAATACTGCTTGGGTTTAGACGAGGTTTATACAAATATTTACATAGATAAAATATAAAAAAATATCTGGTGTATTTGGGTACAATTACTAAATTGTTACTCATTTATATTAGTAAATGCATTGGTATAAATAAAAATAATTATCAAAACTGTCACCAGTGGGTAAACCAACTACTGATGATTATCCCAAAAGTTTACATACATTGTGTTTCCACAGACTACAAATCTCAAATTTTAGTTTTTGTCTCAATTCAATATAAAATCTAAAACTTAAAAACCAAAATCAACATGGCAGACCTAACTCCTAATTCTAGTTTTAGTTTGACACTACGCTTGCAGATTCCCAATCGTGTAGGGATGTTGGCGTCGGTAACACAGGCGATCGCAACTACTGGTGGTAATCTCGGACAAATTGATTTAATCGAGCAAACCCGCAAAGAGTCCACCCGCGATATTACTGTGGATGCTGCCAGTACTGAACACGCTGAAACCATTGTGCAAGCAGTCAAAGCCTTGCCAGATATCAAGTTACTCAGTGTTTACGATCGCACCTTTAATTTGCATCGCGGTGGCAAAATCAGCATTACCAGTAGAATCCCCCTGAAGAGTGTTTCCGATTTGGCAATGGCTTACACGCCCGGAGTCGGTCGAATTTGTACTGCGATCGCTCAAGATCCAGAGGAAGTTTACAACTTAACCATCAAACAAAACACCGTAGCCATTGTTACCGATGGTAGTGCGGTTTTAGGTTTGGGAAATCTTGGCCCAGCCGCCGCCCTACCAGTCATGGAAGGTAAAGCAATGCTATTCAAGGAATTTGCAGGGCTGGATGCTTTTCCCATCTGTCTCGCCACCCAAGATACAGAAGAAATTATCCAAGCAGTTAAAAATATTGCTCCGGTATTTGGGGGCGTAAATTTAGAAGATATTGCTGCACCTCGCTGCTTTGAAATCGAAAAGAGATTACGCCAAGAGTTAGATATCCCCGTTTTTCACGATGACCAGCATGGTACAGCAATTGTCACCTTGGCAGCGTTGTTTAATTCGCTGAAACTGGTGCATAAATCCTTAGCAGAAATCAAGATCGTGATTAACGGTGCTGGGGCGGCGGGAGTAGCGATCGCTCGGTTACTCCGTAAAGCTGGGGCAGAAACAATCTGGATGTGCGATTCTAAAGGGATTATTTCTACCAATCGCACCGATTTAACAGAGGAAAAACTTGAATTTGCTGTGAAAGGTCAGGGTACATTAGCTGGTGCAATGCAAGGTGCAGATGTGTTTATTGGTGTCAGCGCACCAGGAGTTTTGACACCAGAAATGGTGCAATCGATGGCTAAAGATCCAATTATCTTTGCAATGGCAAATCCGATTCCAGAGATTCAGCCAGAATTAATCAGTAAAGATGTTGCTGTCATCGCAACAGGTCGCAGCGATTACCCAAATCAAATCAATAACGTCCTCGCTTTTCCTGGGGTATTCCGTGGTGCTTTAGATTGTCGGGCACAGACAATTACCATCAAAATGTACCTCGAAGCCGCAAGTGCGATCGCTTCTTTAGTTAAGCCTTCAGACTTAAATCGGGAACATATTATTCCTTCCGTCTTTGATGAGCGCGTTGTCACCGCTGTTGCTGCTGCTGTGCAACTCGCCGCGCGTGAAGAAGGTATCGCGCGAAATTAATTAAAAGAGAATTCAGAATTCTGTATTCTGAATTCTGAATGCTTTTCCATTGACGATTTAGACCAGTCACTACAAAAGTTGACTACCAAATTCAAAATTTGGTGCGATGTTTCACCTTTTATTCTAGACGCTCTCTACGAGACGCTGCGCTGTCCACCAGTCACCCTTCAATTCTGTTAAGTAGTTCAACTTAATTAAACGTAAAACGCTCAATTTGATACTGTTAACGCACTAGGCATTATCTCTCACTTAATTTCTGAACTCTCTCTATCTTACGTTTTTTTGGGTTGACCTACTTAAAAGTTTCAGTATCAAAAAGCCAAAATTTCATCACTCGTATAATAGACATTGATTTAGTTTATATATTAAACTACACTAAAACTATAGGAATAGTGGTTTTTTTTTATGGAAAGCGTCCAAAACATTAGTCAAAAGTTGAATGTAACAAGAGACACAGCACTAGAGCAATTACAACAGTCTACTCCAATAGAGTTCAAAAAAGACATTTTCAAAAAACTCAGAGGTGGATTTTTTCTGGTACTAGGATATTTACTATCACCACTATGTTGGTGGAATGACCTACTATTCAATCTGCCAATAGCTTATGGTTTTGGGTATGCATGTAGTTTACTTTTACCAAAATTGCTTATACCTTGTTCAATTATCGGATACTGGCTCTCTAATATTATGGGAATTCTTTTGATGCAATTCGGTTCTAAGGACATTTTTCAAAAAGAGCCTCAAGAGCATAACCTCAAAAAAGAATTGTTCACAGGTCTAATTTCTTCAACAGTTTATACCCTGTTGATTATGCTATTGCTCCAGTTAAAGATTATTGATTCTCCCATTTTCTTCTCCAAGAGTTAATTTAGTTTATCACCTTTCTACAAAGGAATCGATAGTATGGGCGCACCTCTATACGTCCATACTATTTCAAAAAATCGCGGTTTTGAGTCTCTGGATGGAGAGTAAATCAGCGTAAGGATTCAGGTGCTGAGGGTATTGACAAGTGTGGTAGGGGAAGCAGAGTATAGCAATTATGGAAAAAGACCTGCCACCAAAACTAGACATTAAAACCCTAAAACAGTTGGAGAAAGAGCAACTGGTAGAGATGCTCCCTGAGCAGGCAAAAGCTATAGAACAGCTAAAATCCAGAGTAATAGAACTAGAATCTATAATAGAGAAACTCAAAGTCAGCAGAGATTTAGACAGCACAACAACATCATCAAAACCACCGTCGGCAGACATCCTCAAAAAAACCGAGAAAAAACTTGAAGATGAACCAGGGGAGAGTGAAACGCCAAAACGGAAACCAGGAGGACAGCCAGGACATCCGGGACATGCCGCCTGGTAATAATTTAGCTGAACGAACGTTACGTTTAGCAGTCACAAAACGAAAAGTCAGTGGCGGTTCTCGTTCTATGGAGCGCTTCCAAGATACTGCCAATTTATTGACGGTTATACAAACTTGTCGTCATCAAGGACGTTCTGTTATTGACTTTTTTGATCAAGCTATCAAAGCGATGGTTCACCCTACTGTGCAGACTCCTTCTTTAATTCCTCAAATCTAGACCTGAATCCTTACAAATCAACGAACAAGAAGATCAATTATCATCAAATTTTAAAAATTCACTTAAATTCAACAATTTTGGAGCTTCATTACTTACAATTAATGGCAACTTACCATTCCATTTTTCTATTGCTTGCCTTTGCAGAATTTCTGGAGTTAAACCATCACGTAATAATCTGTGTGCCTCAGCCTCTCCTTTGGCTAAATTCACTTTTGCTTCAGCCTCTTTTGTTGCTTTCAATGCGATAAATTCTGCTCGTTTTGCTTCTTGTTCAGCAATCTGCTTCGCCTCCACCGCCTCACCAAATCGTTCTGAAAAATGGACATGAACTAGAGAAATATCATTAACTGCAACGTGATAGCTACCCAATCTTGTGGACAACGCATCATCTACTCCACTTTTGACTTCTCCTCGTTTAGTGATAATTTCTTCAGCAGTATACTTTGCTATTACCGCTTTTAGTACTTCTTCAACTGCTGGGTTAATAATCCGAATAACTACATTTTGTTCATCTCCAATTTCCTGAAAAATGACATTGACTTCCTGAGAAATAATATGCCAATTGAGAGCTACATCGACAAAAACATTTTGTAAATCTTTGGAAGAACCCTCAGCAGAAATTTCCTGCTTTTGGACTCTAATACTTAACTTTTTTACAGTATTAACTACAGGAATAATTAAGTGAAGTCCTTCTCCTAATATCTGGTTTTGTACTTCGCCAAATTTCATTAATACACCACGTTCTCCTGCATTTACAATTACACAGGGCGTCAGAAAGAGAGTTATCAAAAACAAAAGAGCAGTCAGTTTACCAACACTGTTAAAACTTGTAATTTTTATCATCTGTGTGAACCATGTATGCATCTTGTACGGAATAGAAAAACGAGTAATTGAACTCGATATTGAAAAATGCTTCGATAGGATTAACCACTCAGGCTTTGAATTTTACTCCCAACGCTATTAGGGAAGGGGCTGGGGGTTAGGTCTGTATTCTATGCAACTGAGAACCGCTATAAATTGCTAAAAACCAAGCTAAATAATGTTGTTATCTTTTAATTCTTAACTTTTTTGATACCGCATACCTGGTAGTTGCGAAATAAAACCCATAAGTTCCAACTGTAACAAAGCACCGGAAACTGAGCCAGCAGCCATGCCAGTTTGTTGGACAATAAAATCAAAGGGCAAAGCATCACTTGCGAGTGCCTCCGGCACGCCTGCGGCGAACGCATTCATTACTGTTTGCAATTCTGGCGATAAAGTTGGCAAACTTAACTGTTCTGGTGGTGTAGAAGTCTCAATTGCATCAATTTGTGGTATTGCTCCTAGCATTGTTAACAGTTCGTCTAGTTCCTTAAGAATAAAGGAAGCTCCCTGACTCAGTAACTTTAAGCATCCTTGGGATGGATAATCGTCAAGTCTTCCAGGTAATGCATAGACATCTCTACCAAATTCATTTGCGTAGGTAGCAGTAATTAAGGCACCAGATTTTAAAGGCGCTTCCATTACCAGAATGGCGCGGCTTAAACCTGCGATAATTCGGTTTCGACGGGGAAAGTGAGTCCGATCGGGTGGGGTTTTTGTGGGGTACTCACTTACGACTAGCCCAGCCGTCAAAATTTGCTTGTACAAATCCCGATTTTTATGCGGATAGATAACATCTACACCAGTTCCCAAAACTGCGATCGTTCGTCCACCTGCTTTCATAGCGGCGATGTGGCTTTCGGTGTCAATTCCCTCTGCCATACCAGAAACGACTGTAAAACCATTTTTAGCTAAAGCTGTACTAATTTGGCGAGTCCAACGGATACCATATTCTGAGGGTTGGCGGGTTCCGACAATCCCAACCATTGGTTTTTGTCCGAGATTTTCTTGGAGTTCGACTTCACCGCGATAGTACAAAATTGGCGGTGGACTGGGAGTTTCTAGCAGTAAACGGGGATAATCTGCATCTGCTGGCGTCCAGAAATGGGAATTTTCCTGCTGGTGCTTGGTGAAGAGTTGTTCTGGGTGCAAACGCGATCGCTGTTGTACTACTTTTTCTAGTGTCTGAAAACCAAAACCCTCTACTTCTCCTAACTGTACCTTAGTAGCGTTCCAAGCTGTTGCTAGCGTGCCAAAATGCTGTTGCAGCCGTCGCAGTAATACTGGCCCAATTCCCGAAATTTGTGCCCAAGCTAGCCAATATGCGCCTTCTTCTACCACCGTTCTATCCTCACGCCACTGGATTGAGTATTCCCAAATTGGGGTTGGCTGTTGATGGCTAGGGGGAGTGGGGAGCTTTCTGGGGCAGGTTTTTTTGATTAGACAAATTTTTGGGATTTTAAAACCAAAACCATTGTCTGAGAACTTAAAACTACGTTCAATAATTGAGAACATTCTCAACTATTTATCGAAAGCCTAAAAGCCTGCCCTTGAAAGGGTAGGGGGGTAGGGGGGACAAGGAGGAATTATTGAAAATCTCTCCCAAGTCTCCCCCTTCTTTCTTGTCTCCTTTGTTTCTTCTTCATGCCCAATGACGGCAGTTGCTCCACTTGGGGAGACCCCATCGCCCTTGGCGTCTCCCCTTGGGAGAAGACTCGCACTGCCTCCCCAATGCCCAATTTCCAATCCCCCTTGACTTTTGACTCTTGACTCTTGACTATTAACTATTGACTATCTATCTTCTTATCTTCTGTGATGAAATATTTTTATCGTCTTCTAATAAGCCTATCTGGGTGCTTAATATTTTTACTGGTGCATAGTGGCCTTGGTTTATTACCTAGTTTGGCAGCCGAAAAAGTTACCGTCAGGTACGGATTGTTTGAGCAATCGATTCCGGTGGCAGATATACGCAACTATGATGAGACACAAAAGGTTTCTGCCGATCTAAAATCTTTTCTAGATTACCTTAGCGCTAAAGAAAAACAGAAATTTCAAGAAGCCCTACAAGTGAAAATGTCGCTTGATATTGTGGCTTTAGATAAGCTGGTAAACACAGGAATGGGCAAACAAATTTTATCTTTTACTTCCCAAGCGATCGCTCGTCGCGATCAAGCCAGTATACAAGCACTACGATCTGCCCTGATCATCGGAGCAAAATCACCGGAAGGTTTAGGAATAACTAGCTTTCTAGAAGCCTATCCCAGTAATCAACTAGTTATTGATGTGTCAAAAATTAAGAAACTAGTCGGCATGGCGAATTCCTCTGCTAGTTCTGCTGATGCGCCGCCGAAAGATGACGTAACTTCTTCACCTTTAGGGAAAGTTGCCCTACAATATCAAACACTCGCCGCTCAAGATAAACAGTTCTCAGGTTGCTTATTTGGTGATTCTATTTCGGCTGGACTTGGTAATACCCTTGGGAGTGGTACTTTTAATTTTGGGTTAAATGGTCTGAGTACAATCTCATTAATAGAACAACTGAAAAGTTTAATTCCTACCAAGGTTAAATGCGAAAAAGCCATTATTGCCATAGGTGGAAATGATGCTTTGTATGGAATTAGTGATGAGTTATTTAGCAAAAATCTCCAAGAGGCGATCGCACTTATCCGTACAATGGGAACTAAAGAGATTTTTCTGATTCCGGCTTTTTATTCAACAGTGGCAGCAAGCTCAGATCCAAAAGTAGCAGCCCCACTTTCTAGAGTTGAACAAATTAATGTTCTGATTAATCAAGTTGCTGAAACAGAAAAAGTACCAGTTGCCGCAGCCGGACTAGCACCATTATATGAAAATAATGTTTTGAAAGAAAATTTAACCAGTGATGGCGACCATTTGAATGCAGAGGGTCTGAAAATTTATCGGCAAGCATTATTACAAATCCTGGGTAAGTAGGTCAACCTAATTAAACATAAAATGCTCACTAGATAGATCCCCGATTTATTAAATAAGTCGGGGAATTACGAATTATATCATGTCCGCTTGATTGCTTAATAAACCCGAAGAACCCCACCCCGCCAAAGCTGTGCTTTGTCTCCCCTCCCCGCAGGCGAGGGGGTTGGGGGTGGGGTTATTTGATTATGGGTAATTTGGCGGACATGATATTACGAATTACGAATTACGAATTATCACTGTTAGGCTTTCCAATTCAAAAAACGTGCATAAAGATAAGCTATACCTTCATCAAGAACCGTCCGCACACCTTCGCTAGAATTCCACCATTTGTTTGGATTATAATCTTGCGTTGTAGCAGCAATCACACCAACATTAATTTCAGGGGCAAGTATTTTTTTAAAAAGAAACCAACTCCTACGGGCATGAACGTCCAAGGAAAAAAGATTAATCGATTCTATTTTTAAATTTGAATTGGATAGCCAACGCTCAAATTCAGCAGCAGATGCATAACTACGATCCTTAACTACAAAAGGTGTCGGAACAGCTACTACTTTTTCTGCTTCTAAACCGAGTTTTATGAAAGTGTCAGCCGACACGTCTGCAAAGTTCTTGTATCCGGTAAGATAACTTCCTTTTCCTAATGTGCCTCCGGTAGTAATTATTTGATGATAAGAACCGTTTTTAAATTCAGTCAAAGCTTTTTCTATAGCGTAATCTGGTAGCCATCCTTCAACAACTAATACTTCTGCTGATTCGATCGGGGAAGTTACGGCGAGAAATGAGTGTACATGAGTAAAAAGGAAAAATATTAAATAAGCAATCAAAGCGATCGCAATCGCCCACCCTTGAGCCGTAAGTGTCCACATTTCTTGGCGTTTGATTAGTTTGATTTTGGGAAATTTTTGACACCGACGATTTTTTATCCGCATTAAACCTTAGTTAAACGTTGTTCTTTCAAGTAGGTAAACACAGACTTATCTCCAATATCAGCAGGAATTGCTTGGACTGTCTTGCGCAGAGCAAACACTAAAAATAATATCGCCCAAGTTCCTAATAAAATGCTTTCTCCTTGGGTTGGTAAAATTCCTACCAAATGTCCTAACAACAGTAGCGGTACAATTGGGGTTAATACTTTGGTTTCCAGGCGATTGAAGCAAAAAGCCTCTTTAAAATAAATACCTGTCAAAGCTACGAAGATAAAACCAACCCCAAATAAGGTAATTGGATGATTGTAAACAGCAAGAGCTAAAGGTTCACTACTAGTAATTGCCAGAATCACTGATGCGATACTACCAATCGCCCAAAAAACTTGCAACGTTCGGTGCAGTGATGCCATATAGATATGGATGGTAAATAAACTTACACCAAGCGCGAGACTAAAACAAGCATATAGAGGTGTCAGTAAAGTTACAACAGTTGGGTTATTGTTGAGTAAAATTAAGGCGCTGCCGATGGTAAAGCTCAGTGCTGCTAACATTAACCCAGCGCGATAGATAATTACGCCAGTGCGATCGCTCTGAGTAATTGTAAATTCCCCAAACTGACCTTGATAAACTTCTGGTGCAGAGAGTGTTTGTGTAGTCATAGCTAAGAATATAATTATGATTCTCTAGTAGAGTACAACAGGAAATTGCTCAAGGGTTACTTTTATTATTATGAGCAATATAGCGGTTATCAGTTGAGTGAGGTACAAGAACCCCACTCCCAACCCCCTCCCCGCTCTTCGAGAGGGGACTATGATGTACCTCATGTGATTAGTAAACGCTATAAAGCGAACTTCATGTCACCATTCCTAAACTTACGTCTTTTAGCAGTTGCTTTCTAGAAATTTTTGTCGAATTGGCACTGCCTACGGTGAATGAAAATGCTTGTTTTTAAGTGGTGTGTAGTTGCCCATCCTCCTTTTTATATCTAGAATTTCCCCCTTTCTTTGACTTCCCTACAAATCAGTAACAGGCACTTTGCAGCCTGGTGATTTTTTACTGTCTTAACTTTAACAATATTCACTGGTCTGATTTTCTGAAAAAAACAAGACTTCTAGCACATCTTGTAAATTAATCTGTAATTGTGAGTGAGCATCTCCGCAATTAATGGCAATTTCTACCCAGCCGTGACTGCCAACTAAAGCTATTATCTCCCCCGCTTTGACTTCACTGTAAGTTTCACAGCCTGGTACACTCAATCCGGCAACTTGCACATACCAACTTTTGCCTTGCACGTAACTGGCTGGAATGTTACTCACTAGGTTGCCAAAGTGGTCAATATATTGAATGCAACCCACTACACTGGTGGTTGTCTGCTTGCAGTTGCCTATATCCAGGTTTACCAAACTTACTGGTTCGATTGCTTGTCCTAGCTGTTTGAGGGGGACACCACTAGCAAGATGAGTTGCCACTGGTGCAAAGATATCTCTACCGTGAAAAGTCTTGCTTGGTTGAGGAGTGCGCCAATAATTAAGATTTGTAAGTTCGACGGCTGCGATTGCAGGACTTTGACTGAGTATCCCGCTGAATATACCATTATCTGGCCTGACCAAAAACCCTTGAGCAAATTCTACTGCGATCGCTCGTCGCTTGCTTCCCACTCCCGGATCTACTACTGCCAGATGCACTGTCCCAACTGGGAAATGAGCATAAGCATTCATCAAGCTAAACCTGGCTGCGGCGATATCTTGCGGCGGAATTTGGTGCGTTAAGTCTACCACCGTCAGTCTAGGGTTGATTTGGGCTATGACTCCCTTCATTATGCTTACATAAACATCGCGATCGCCGAAATCGCTTAGTAATGTCACAAGGGGTTGTCGATCTATCTGGTTATTAGACATATTTTGGTAGAATTATATAAAAAATATATTTTCTGTAGCAACAGCTACAAAATATGTGTTATGTTAAGAATACAAGACATAAACTGAAAAATTAAAGCAGGTAATCACTATGAGTCAAAATAGACTACAAAGTTTGAGCAAATCACGCGAAGCTCACAGAGCCAATATTCAAAGAAGCCTAGAGCATCGGTTGGAAATAGCCAGAGCAAAAGGCGACGAACAGCTGATTCGTCAACTGGAAGCTGAAATGAGGTATTCCAGCTAAATCAAGTTTTCATTGTTCATAGTTTTGTTGTGTAACCCGCTACGGCGGGTTTTTTCTTTTTAGATAAGGAGTTTCCTGGCAATTTCGCTCTGACAGCGTTTTGCAATTAATTGAATTACCCCACTTCCTACTCCCTCCTCACGCTCCTGGCTCAACACCCAAGGCTCGTAACTGTGCTGCCAAGCGTTCAACCCGTTGCAGGGCAATTTCTTTAGCTTCTCGCTCTTGTTCGGCTCGTTCTGCACCAGTAGGAATCACATTACCTTCAGTATCACACCACCGCAACCAAACATCCCGCTTACCTTCATACGCACCTTCCCACAAACATAAACCTAACTCAACTTCAGTCAGCCATTGCTCGCTTGTAGGTATATATTGCCGCCCTCGCAACTCATACATTTGTAGAATTTCACCACCAAGTTGCTGAGTTGGGTCAAAGATAATGTAGTACATTACCCGCATCCTGGCATACTCTAATAATTTTCGCCCTGTTTCATTGCCTTCTCGATTGGAGACAATTTCAATTACTACCTCTGGCGGTTTGCCAAACTCCCAAAAGAAATAGGAGCGATGTTTTTTTTCCCACCAGTTTTCTGCTATCTGTACATCTAGGCTCAAAAATACATCTGGCACAATCGGCGGTTGCTTACCAGTGGTAAATAAACCCACATTGGCAGCAACGAGAAACCCTTGGGCATTACTTGGCCCGTTCCAAGAACTGTAAAGGGTTTCTGTTAGTAATCTTTGTTGTTTTTCTGATGGTAAATTATCCAAGGGTTCATCGTCTTCTGTCGCCAGAAGACTAACATCTGGTAAAAAATCTTCTGGTAAGAAGCCCGCGTCTGTCAAGGTAATAGATTCACTCATAAGAAATACTGGAGATAGCAGCTTAATTCTATTGTGGCAGCAGGGGAGCAGAGGAGAGTTCAAATACCAAGTTCTTTCCCCTCTGCCCCTCTGACTTCAAGCTTGTAAGAAATGCGGGTATAGCGATCGCGATCGCACCCTTCGACCCTATTGAAGTCAGAGATTAAGGTAAAATTATAAGTAAAAGTATTAAGAATTTTAAAGAAAATAATCAATGTCCAGGATACCTCTTGACAAAAGTAACTCTCGTGTAGTCGTTATCGGTGCCGGAATAGGTGGACTGACTGCTGGAGCATTATTAGCTCATAGAGGTTACAGTGTCTTAATTTTAGATCAAGCCCTCGTACCAGGAGGCTGTGCTTCAACGTTTAAACGCCAGGTATTTACCTTTGATGTAGGAGCAACTCAGGTTGCAGGGTTGGAACCAGGGGGAATCCACCACCGAATTTTCTCAGAATTGTCAATAGATTTGCCAGAAGCAACGCCTTGTGACCCTGCTTGTGCGGTGTATTTACCTGGGGAAACCACACCCATCAACGTTTGGCGCGACCAAGAGAAATGGCAAGAAGAACGACAAAAACAGTTTCCTGGTAGCGAACCATTTTGGCAGTTGATGGCAACCTTATTTGATGCTAGTTGGGAATTTCAAGGACGCGACCCGGTACTACCACCGCGTAATTTATGGGATTTGTGGCAGCTAACTCAGGCGGTGCGTCCGAGTACATTAATTACCGTACCCTTCACCTTGTTTACGGTAGGAGATGCTTTACGGTTATGTGGATTGGGAAATGACCGACGACTGAGAACTTTTTTAGATTTGCAACTGAAGCTATACTCCCAGGTGGATGCAGACGAGACAGCATTACTTTACGCAGCCACAGCGTTGAGTGTATCCCAACTGCCCCAAGGATTGTTTCACCTCCAGGGAAGTATGCAAGTATTAAGCGATCGCTTGGTACAATCCTTAGAGAGAGATGGCGGCAAATTATTGATGCGCCACACAGTAGAAGAAATCAAAGTAGAAAACGGTAAAGCTACTGCTGTAGTTATTAGAAATCAAAAAACTGGCGAAGTTTGGACAGAAGCCGCCGACCACATAGTTAGCAACGTCACCGTGCAAAATTTGGTGCAGTTGTTAGGAGAACAAGCGCCATCTGGTTATAAAAACCGGGTGGAAAAACTGCCCCAAGCATCGGGTGCTTTTGTGGTGTATTTGGGTGTAGATATCAGCGCGATTCCGCCTGGGTGTCCTCCACATCTCCAATTTCTCTACGATGTCAATGGCCCAATTGGCGAGAATAATTCCCTATTTGTTTCCGTCAGTCATGCCGGAGATGGTCGCGCACCGGAGGGGAAAGCGACAATTATCGCTTCTTCGTTTGTCGATCCTACACAGTGGTGGCAGACTGATGATTATGAAGGACTAAAAGAAAAGTTTACCAAAGAAGCGATCGCTCGTCTTGCCCAATACTTTTATCTCAAACCAGAAACTATTATTTATCAAGAAGCGGCAACACCCCGTACCTTTGCCCATTTCACAGCCCGCGATCGCGGTATAGTTGGTGGTATTGGTCAAAGAATTCCTACCTTTGGCCCCTTTGGGTTCGCCAATCGGACTCCAATTCAGAATTTGTGGTTAGTTGGTGACTCCACCCATCCCGGCGAAGGTACTGCTGGGGTGAGTTATTCGGCGCTGACGGTAGTTAGGCAAATTGAAGCGCAAATGTAGTATTTTGTAAAGTTAGTAATGAAGAGTTTGTAGTAAGGACTTTAGTGCTTAGAAAATAACCAATAAAGTCCCTACTACAAAATTGTCTACAACTATTTAGATAGAGCAGAAATTTTATTAAATACTATAAATCATACTTATAACCGATGCCAGACAGGACGCAAAACTGATGAAATAAGGTTAGTATTGCCAATTTTGAGTAATGACAGACAGCGTTTTAATTCTTGGAGGAAGAGGGCGGATTGGTAGCAGTGTTGCCGAAGATATAGCTACCCATACGCAAGCAAAAATTACGATTACTGGACGTTCTGCGGAGTTTGGGAAGGCTGTTAGCTTGTCTTCGGGGGGACAAGTGCAGTTTTTGATATTAGATTTGACAGAGATTGACAAGTTGCGAGATGCGATCGCAAACTCTAACTTAGTCATTCATTGTGCTGAGCCATTTCACTATCGAGATACTAATGTTCTCGAAACGTGTATTGCTGAAGGCGTTAATTATCTAGATGTTAGCGACCACCGTTCTTATACAAGCAAGGCTCTGAATTATCATGAAAAAGCTGCTACTGCTGGCGTGACGGCAATTATTAATAGTGGCATTTTTCCTGGTATTTCTAACAGCATGGTACGCCAGGGAGTTGAACAATTCGATCGACCAGAAAAGATCCATTTAAGTTATTTAGTTTCTGGTTCTGGTGGTGCTGGCATTACAGTGATGCGGACAACTTTTCTAGGGTTGCAGTATCCTTTTGAGGCTTGGATAGATGGAAAATGGGAAATAGTCAAACCTTACAGTGAAAGGGAAGTAGTTGAGTTTCCATCTCCTTATAGACGCAGCGGAGTTTACTGGTTTGATATGCCAGAAACCTTTACATTACCCCATGCATTCCCATCAGTGAAAACTGTAATTACCAAGTTTGGCTCTGTTCCAGATTTTTATAATCACTTAACTTGGATTGCGGCACACGTTTTTCCCAAGTGGTTAATGCAGCGTCGTTACATGATTGAATTTCTATCTCATGTCAGCCATTCAATGACAGATGTCACTAATAATTTTAGTGGAATTGGAGTAGCAGTTCGTTCAGAAGTTACAGGTCAAAAGAATGGTGAGACAGCCGTTTATTGTTCAACTGTAGTACATGAAAATACAGCGCTGGCTTCTGGTTGCGGCACAGGTAGTATTGCTCAATTATTGCTAGAAGGTAAACTCAAGAAACCAGGAGTTTTTCCTGTAGAAGAAGTATTACCAACAAATTTATTTGTAGAGGTAATGCAAAACCGAGGAATTAAAATTAATCACAGTTGGTCATAAGTGTCTATCCGATAATAAAGTCAAAATATCAGTCTACTTGAGTAGACTTGAGCTATTAGTCCAGAAGTTGAGTTCTAGATGGTATGTTAGTAAGCACGACAATTTTTGACTATAGCGATTATCATTTTAAAGAGGTACACGGCTAAGGTGGCACGATTTTGTCCTACTACTAAATCATTTGTGAACAACGAGATCCCCGACTTTTTAGAGAAGTCGGGGATTTTAGTCTTGTGAATAAGATTACCCTAGCTAAAAATTAATATACCTTGAGATAGAAGAAAGAACTATACCTAAACACTTAGGATGCCTGTGAGCCTAAGATATCTAACCTATCTTTTACCTAAAAAAGCTCATCACAAAAAATTAGGAGATTTTTTTCATGCAAAAAATTCTATTAAGTTTAAAACAAGCATTACGTTCAAGCTTTTTGGTTGTTGGTTTGATGGTTTTCATCAGCTTGACAGGTTCCTTCATTTTTGTTCAGCAAAGTAGTTATGCAACTACTCTTGAAGAATTAAAACTAGTCCCTCCACAATATAAACCAAATTCTGAAGAAAAAATTAATCGTGCTAACGAATACGATCCAGGTGTTGGCATTCAAGAGGAAGATAGACAAAAAGCTTATGAGCAAGCAATAAAAGATTCAAAAAATCTTAATACTATCGAAAAGACTTACGAAAGAAATTTGAAGGCGGAACAAAAACAAAATTCCCCAGAAAGTTTTAGCGACAAAGCGAAAGAAGTTATTGAAAAAGTGACAGGTAAATAGGGAATATAGACTTAATGTAAACCCCTTTCTTTATAAGAAAGGGGAATTAAGAATAAAAGCAACTCTCAGGTTTGAAGTAATGTTCAGACAATGAAACTGTCGCCACTATCTAAAAGTGACTGCAAAAATTAATTGATTTCACTCAAATTCGTCTATTGTGGTGGGAGGAGTAGTCTTTCTCTTGTTAGCAAAATTGCGCTCATACCACTTCATTAATGGAGTTGCACTAATTCCATGCACAATTACCGAGGCTACAATAGTAGTGTAAGTTATCCAAGCAATTTGTTCTGCTGCTTCACCTTTCAAGCCATGACCAAAGGCATAAGCTAGATAATATAAAGAACCAACACCGCGAATACCAAACCATCCAAATAACAACCGAGTTCCTGGGTGGAAGGTTCGTCGGCGTGAATCTAAAGGACGTTTACCTATTGTGCTAATCCAAACTCCTAAAGGTCTGACGATAAAGAATAACAAAATTATCACTAACACAGATTGCATAGCATAATTAAGCATTGGTTTCAATAATAATATTGAACCTAATAGTAAAATTGTCCCAACTTCCAGCAGTTTTTCTACTTGCTCGACAAATTCTAATTGTTCTATCGGTTTTTCAGAATTCCTGTAACTGCGTTGGACAACTAACCCAGCAACAAATACCGCCAAAAATCCATAGCCATTAACCATTTCTGTTAATGAATAAGTTATGAGAATTGTGCTGATAGCAATAAAATCTTCCATTAACTCATCGGCAGGACGGCGTTTTTGAACTTTTTTTTCAATCCAAACTATAGATTTGGCGACAACAATTCCCATAACAATACCAGATGCGATCGCCCATATTAAATCAACTGTAATCCACTGTTGAAACCAGCTACCCCAATTGTCATCTTCTAAGGCATGAATGCCAAAATAAACGAAGGGAAAAGCTAAAGCATCATTTAACCCACCTTCAGAGGTTAAACCAAATCTTAACTCATCTTGGTCATTTGCACTGGTGAGTTGTACTTCTGATGCTAATACTGGATCGGTCGGTGCGAGAATTGCTCCTAATAAAATTGCTTCTCCCCAATTCATCCCTAAAAACAATTTACCCACAACAGCCAGAGCAAAAATTGAAATTGGCATCAGAAATACAATCAATCGCACCGTAATATCCCAAACCCCCAACTTTAGAGGCCGAACAATTCTTAAGCCACAGCTAAATACAGAAATAATTACTACAAGTTCTGTTATTTTCTCCAGCAGTTCGCTGTTAAAAACGTCATCTCGACGTAATTGAATCAGCCCTAAGCCATAAGGGCCTAGAAAAATACCAACCACTAGGTAGATGATGGCAAAAGAAAGGGGTAAGCGACTAATCCAACCCGACCCTAAAGTTACCATCAGTAAAAGTAGACCAATTACAAATAGGTCAATAATATAGATATCTACCATATAGCGATTTACATAAATATAAGGTGTTGCTTTGTAAGCTTAGTTGCAATACCTTTGTATTAGAATTTACCTATAGGCAGATTTTCTGGGATTATGAATTTAGAGACATCACCAAATTGGAGAAGAAAGGAATAGATAAATTTGGCGTTGCCTTTGCCCATCGTAGACATTGCTATTTGATTATTTGTTAGAAGTCCTTTAACTAATCGGATGTAGCACGGGAATATAGCTAAGACACACCTATACGCTTTTAGGAAGGTTTATAAGCTAAACGACATCTAATCCAAAATTTATATAACTCTTGTGGCATAGGTCGAAAAGCCTACGCTAATTATGCAAATTAAATGTGGAACAGCTTAATCGTGTCCGGTTAAAGGGATTTTTAGGCTTTCTGCATAGATTAGGGAATATAGCCAATTGGACGGACAGGATATATTTCCTACTTTCTGACTCAGATATCGCCCAACTTAGTACAAATATACTATAATGGGTATAGCGTCCACAAAGCCTAGCCAAATGCATAATGGCTCTGTGAAAACCTTCTGGAAGATGGATTCAAGGGTTAGTTCGATGATGAAGCATTATATTCTCAACCTCAATCCGACTGCCAAGCATGAATGGGATCGGTGTATTTTACGTGACCCGCTGACTGCCAAACGCCCAGACATTGCTAAACTAATTGCCGAAGCAGTTGGTGCTGATACAGGTAGTTATTTGGTCAGCGTGAATATTGAAGTTCAAGTTTTGCAGCAAGCGGCAGTACCTCAAGCCGAACAACTCTCGCTTTCATTTCCAGAAGTGAGTGTGCCCTCACAACCACAACTGCGGGAAGCGGCTTGAGGCTACAAAATCGCTCATTTGGAATATCTGCGTAACCAGTTTAGTGTAACTAAGTTGGAAGCAAGATTAGCGTAGCTTGCCGCCGTAGGAATCGCTCAACAACTCTCTGATTTTGAATCTCGTGAATTAGTTGGTTTGTAATCACACCCATAAACCCCAGATGTGAATCTGGGGTTATCTAAACAAAATCGGTGATTGTAAGATTAGAGAAGTAATTATAATCTGTGGGACAGCAGTTGGGAAATTTGCTGATTAATAGTTGCAATATCAAAACGCTGACTAGCAGTAGTCCTGGCATTATTAGCTATAGTCGCAGTTATTTTCGTCTCCTGTAAACAAGTGATAATTACTTGTGCAAGTTCCTGGGGTTTTCCTGGTGTTGCTAGAAAACCATTAAGTCCATGTTCTACTAATTCCGTTGCGCCCCCAGCTTTGGCTGCAACTACAGGTTTTCCGCATAGCATCGCCTCTACAATCACTCTACCAAAGGGTTCTGGCGAAGTAGATGTATGTGCCACTAAGTCACAAGCTGCCATTAACTGGGGAATATCAGAACGAAATCCTAAGAATTTGACGCGGTTTTCTAATCCTAGTTCACTAACTTGTTGGTGTAACTTTTGAACATAATCTTGTTCGCCAAACAGTGCATCACCTACTAAAATTGCTATCACATTATGCGGACATTTAGCCAGGGCATCAATTAAAATATGCTGACCTTTCCAAGGTGCAAGACGGCTAAAGTGTCCGACGACAAATTTTCCTTCTAATCCTAACTGTTGCTGTAATTGTTTAATATAAGATTCATCAGTTTGATAAATTTTTGGATTAAAGCCGTTATAAACAACTTCGATGATATCTGGGCGTCCTCCTGCTTGTACAAAGGCAGTTTGACTAGCTTGAGAATTAGCAATTACTAATGATGCAAAACGATTAGCTAAGTTAACAGCAATGCGCAGATTAGTTTGGCTAAAATGTTCTTGGGAAAGAATATCATGTAAATGATAAACCAGAGGGCGACGACTGAAAAAACTTGCCAATGCACCGACAACTAATGCTTTTTGGGTGTTGGCATAGATTAAATCGTATGTCCGCGCTTTTTTAACTACCTTACTAATCAGAGGTGCAAGTTGTCCCAAACTCTTGAATCCTTGTAGCCAACTGCTTTCTTTGCGAACTTGGATTGCTTGAGTTGTGAGAACTTCTACTGGGATATGATTTTGTTGTAGTAAATCTTTAAACGATCCATCTGCAAATAAACCTACTAAAGCGCGATCGCCATAAGGTTTAGCAATATCTATTAAACATAATTCGGCACCGCCTGGTTTACCGCTTTGGTCTAAAAAAAGAATTTTCATAAAACCTCTAATTTATCTAATTTGACCCACGCAGCAACCATAAAATCTATTACAATTATTTGTTTAAGCTAATAAAACATTCCGTACTTGCTGGGCAATTTGATTCCAGTCGTAGTGTGTGGTGACGTACTGGCGACAGGCTTCTCGTGAAGGTATGGGGATATTACCCAAAAGTGCTTGTTCTAATTTTTCAGCAATAGCTAAGGCGTCTGTTGAAGTAGTAATTAAATCTGGTGAAAATTCTGATAAAATTTCTGGCATTCCCCCAATTGGAGTACATAAAACAGGAGTACCACAGGCTAGAGACTCAACTATTACTAATCCAAATCCTTCAAAAGATTGGCTAGGCATAATAGTCAATTCAGCCGCTTGGTAAGCTATGGGTAATTGCTCGTCAGGCAGAAAACCTAAAAATTTAACGTTGTCTTCTAGTCCTAATTCTGTAGCCTGTTGTTGTAGTGCAGCTTGGATGTGACCACGACCTGCGATCGCTAGCCAAACATCTGGTATTCTGGGCTTAATTATAGCCAGAGCTTGCAATAATTTGTCAACTCCGGTTCGATGTACTAAGCGGCGTGATGTAAATATAATCTGGCGATTAGTAGGCCAGCCTAACTTTCTACAAGCCTCTTGGGGTGATAAATTTGGTTGAAACCAATTAATATCAACTCCACCAGGAATAATATTAATTTTGTTCCACGGTACTTGATATTTATCATGTAAAATTTTCCCAAAAGCTTTGCTCAAAACAATGAAGCGATCGCAGCGATTATAAGTATTTTGTTCTATTAGCCAGTGTTTAATTAAAAGACTGAGGTTTTTGTTAACAACTTCCTGCTGACTCTCAGAAGCCCAAGGGCCATGAAAGTTAAAAGTAACTGGTACTCCCTTTGGTAAAATATCTAAAATCGGAAAGCTGTATAATGCAAAGTGCAAATTAATAGCATCTGGTTTGCTGGTTCTTGTTTTCTGGAAGTTCGTGCGAATTGACCATAATCTTTGCCAAATAGCACTATCCGGACTCGCCAAGTTAGTCAGCTTAATGGGCGAATTTATTTCAGTCTCTGGTAGACCGACTCCGCATAATTCAATCTGGTCTTGATTTGCGGCTAATTTATGAGTTAGTTCGTAAATATACCTTTCTAGTCCTCCAGGACTTTTGGGAAACCAGCCTAATCCCAGAGTGAGAATAGATGCAGATGATGAAGTAAAATTTTCTAGTTTCTTTTCCACTAATGTATCTCCTATAAATATACTAAAATGGGCGCACATCTGTGCGCTTTTACATCTGTATTTATAACTGAATCAATAGAATTTATGAATACACATTACCAATAATAATTTTTGTATAGAAAACCAATTTATAAACTATTTATATATCAACGTCAACAAGGAATTAAAACTGTATTTTTATTAACTCGATTACACCTAGATAGATATATATGATACCTATCAATTCAGAAATGTGAATGCTATATAGGGAGAGAGAAAAGCTGCTACAAAATAATAAATATAGAATGTTTTTGTATTAATATTTACCATTCTGATTTAAAAATAAGTAAATATTAATACCTTAACTCGACTATATCCATTTTTGTCGCAACGCGAACGCCTAAGCTGAAACCTTTGTGGGAAGGGAAGTTTACTTTCTTAACTTCATCGATATCTGTGACGTGGAAAAAGTATTTACCAAAAATCTAGAATTTTTACCGGATCAATAAAACCCAGTTCTTAATTTTGGATAAAGTCGAGCTTAAATAATATTTTAAAGATATTAACTGAAAATTTAAAGAATAAGAGCAGCTACATAAAGCTGATGTAAAATAATTTGCTACTTATATATCGCTCTGCAATCACTCTGTTCAACGAAAAATCTCAGCCAAATTTGAAAGCAAGAGTAATTGAGGTAATAAATAATGCTAATGCTTAGTACTTGTTTCGTTCGCTGATTGGTAGAGAACTAAGGCGTTTTCACGTAAAATTGCTACAGAAATTGTCTCAGCTTCAGCTACAGTTATGTCAGAATCTATAATTGCTTGCTCTAGCACTTCCCCTAAAATCTGGCGACCCCACTTTGCACCCAAGTAGTACAATTCTGGAATTGAGTGGGCATCAGAAGAATACATCAATTTAGTAGTGGGAGTTAATTCTAACATCTGCCTGATTACTTCCCGCATTCCAGATACGCTTAAAAAGGGTATTGCCAAACCGAAATCTAGATAAACTTGGGGATATACAGAAGCTAAATAACCAGCCTGCTGCATATAAGGATATGAAGCGTGTAGCAATACTATTGGTACATGTCGATACTGCGGTAACTCTAGTAAATATCGCAGATTTAAAGGATTAGCCAATCGTAAATCTAAATCGGGATCGCCGTAGCCAGTATGAAATTGCACTGGTAAGCGGTATTTTGCTGCTACTAATAATGCCTGTTGTAACAAAAAATCAATCAGAGGTTTATCTGTCAGTCGCAGAGGTTGATTGTGCAATTGTTGTTTGAGGTTGTCAAAGTGAGCCGCCGCCACCTCGTCAGTTACCGATTGAATATCCAAACCACTCCGGTAACAGGCAATACTTTTAAAAGCTACTACTCCCAGCGGTGGGGGATCGAGTTCACTGTTGAATCTGGCTAGGAAAGTAGCAAAATCAGGAGATTGCAAAATTAGCTGTTCTGCTAATAGTTCTAATCTCAAAATCCGTCGCACAGGAATAAACCTTTCATGCCACGACAGAGGTAGGATAGTTTCTGGCTGCAAACCATCATCTAAGTAAATTGCCTCTAGGTTAGCAGCCCGAAAATAAATCTGCGTTAGTTCTTCTAATCCGAGACTTTCCCGCCGTGCCAAAATTGCTGTTTCTTCAGCTTCGCAGTTCAATAAAGCGGCAATATCGCGCAAGCTACGCCGATAAAAGAAGGTATGACGGGCATGGTAGTTAATTATTTCAGGTTCGTAGCCTTCAGTAAAGGCAGCCGCATAAGGAGACTGGGCAGCTACCTCTGGTTTTAAGATGTTGTGGGCGTGTTGGTCAATTAAGGGAATATCAGCCAGATTCATCTGTAGTAGGGAGTAGAGAGTGGGGTGCTAGTATTTTTCTAATAATGTTTTCACTTCTGCCGTTAATTCCCAATCTTTCATTGCTTGCCACTCTGCTTGACGCACTGCTAAGAACGCTTTGGCTAACTGGGGATTTAAAGCTGTTAATAGGATATCGTCTTGCTGGAGGTGAGCGATCGCTTGCCCCAAATTATTTGGTAATGGGTCTATTCCATTAGCACTGCGCTCTTGAATTGATAAATATCCGGGGTCTTGATTGACTGGGTTTGGTGGTGTGAGACTGTGCTGTACACCATCAAGTCCGGCTGCAATGACTGCTCCTAAAGCTAAGTAAGGATTAGCTGAGGCATCTACAGTTTTCAATTCAAAGTGGCTGGGACAGCCCAAAGCAGGGTCACTAGGAACTCTAACGGCAGCCTCCCGATTATCTAATCCCCAACAACGGAAAGCACCACTCCAACTATGAGGAAGAATGCGGTGGTAAGAATTAGTACTTGGGGTAGTTAGTGCCATCAGTGCTTAAGCAGATGGTGTAGGATACCAGCGATGAATTGTAATGCCACCTCAGAAAGACCATAGATACTCTGAGGATCGGGTAATAGATTTTTCTCCCTATGCCAAAGACTCAGATGGATATGACAACCACTACCAGCTGCATCCGGGAAAATTTTGGGTAAAAATGAAGCGATGAGGTTGTGGCGGTGGGCGATCGCTCTGACAGTTTCTCGAAAAGCAATTTGCCAATCAGCTGCTTGTAAAGCATCGGTATAGCGCATGGAAATTTCTTGCTGACCTGGGCCTGATTCAGGATAATACTGTTCTACAGGTATACCTTGGGCAATAAGTGCATCAGCGATTTCATCAATTACTTCGCGGTGGAGATCCATTGCCTGAGTTGAAGCAAAAACTGTGGAGTCAGCCGGAATGATGCCATCAGGTGTTTGCCGTAATAAATAAAACTCATTTTCAAAGGCTGCTCGTACTTCCCAACCAGTTGATTTAGCTGCCGCAATCATCCGCTTCAAAAAATTTCGCGGGCATAACTCCCAAGCAGCACCATCTAATACCATATTGCCCATGACACGAGCATGACCAGGACTATAAGGTAAAGGCTTGAGACTAGACCAATCTGGGACTAAGCGAATTTCACCTACTGGCCCTAAATTTGTTTCTGGCACAACTGCATCATACATTACGGGAACTCCCTGCTGCCCTACAGAAATCCCTACTCCATGTTCAAAGTAGTGAGCTAACATTCCCAGATGCACAGCTTTGCCACGGATAATATTAGCATTATCGCACCAAAGAACTCGCACAAATTTAACATCAGCTTCTTCAAGATATTTTCGTATTTTTTTAAAGTTATTTTTTTCAGCCATTGTTAGTTATTTTTATTTTTACTCGATTATTTTCTCATAAAAGTTATGGCAGAGTGATATCAGACGCCGTGTCCATACATAGACCGGATCTTAAGCACTTCAAAATAGTTATATTTTTTTACGGATTTCATAAACAATGATTGTATATAAATAATTAAAACCTGAAAATTATATGATAAATAAATTACCGACGCGGTTAAAAAAACTACGTCACAAGCTCAATCAGCACATCAAAAAATTATCTAATACTAGATATTTACAAAGAAATAAAACTTTCAATTTTTTATTCAGTCTGACCATTGGAGTTATTGTTACTACCCTTGGAATTACAACAGACTGGGCGACAAATGGAACAGACACGCTTACACATAATACTATTGGCAGTGAAAATCTGCGGGGTAAAAACACTACTGAAATACCCAGGCTTACAGACAAAATATCGCCAATAAATAATACTATTGGCAGCGAAAATCTGCGAGTACAAAACAATACTGAAATACCCACACTTACACACAAAATATCACCAATAAGTAATACTATTGGCAGTGAAAATCTGCGAGTACAAAACAATACTGAAACACCCGCGCTTAACTACAAAACATCGTGGATAGGTAATACTATAGGCAGTGGAAATCTGCGGGTACAAAATAATATTGAGGCAATGTATGTTGCTCCTGATGGCACGGTTTATACTAACAGCCATTGGGATGAGGCGGCAATGGAGGCAGGAATATATAAAGATGGTAAGGTTATTGCTGCCCTTGGGGATACTCATGGCTGGAGTCGTGGTGGTGGCAAAGCTGTAACCGCAAATAGTAAATATGTTTACATTGCCATGACTCAAGGTTCGAGGGGCGATACAAAAGAAGATTACCCACCAGAAGGAACAACTTGGTATAGCGTTAGACGCTATGACTTATCAGGAAAACCTGCGCCGTTTCCGAATGGACGTGGTTGGGATAAAAGTATGTTGATTACCAGTACAAAAAGTGAAGTTACTGGATTAGCAACTGTGGGAAGCGAGTTGTATGTGAGTGATTTTGCTGCTAACCGGATTCGTGTTTATGATACTGAGACGATGAAGGAACTTCGTAGCTTTACCGTTGCTAATCCGGGAGCAATAACTATCGATCCACAAAAAAATCTGTGGATTATTCAAAGTAAAAATGGTAGTAAGCCTGCCAAGATTCTCCATTATTCCCAAAGTGGCAAGCAATTGCCCCAACAGATTGCAGATATCGTTGAACCAACTGCGATCGCTATTAATCATCAAGGTAAGCTGTTAGTAGCAGAAAATGGCCTGCGTCAGCAAATGTTGACTTATGACATCAAAGATAAACCGATACAGGTGAGTAGTTTTGGTTCTAAAGGCGGTATCTATGCAGGAGTTGCTGGTGAAGTTCGAGATTTGAAACTTTACGGACTTACCGGAGTCGGTACAGATGCTTCAGGCAATATCTATATAAATAGTAATGGTTTCAACAAATCAGGAACAGATTTGCGGAAATTTTCGCCATCGGGAAAACTAATGTGGCGATCGCTAGGATTGATATTCGTCGATAATGCAGATGCCGATCCTAAAACCGATGGTGTAGATGTATTCACCAAACAAGAACACTATCTGATGGATTACAATCAGGCTGCTGGTAAGCAATGGAATTACAAAGCCTACACCTTAAATCCTTTCAAATATCCTCAAGATCCACGTCTGCATACATCGCCAGATGGAACCTTTGTTCGCCGCATCCAAGGGAAGCGGTTTTTGTTCCTCACAGATATGTATAACAGCTTTCTGCAAATCTATCGTTTTAATCCAGACACGGATGGTAAAATAGCCATCCCAGCCGGAATGTTTGTTGGTACTAATGGCGCAGATAAACCATTTATTGCTGGAAATTGGCCACCGCATCAGCCAGAACAAGGCGAATGGATCTGGCGCGATCGCAACGGTAATGGCAAATTTGAAAAGAATGAATACGATCGCAGCAAAGATTATCCTCATCTTGGCGGCTGGTGGGTAGACAGCAAAGGAGATGTTTGGAAAGCTTTGCGAACAGAAGATGGCATTCGACACTATCCTTTAAAGGGAATAGATCCTAAAGGCAACCCCATCTACAACTATAGTTCGATGGAAAAGCAAACTACTCCCAAAATATTTAACGACTTGCGGCGGATCGAATATTTCCCTGAAACAGATAGTATGTTTTTGTCGGGGTTTACGATAGATCGCCCTGCATTTGGTGACGATGCTGGAGTTGCTGGATCTGAGATTGCCCGTTTTGACAATTGGAGTAAAGGAAATCGTACTCCCAAATGGCGGATTGTAATACCCTACGACAGAACCGGGAAGCGTGAAGTGTCTACAGCAGCAATCAGTGTGACGGGAGACTATGTATTTGCCGTGACAGTCAAAACCGCAGAGGTATATGTCTACAATGCCAAGACGGGAGCGCAAGTACAACAGTTAAAACCAGGCCCAGAAGTTGGCAGCGAAAGTGGCTGGATTGATATACCCTACGGTATTCGCGCTTTTCGGCGTTCCAATGGTGAGCATCTGGTATTTGTGGAAGAAAATTGGAAAGGAAAAGTGATTATGTATCGGCTGGCGGGGTGAGTATTTATGGTAATTACGACATAATATCATGTCCGCTTGATTACTTACTAAAACCCAAGAACCCCACCCCGCCAAAGCTGCGCTTTGTCTCCCCTCCCCGCAAGCGGGGAGGGGCTGGGGGTGGGGTGCAATGACTGTGGAAATCATAACTAATTATGCGGACATGATATAACACAGCTTTCAATACTGCTCGGTTAAGAATTTTAAATTGAAATTTGGTTTGGGGAAAAGGGAAAAGGGGAAGGGGTAAAGCTATGAAATTTTCCCTTTCCCTTTAACCTTTAACCTTTCCCCAATCTAGTATTGCTATATGCACAAAAATATGTGATTAAATGTATCGCAGATTTAGTGTCAATTACTTTGTCACTTTCTATTTAGCCTTTACTCGCGCCTGCTTCACCATTGCAATCAAAGTTTGATGAGCATCTTCCGCATCTACTAAAACACGATCGAATTGAATGCGAACTGGTACAGTTTCCCCATTTACTTGCGCTGTTAAATCCATACCTTGTGCATCAATTGAAAGCAGTTCGGCTGCATTGGCATCTGTGACACCACCAAAAGCTTTAGCATAAATAACTACAGCATCAGCATGATCGTCATTCATGTGTTTGCAGATGCGCGAACTAATTTCAGCAGAGAAACCATTAGACATTGTGAACTTAAAAGTGATGAATATGGCAAGAGCCTAAATTCTCGGCTAATTAGTTTAAATTAGCAGAAAAAGCTAGTCTTACGCCATCGTTATTATAAGTTATATCTGAAAAACAATTGCTGTTGTATATATTTGATAAGTTAAGTTTATTACTGGTACAAAAATTAAATTAAAATAAGCATTATCCAGTATTTTTACCTTTCATTGCGGAAACTAGACAGCGTAAACTGTAGCAGAAGTATTAGCCAAAACTATTGCAGCTAAGAGACAATGAGCGAAACTAGCCCCAGACGAATTGTAATTGGGGATGTGCATGGACACTATGAAGGTTTAATGACACTGTTGGAGGCGATCGCCCCCACGTCAGAAGATCGAGTCTATTTTCTAGGAGACTTAATCGATCGCGGACCTCATAGTGCGCAAGTAGTTAATTTTGTCAAGCAAAATAATTACTCATGTTTGTTGGGAAATCATGAGCAGATGTTATTAAACATTCTGACCAATGAAAGGACTTCCTCCTCGACGATGCAAGCATGGCTGTTTGGTGGAGGGCAAGCTACCGTGGCCAGTTACCAAGAGGCTCCCATTCCTGATGACCATTTGGATTGGTTAAAAGCTTTGCCTACATACCTTGACTTAGGGGATATTTGGTTAACTCATGCTGGTGTTGACCCTTCCAAGTCGGTGGCAGAACAAACTGCCGATGAACTGTGCTGGATACGAGAGGATTTTCACAGCATTGAAAAACCCTACTTTCCAGATAAACAAATTATCATCGGTCACACCATTACTTTTACCCTGCCGGGTGTTTCTCCTGGTAAACTGGCCCAAGGAAAGGGATGGCTAGACATAGATACTGGCGCTTATCATCCCCGGAGTGGCTGGTTGACTGGACTAGATGTCACAAATCAGTTGGTTTATCAAGTTAATATCTTTAAAAACTATATCCGTATCCTGCCTTTAGAAGAGGTTGTAAGTACAGTTGATCCAGCCAAAATTAAAGTCGATCGCCGCAATCGGAATTGAGGAATATTTGAAATGAGGGGGAGAAATCAATTCAAAATTCAAAACTTGTACTGAGCGCAGTCGAAGTATTCAAAATTCAAAATTAAAGAACTTCTGCCTCCTGTCTGGTTGTTGAGTTTCGACTACCCTCAACTGCCGTGTAGTTGAAACACTGCCCCCTGCCTGGTTGTTGAGCGACTTGCCCTGAGCGTAGCCGTTGGCGTGGTAACAGAGCGTAGTCGTTCGCGGAGCGTCTCGTAGAGAAGTGCAGCCTCTCGTAGAGAAGGGAGTCGAAACACTGCCTCCTCTTTCCCAATTTCCTCAAGACTTCGCTAATGGTCGAATATTAGCTTTATAACTAGCATTATCTAAGCCATATTTTCCATTACTAGGTTGAGAGTTAATTGCACGTCTGAGGGCATCAATGCGATCGCTGGTTCCGGGGTGAGTACTTAAAAATGTCGGAGTAGAACCACCCTTTTTCATCAGCTTTTGCATAAAAGAAACTATCCCAGACTGGGCATAACCAGCGCGTGTCAAAGTTCTTAACCCTCTTTGGTCGGCATCAAATTCATCTTGACGACTGCGAGGACGATTCAAGGCCAGTTCTACACCAATGTTCACAGCCGTATTACGATCTAAACCACTTGCTGATGCTAAACCACTAGCGATCGCTTTTTGCCGCATCTGTTTAACCAGGTGTTTCCCGCCAATATGACCAATTTCATGGGCGATAACACTGGCGAGTTCCGCTTCATTATCAGCGGCTTTCAGCAAACCCGTATGGACATATACATAACCTCCTAAAGTGGCAAAGGCATTAATAGCGTCATCTTCAACTACTTGGAACGTAAAGGGAAGATTGGGGCGATCGCTACTAGCCACTAAACGCCGACCGATTTGTTCGACATAGCTATTAACTTCAGAATTACGGTAAAGTCGGACTTGACTCCCTAATATTTGCTGATTAATCTGCTTGCCAATATCAGTTTCCTGGCGATCGGATATATTAGAAAGCTGAAGTACCTGGACTCCCTGCAATATTAGAGGCAAGAAGTCTAAAGTTCTTCCAGGCAAGGGTGTACTCAGGCACAGACTCAGGGCGACTACAACTGAAATTAGAGGATAAAACCAGCGACGCCGCCACACACGGTAATTTGTAACAAAACCTTTCCAGTTGAACATAATACGCTCTGAAGATTATTTTGGGAGAACATAAAATAAGGAGACAAATCATGAGACGGATTTAGAGTATTCTAAGTTGCATTCTTAACTCAATATTAAAGGAGTTGTTATACAGATAATCTTGACTCAAATCTACCGAACTGTGGGAGGTTAGGGATTCTCTCTAGAGATAGGCTTAAAAACTAGATTTTACTTTCTAGGCGCGTCAGTATTAACTGGTAAAAGTTTGAAGGTTAGCTGCCGCTCCTCGGAAATTACGAACTTGTGATAAACTGTCGCATAACCGCAACCCCCGAATACTTTGAGTTATTACTAAATAGGGAAAATTACTGTTTCCATCGAAAAATTTCTGGCTACAATCCATTACTTCGCTATTATCTCGGAAAACTTTTTATGGCTATTTTAGATTCAAAAGGTCGCTTGTTTGGCAAAATCAATCTCCTAGATTTAGGTGCTGTGCTGGTAATTCTACTAGTTATCTTTGGCATCTTTGTTTTTCCTGGCACTTCTGGTTCTGTCGCCCAAGTTGGTGCAAAAACAGTACCCATAGAAGTAGACTTAGTAGTTCGTGGTTTGAATGTACGTGACCCAGGAAAATTAATTGACAATGGTTTAAAAAAAGGCGGAAAAACCAATGTGATTATCCGCAATCAACCTTATGGACAGATTGAAATTAAATCTATTCAACAGCTACCTAGAACAGTCAATGTTTTTCAACCGGATGGGACTGTTAAAGAACTGCCAGATCCCAAGAGCAACAATTACAGTACAGATTTTCTTTTAACTTTAGATGGCAAAGCCCAAGTTACTGAAAGTGGGCCAGTTTTGGGTAACAGTAAAGTGAAAATTGGGATGCCATTTGAGTTAGAAGGTTTTAACTACAACTTCAATGCAACTGTCATTGATATCAGATTGAAAGACAAATAGAATTCAGGAGTCAGAATTCATAATTCAGAATGGTTTTATACCAAGCTGAATCAACTCAAAAAATAAATAAATGATAGTAATTTTGATTTTCTAATCCAAGCTTACTTCTGAATTCTGACTCCTAAATTCTGACTTCTTAAATTAATTAAGCAACGGCAAAAATTTGCGAATTAACCCGATTGTCACTGCTGGCAATTCCAACTGTGGTGTCAATCCGACATCTTCCAACTGTTGAAAAAATCGGATCGCGAGTGGATTGATTTCAGCAAGGCGGCGACCAATTGAAGGGCCTGTAAATTGCGACTTTTGTCCCCAAATAATGGCGGTGGGAGTGGCTAATTGTTGAATGTAAAGGGATAAATCAAAGCACAAATCGCCACGAACAAAGGACAGTGCTGCATACTCAGCATTAGGCTGTTGGGCAGATTCTAGATAAGCATCTACAATTTCTTGGTAGACTCGATTGGATTGAGCAAATTGCCGTTGTTCTAAAAAGCTGCGAATACCACCACTAGTAGCAATTCCAGTGCTGTAAAGTAAACGATCGACAATGGGAACGCTAACTAATTGGGCAAAAAAACTACGGGAGTAGTCTTCGCCAAAGTCAGAAAGTCCGGCGGGGGTGGTAAGAATTAAAGACTTGAATAAATCAGGATGAGCTGCTGCTACCCGAATTGTAAATGCTGCGGTCAAAGATGAAGCGATCGCTGTTACTGGCCCAGTACAAGTCTGCTCGAAAAACTCCCGAATCGTGGTTAAATAATCCTCAATTTTATAACTCCGTGCTGGATGTTCAGACATACCCCAACCGAGTAAATCTGGCGCAATGACCCGATATTCAGCCGCAAAAGCTGGATAAACTTTCGACCACTCATAAGCAGAAGACCCACCACCAAAGCCGTGCAGAAATACCAAAGTTTCGCGATCGTCTTTGGCTGTCACATCATCTTCCCAAGGCGCTCCAGCAGCAATATAATATACCATTCTACCTAGTGAGGTATCTATAGAGCGTTGTTCAAATCCTAGTGGTTGAAACATAAGTCTTTTTTTGTTGACTATATTGACTCGTTGGCACAAGTAAGACACGATACCTGGAACGCAGGCACACAGAGAGAAGATTTGATAATTTCTCTGCCTCCCCTTTTGTCACCCTAGATGTTTACCGCACTCAGTGCTGAGTAAATTAAAAAGCACTTAATATTTATGTACTTAATAAGAGCAACGTCCCTTGTAGGCAGTCTTTTAACTCAGCACTTTTCATGCGTCTAGTTCAAACTCTCCCCACTCATTGTTATTATCAGCGAACCAATCACTCTCAGACTTCTCGCTAGCGTCAGATTAAGTAGATATAAAATTACTGGATTACTTGTAAAGATTTGGTGCTTTTTTTCATAAAAATAAAGTAACTGAACGTTGAAATTACTGTTATATAAGGGTTTTTCATGGTAGCGAGGATCGCTCCAGCGCGAATCCAGCATAAGTTTTTATGGTAGTCTATCAAAAAACCGATAAATAATTTTGAGCGTCAACACGTAAACATATAGTGAAAACGCTTATTTTAATAAGCTGTTAATTCTACTTATATATGTAGTAACTACAGCTTTTGATGTATAACTAATCTAATTTTTATCTAAGTAATAGTAAGGCGGGATGTCATGGTAAAGCAGGCTACTCTTCAATCAAATAAACTACCAACGATTGAAGACGCTAAATTTGCGCTTGACAACTTGAATATACAAAACGAAATTAAAGCTTCAGCTAGGCGGGGTCAGGTCGAGCCAGTTTTTGATGCTGCCAGACTTACTGTACCTACTTGTATTTGTTTAGACTTAGAAGATTTGAAGTGTTTTGAAGCGGTAGAGCGCCAATATGAACGTTGGGGAGTCATTTTTCACAATTCTCTAGCAATACAGCCATCAAATCCAGCATTTCCAACCTATTCAGGGCTAATAGTCTTAATGGGAGCGCCCAAAAGCGGATTTTTAGAAGCTACTTTCTTGCGTCCAGTTAATTCGGTTAGTGCCTTTGTCACTAGTTCGCAACGGCTAGTGCTTTCCGCCTACGATCGCGATCGGCAACTACTCGCTCAAACTGAACTACCAGGCTCTAATCTTGCCAATTCCGACTCGCCAATTTCCCCCAATACCTTATTATCTATAAATGTGAATAACATTCACAGCGTTACCTTTTGTACTTTTGATGGTCAATTCACCCTTGATAACTTTCGTTTTTGTCTTTAACTAAGACTTACGTACAAAATGCCCTTGCTCTGAGCGATTGAAAATGGTATCTTAATTTGCGCTGTGCTGTATTAGTCTACTATCCGTTTATAAAACCAGGCATTTTGTGATTTAAGCCTTCATCCTTCCTTCATCCATAGTAAAACTTATACAATAGGTAATTTCGTAATCAAGTAGGTAAACACTGTGGCACAGGCTTCGTCTTCTTGGCAGCAATTGATCAACCAAATCCCCAACTGGAACTGGTCGCTTCCAAAATTTAAGACAAAGGGAGCCATAAAGCAGCAAACATTTAAACGTTTCTCTGGCCCTGGGGGCTTTCTTGGGTTCCTGACAATTATCATTGCCATGTTGTTGTGGAACTGGAAACTGCTACTGGCTCTCTTAATCGGCATTGGAGTAATGGTATTGGTTTACTCAATGCAGGAATGGGACTGGCAATTGCGCTGGTCAAAAATACGTAATTTCTTAAATAGTTCAAATCGTCGGTTAGTTTTAGCAGTCATCAGTGGTGGTATTGCTACTGTCAGCACTTACATGGCAGCGGCAATATGGGTTGACTCTCAAAGTCACTGGATTGCTGCTGGTGCGATCGCGCAAGGTGTGGGAACCCTGTTAACTTTAATTTTATTGGTATGGCAAATTGTCAACTTCTATGAAAATCGAGAAGAAGACCACCTCGATCGGTTGTTGATGAATTTAACAGAAAAAGATCCATTGAAGCGGTTGATTGCTCTAGGTCAACTAAGTAAATTCATCAGCCGTAAGCGAGTTGATTCTTCAGTGCAGCAAGATATTGTCCAATGCTTGCAACTCCTACTCAGTCGAGAAGAAGAAGTTGTAGTGCGAGAGGCAGCTTTTAAGAGTTTACAAGCCTGCGATCGCCTACAAGTGCTACCCCTAAAAACAGCAGTACCTTTCGTACCTGTATCATCAAAAGTCAAACACCACGTTTATTAGTTATTTGTCCTTTGTCCTTTGTCCTTTGTCCTTTGCAAATGACTAATGACTAATGACAAATAACAAATGACTATTTTCGAGACAATGTTCCATTACGAACTTGCACTACCGGATGATTGCACCGCCGTACCAATTGTTCATCGTGGGTGGTGACAATTACCGTAGCTCCAAAGGAATTTAACTTCTGGAGAATCTGGATCACTTGCCAGGAATTATCTGGATCGAGATTTCCAGTCGGTTCATCCGCCAACAGTAGGGGTGGTGTACCAACGATCGCACGGGCAATACTCACCCGCTGTTGCTCTCCTCCAGACAGTTGATCTGGAAAACAGTCAGCTTTACTCAGCAAACCTACCAGCTTTAAGGTTGGTTCTAAACGTCGTTGAATTTCTTTACGGGTATACCCTTGAGCTTGCAGCACAAAAGTGACATTTTCTGCTACTGTTCGTTGGCTAATCAGTTTGTAGTCTTGAAACACAATACCAATCCGTCGCCGTAATAATGACAAGCGATCGCCCCGCAAATCCGCTACATTACATTCATCAACAATTACTTCTCCCTGTGTAGGCAACTCTTGGCCATACAGGAGTTTCAAGAGCGTTGATTTACCAGAACCACTTGGCCCCGTGATAAACAGAAATTCTCCCTTTTTTACCTCAAGGTTTGCATTTAATAAGGCGTGAGTGCCGTTAGCATAAGTCTTGCTTACAGATTGCAATTGTATCTTCGTTATAGTATTGCTACCGTGCTGTTGAGTTTCACTGTCCTCTCCACGAACGGAAAAGTCTTTCTTAACCTGAGTTGTTAATACTGGCATTGTTAAATTTTCCTCATACCCACAACCAAACAGTTTGACTGCTTAAATGTGACATTCTCCCCAAAATAAGGATTCCCAGGTTTTGCCTGGGAATTTAAAATTCAACAAAGAAAATTTAAAATTTTTTCAAGACTTTAATACTAGCTAAGTAAGAACACTCAGAATTCAGAACTCAGAATTCGGAACTCAGCACTCTTAACTAATTGCACCTCTTGCTGTCAAACGATAAACAAACGCTTTCATAGCAAAGGCTGGCAAAGCCAACATCCGCCGCCAGCGCCAAGGTTCTTGATAAAGGCGATACAACCATTCCAAATTATTATTTCCTAACCAGGCGGGAGCGCGAGTTTTAGTTCCCGACCAAATATCAAAACTGCCACCAACGCCAATCCAAATTGCTTGGGGACACAAATGGCGGTTTTCGGCAATCCATAACTCTTGACGCGGCACTCCCAAACCAACAAAAATCACTTGTGGCTGCAATTGAGCCAGAGTTTGCCGCAATTGTGCTTCTTCTTCTGGAGAATGGTAGCCTGAGTGAGTGCCGACTATATTCAAATCTGGAATTTGCTGCTGCCAAAAATCTGCCGCATTTGCTGCTACTCCAGGCGCTCCTCCATAGAAAAATATCTTTGTCCCTGTCTTTTGTTGCCCAAGTGCTTGCAAAAGTTTTTCTGCTAATTCAATCCCTGGAAACCGCTGCACTTTTTGCCATAACAGCCATCGTAAATACAGAACAACCCCAGCTCCATCTGGAATCACCAGTTCAGCATTTTTAATCACCTGAGATAATAATTGATTTCGCTCTGCCTGCATAGTCATTTCTGCATTGAGCGTTACGACATGAGTTCCTCTGCCTGTGTGCAGGCATTCTAACAACCAGCCTGGATAGTCAGCCATCACATGAACTGGTATTCCCAACACTGAAAATGCTTGATTGCCGTTAGACATAGCCTATTCTTAAGTAATACTCACACCAGATTTTGCATGAATGTTAAGTTTATCAAATTTTTTTATATTAGAACTTAGGCAAAAGAGATTCTCCTTTGCCCTGCAACGAGAGTAAGCATAATTAAACTAAATAGACATAAGAGTGAACAAAAATGTATATACGCAGCCCTGCTACGTATATATAAGGGTTTTAGATAACACATAATTAATTTCACTCCTCTGTCTATTAATCTTGGGCGCTTGTACTTGGGCTGAACCAGTCTAACTTTTATTGTTACAGTGTAATATTCACTCAGTATAAAACGCTCAACTCGCAACTCTGGTTTTGGGAATAGAAACCCCCACTATACTGCTTGCAAGTGTGCGAGTATATCACGAAACTCGACTTTATGGTTATAGTGTAACGGGCTGAAGTTGGCTATGAGTAAAATTCGTATCGCTCTGATTGAAGATCATGACCTAACTCGTGTGGGTATTCGTACAGCACTACAGCAAAAAGATGAAATTGAAGTTGTAGGTGAAGCTGCTAATGCTGCTGAGGGTCTAAAAATGTTAAAAATGCTACAACCAGATATTGCCATTGTCGATATTGGTTTACCAGATAAAGATGGCATTGAGTTAACACGGGAGGTAAAATCTACTACTAGTGGACAGCAGCTACTTACAAAAGTACTAATTTTGACGCTGCGGGATAACAAAGAAGCGGTGTTGGCAGCTTTTGCCGCTGGTGCAGACTCTTACTGTATGAAAGATATCAAATTTGATAATTTGCTGGAAGCAGTACGAGTAACTTACAATGGCAACGCCTGGATCGATCCAGCGATCGCTCGGATTGTATTACAACAAGCGCAACAAAATCCTCAAAAGTTGGAATCGGTTTTGGTCGATTCCAAGACTATTGCTCCTAACCCAGATTCTTTTGAGAATCTGGAAGAAATTCAACCTTACACCCTGACAGAAAGGGAATTGGAAGTGTTACAGTTGATTGTCGAAGGTTGTAGTAATGCAGTCATTGCGGAAAGACTTTACATCACAGTTGGCACTGTTAAAACTCACGTTCGCAATATTTTGAATAAGCTATGTGCCGATGACCGTACCCAAGCAGCAGTCCGCGCCTTGCGTTCTGGGTTAGTTGGATAAATTTCATTTTGGTGTGGATCAATTGAGGATAATCAAGGGAAACTTACAACTTTGAAAAGTTATATTTTCAAAGTGAATGGCTTCTCTGGTTTTCTCTTATTTATTAGGTGAGATAAACATCATATTATCTCGCCATTCAAATATATGAAAACAAAAGTCAAATATGGCTGAGATTGGGACGGAAAAACTTAAGCTCATGGTGGTAGATGATGAGCCAGATAACTTAGATTTACTCTACCGCACTTTTAGGCGAGATTTTCAAGTATATAAAGCCAATCATGCCTTTGGTGCTTTGGAAATCTTGGATCAATTTGGCGAAATGGCGGTAATTATTTCTGACCAAAGAATGCCAGAAATGAATGGGACTGAATTTTTTAGTCGCACCGTAGAACGCTTTCCAGACACGATTCGGATTTTGTTAACTGGTTTTACTGATGTCGAAGATTTGGTAGATGCGATTAACTCCGGTCAGGTATTCAAGTACATTACCAAACCCTGGAATCCAGAACGGCTGAGAAGCTTAGTTGAGCAAGCCACTGATACATATCGCTTAGTTAAAAAGCGTACCCAAGAGTTGCGTCGAACTCTACGGCGAGAATCTTTGTTTAATGCGGTAACAACAGCAATTCGGGAATCTTTAGACTACGATAGTATGCTGCAAAAAATTGTCGCAACTATTGGAGAAACATTTGAAGCTACCAGTTGCTTGCTCAAACCAGTAGAGGGCGATCGCCTCACACAAGACGAGTTCTTCTACCACGATCCGAAATCTGATGTATTAGATTCCTGCTTTGACTCCAGTGTTTTAATCGAAAAGGTGCTGGAAACGCGTCATTATCAACTCGCTCAAGATATATATGAAGGTAATCCTAGTCACCACCTAGTTGTGCCACTTAGTTATCATCAGCATCTATTGGCTGTGCTGACCCTCCACCAATGGGGACGCGATCGCCCTTGGGAAGACGAAGACATCCAACTAATTGCAGGTGTTGCCGAACAAGCAGCCTTAGCCCTCTCCCAAGCAAAACTCTACCAACGCCTCCAAGAAAAGCAACAGCAGATTCACACTGAATTAGAGGTGGCTCGCCAAATTCAATACAACCTGCTACGCCAAAGTTTACCTGACATTAAAGGTGTGAAGGTACAAGCTTGCTGCTATCCGGCGCGCGAAGTAGGAGGCGATTTTTTTGAAGTTTTTGTCCATCCTAAAGGCGACTTGTGGTTGGCAGTGGGTGACGTTTCTGGCAAGGGCGTCCCAGCAGCTTTATTTATGGCTAGTATTATTTCAGTTTTGCGCCGAGAATTATCTCAAGAGACACCAGCAGAGCCGAATGTGGTCATGCAGAACCTCAACCACGCTCTCAGTGAAGATTTAATTAGCAACAATTATTTTGTCACTCTTGTGTTAGCTTGTTATACCCCTAGCACTAAGGAACTGGTCTACACTAATGCCGGTCATATTTATCCAATATTATGGTCACGCCAAGATGCTTTAGCCGAAAATCCCAATTACCTGAAAGTTCGCAGCGTTCCTTTGGGGATTTTGCCTAAGTGGCAGGCACAGTCTGGTCGCTTGGTTCTCGCTGCTGGAGACACATTGTTATTAGCCAGCGATGGCATTACAGAAGCAATGGTATCAAATAATCCTGATTCAACAGTAAAAACTGAGGCTGGGGTTGAGTCAGTAAACCGTTCGATGCTGAATCAAGATGGTCTTTGGCAACTCTTACAACAAGAGCAACAACCACTTTCTCTTAACCATTTACTAGCTCGCATCCAGGCAGATAATCACGTTCAAGAAGACGATCAAACTATACTTTCACTGGAGATTTTGTAAGTCATGAAAAGTGAGCTTCATGTACCAAGCGACTTGAATTTTCTGAATATTGTTGAAAACTGGTTGTTGGGATGTTTGAAAATTCAGCTAGGAGAATCTGTGGATTGGTCGCGGCAATCAAGTCGTTTGAGACTGGCTTTAGTGGAAGCGTACTCTAATGCAGTCCGTCATGCCCACAAGGATCAACCAAACTTACCCATATTACTACGTTTAGAAGTGAAAGACCGAGATTTTGCTCTAGAAATTTGGGACTACGGCGAAGGCTTTGATATGTCTAACTACTACGCTCCCAACCCGATGGAAAAGCAAGAAGGTGGTTATGGTTGGCTGATTATGAATCGTCTCATGGATAAAGTAGATTACAAGTTGCAGGTTAATGGCGCCAACTGTCTGAAGTTAGAAGCTACTTTACCCGAATTAGTCCAATAGACAAAAGTGAATATTTTTCAAGTCATGCTATTGATGAGTCAAAATTCAGAATGGGCTAAACGCCCCGCTATCGCTAACAGGAGTCAGAATAAAGCCATGAATCCTGTGTGACTGGGTGAAAAAATATTGGTTTAAAACTTTGCTCTTTGTAGTTATTTGCTACTTACTTTTCACGACGTAAAGAAAGTAACTCTTTGGGGGAAGCTAAAAGTTTGATTCTAGTATAAGAAATTTGCCGTTGTTGGTTGAGGATAAATAGCCACAAAACATTGACACTACACCACGAAGTTTGTGCTTTGCCTGTTACCTGGACTTCGATCTCACCATTTTCTAAAGTCTCGGCTATTCCTGTGTTCGGGTAAGCTTTGATGTTTTGACCTTCTTGTTTTAAGTAGGCTGCGATCGCATCTGTCCCCACAATATCAGATTCAAATGGCGGACGCATCACACCATCTATCGCAAATAAGGCAGCAGTTGCCTCAAATTCTCCTGCATTTAAGGTTTCAAAATAACGCAGAACGCTTGATTCTGTAATTCCCTCAATCTGGAATTCTTCTTTAAACTGCGCTGGCGATATAAATTCAGTAGAGGTCATAAAATTACCTGTATTATGGTGTCTGAATATTAATTTCAATACAAAAATAAGTAAAAGAAAAGCTGCTATTGAGATAGATTGCTACATATTAATAAATCTTCCTAACGATGGAAGTCTTGAACTGCTATGCGGTTCAAGACAGGCTATATATCGGGTAGTTAACAAATCTTAATGAAATACATTGGCTACTTAATGTATAATTTAAAAGCCTTTATTTGGGCAAAATCCAGATAAAAAAATGAATCAGTATTCTGTAACGAGCAGCAGTCTGGTGAAAGAAAAAGCCAGCGAGTTGGGCTTTCACAAAGTTGGAATTACTGCTGTAGATCGGATAAATGCCACAGAAGCCCAGAGGTTGCAAGCATGGATTGAACTAGGTTATCAGGCTGATATGAAATGGATGGCTAATCCAAAGCGTCAGGATCTCCGCTTAGTGATGCCAGAGGTGCGATCGCTAGTGTGTGTAGCGCTGAATTACTACACACCACATCAACGTCCTGAAAGTGAGGAATACGCCAAAATTTCCCGTTATGGTTGGGGAAGGGATTATCACAAGGTGATGCATGGAAAACTCAAGCAGCTATCTATATGGCTAAAATCACTTGATGCAGGTGTATTAGCTCTTTATTATGCAGATACTGGCCCGGTGCCAGATAAAGTGTTGGCTCAACAAGCTGGAATTGGTTGGATTGCCAAGAATGGTAATGTGATTACACGGGAATATGGCTCTTGGGTATTTTTGGGAGAAGTATTGACCAATTTAGAATTAGAGAGCGATCGTCCACACACAGAACATTGCGGTAGCTGTACTCGTTGTCTTCAGGCTTGTCCCACAGGTGCAATTACTCAGCCTTTTGTTGTCGATGCTAATCGCTGCATCGCTTATCATACCATTGAAAATCGTGACAAGGAATTGCCAGAGGCGATCGCATCTAATTTGCAAGGCTGGGTTGCTGGTTGCGATATTTGTCAAGATGTTTGTCCTTGGAATCAACGTTTTGCCCAAACAACTGATATTGAAGAGTTTCAGCCAAATCCAGTGAATATTGCTCCCCACCTGCTAGAATTAGCCCAAATCTCAGATCGGGAGTGGGATAAACGATTTCCAGCATCTGCCTTGCGGCGGATTAAGCCAGAAATGTTACGACGCAACGCCCTAGCTAATCTTGACGCATCCAGGCAGAGAATGACCCAGAAAGTAATTATTTTTGATTTTGATGGCACAATTGCTGATACAGTAGATGCCCTTGTAAGTATTGCTAATCGTTTAGCTATAGACTTTGGTTATAGACAAATAAGCCCAGAACAATTAGCCTTCCTCAAGAACTTAACATCAAGGGAAATTATTAAGTACTCAGGAGTTTCTTTATTTCAGATCCCTTTTCTAGTTAAAAAAGTTAAAGGGGAATTAAAAAACAAAATTCCAGAATTAAAGCCCATTCTGGGTATTAAGGAAGCATTAACAGAACTCCAAAATCAAGGATATAAACTGGGTATTATTACTTCTAATTCTAAAGAAAATGTTACGCAATTCCTCACAATCAATGATTTAAATCATCTATTTGATTTTATTTACTCAGGAATTACAATTTTTGGCAAAACAACTATCATCAATAATGTCTTGAGGCAAAAGCAACTCAAACCTCAAGAAGTTATTTATGTTGGAGATGAAACCAGAGATATAGAAGCATCAAAAAAAGCAAATATCCAAGTGATTGCAGTTACTTGGGGCTTTAACTCACCGGAAGTACTAGCCAAGCAAAATCCAGATTATTTAATTCAGCAACCTAGCGAACTACTAGGAGTGATGAACAGTCGTTAATTCATAATCAAAAGCGGATGAACAATCGATCGAAACAGTAGAGTGAGCAATGTCTACTAATACCGAGAACCTTTATTTTCATATTGGTGACATTGCCCATCTGACAAAATAGCAAGATATCAGGAAAAATTAATTTTTCCGTTCACCCTTTTCTAAAGCTTGCTTTACTAAATCATCACTGACATTAGTTGCACCCCCAGTCTGAGAATTCCCAACTTCTTTTGCTGACTCCATAAAATCATCGGGATTGCCAGTTGACTGTGTTTGAGGTTTTGTCTCTTGTGGCTTAGAGGTTTGATATTTAGGCGCAGTAGCTGCTTCGGCTGCTGCTCCACCTTTACCTGTGCGATCAACTTCGCTCACGCTGAATTTTTGTGCAGCTGCATAATCAGCATCAAAATCCACCGTTGGCGCTTTTTCTTCACCACTCGCTATACTTTCGGCAGCTAATTGTGCATCCTGGGTGGAAGCTTCATTTAAATTGGGCTTTACTTCTTGATCGGGCATAATTAAAACCTTTAGGTAAATTTTTTATTGCTTACTTGGGCAATCATAGCAAAGCAATTGGTTTCTTTATTGCTTCCTATAGAGAGACTTGTACCTCTATTAAAAGGTAGATTAAAGCTGCAATTTCCAATAAATTTAACTCTTTCTATCGATAGTAGAATCTGATTGTCGAACTCTGCTAACAATTAGTTTGCCTATTAAATTATTTTGGAAACAAACAATAATGACTGCAAGTTACGACAAAACTATTTCTCAAGCTCAGAGCAATGAAACTCAAGAATTGGTGGATAAGTTTAACGCCTTAGATACCGATGCCAAATTAGCCTGGTTCTATTTTGTTTATGAAAAAATGGGTGATTCGATCACGCCAGCTGCTCCTGCTGCGGCTGAACCAGAGTTAGCACCACTTCTGCTAGGAGATTATTTTAAATTATCCGATGACCAGCAGCTAGATATTATGCGGGATATCGTTAACCGCAAAGACACAGAATATTCCCGTGCTTATGGGGCTATAAAAGAAAATAACCAGCTGCTAGTTTGGTATGCTTGGGCAGTAGCTATGGGGGATACGGTGGTGGGAATGCCAGCTAGCTACCAGGCAAGTAAGGCAATTAAGGATCTGCTTTCCGAAATTGAAGGACTAGATTTTGAAGAGCAAATGTCAGTGTTTCGGACAATAGCTGGTGAAGTGGGTTACACCGATGTTAAACCGATCGCAACGCAAGCAGAAACTGGAAAAACATCAAGTTTGTAATCAGCTTTGGCGATTAGAAGTCGCGGCTACCCAAACTAAAGTCCGCAGAGGCGGACTTTAACAAACTACGAGACAGCTAACTGACTCAAGTCGGCTGGAGTGAGGTTGGAGTGTACTACTTGACCATCACGGAACCAAACGATGCGCTGGGTTTGACGGGCAACTTCTGGTTCATGTGTCACCATGACAACTGTGATTCCACTGGCATTGAGTTCGCCAAAAATATCTAAGACTTCTTGGGTTGTGCGCGAATCAAGTGCGCCTGTGGGTTCATCGGCGAGGAGTACTACAGGACGATTGACGATCGCCCGCGCGATCGCTACTCTTTGTTGTTGTCCACCAGATAGTTGAGTTGGTTTGTTGTTAAGGCGATTTGCTAAACCTACTCGCGTCAAAGCTTCCGTGGCGCGATCGCTTCTTTCTTTCGGACTCACACTAGCATAGACCATTGGTAGCATCACATTTTCTAATGCTGTGAGTTGGGGTAATAAATGGAATTGTTGGAAGACAAAACCCAGCTTTTTATTACGGATGTGTGCCAGAGATTTATCATCCATTTGTGCCACATCAATATTATCTAAGTAATAATGTCCGCCTGTGGGTCGGTCTAGACAGCCGATAATATTCATAGCTGTGGATTTACCTGAACCAGATGGGCCCATAATTGAACAATATTCGCCCTCGTGGATAATCAAATTGACATTGTTAAGTGCTTTAACTTCAGTTTCGCCACTGCCATATATTTTAAAGATATTCTCCAAACGAATAATTGTTGATTTAGGGACGGGATTAGGAACTAGAGAATCGGTAATTGAAATAGTGTTTGCCATAAGGATTTAGTTATTAGGTGGTAGAGACGCAATTATAGCGATCGCTCAATTAAACTATAAAAAGCAAGCAGAGAAGTTCTTCCTAGCTCTTGCTGTGATAACTCTTTAAGGTGATGTATTAGAACAAATAAAAGCTAACTATTATCTAGCATACTGAAAAGGGTGGTTGTAGTGTTGTCATGTTTTACTGGAATTTGACTAGAGGAAATCTACCACCTGATTAAGCTTCCAACGAAGTTATTCAGAAACAGTAGATAAAGGAGTACTACGGATCTCGTGCCGACCAAGAAAACATCACAGATGATCAATTTGGAAAAACTAATTCAGCAGCATGGTGAAACTGCTAAATCCTACGCGAATGAGGCTATCGAAATTGGCAATACATACATAATTCCAAACTTTGGTTTTGATGCAGCAATGCAAAATTCTCTAGATTTAATGCTAGGTGGGAGAAAAACCTGGAACCACGGAGTGGTTGATATTCGAGTTTTTACAAAACCTGAAGACTTTACCCTGTTTGATTGTGACGAAGAGACTACAGAAATTGAAATTATTGATTTATTGACACTTTGCCGAAATCTTTATCCAAATGACTATGATTATTCCCAATTACCTGAATGGTGGACTGAGGAAGATATGCAAGATGCCGCTGAGATGCTTGAGGCGCTTGATTTTGCAATTTGGATGCAAGATACATTCCATCCAGATGAGTCAGAAGAGGAAGCACTTAATATATGGCTCAAGTCTGTGCAACCTTGGTTAGGAGACGAGATTATCTTCTACAAGATGGAAGATGATGAAGACTCAAATTGTGGTTTTGCGCCATACCTTTTTATAGGAGATCGTTGTCTTATTCTTGTTGCGCGATGTTGGCAGCTATAGACATCGCTAGTTCAGGCATCAAAGACGAGGATCGTCTACAGGTGGGTGCCACCCTCCTTGTATCCATAACTGCCTAGATTCTTGGATAAATCCTTGGTTGTGAAATTCATCATTGATATCTAGTCGATGACAAGTTGCTCTACCTGTAGCACTTTTGCCAATGATCTTTAGTCCATCGCCTGTCCAGATGAAGTGATCTACCCACCGTTGCTGACGAGGATTGAATAAGGCGACTTCTTGCTGAGTTTGAGCATCAATGCCAGTTGTGAAGTTGTAACGACGCTCATTACAGCGACGACAAGCTAGAGCTAAGTTGTCATCTGCATCTGAGCCACCTAATGATTGTGGAATGAGATGATCGATTGTGAAGCGATCTGAACTTGAGCGTTCTGGAGAGTGGCAATATTCACACAGATATTTAGCTCTTTCGCGCACAAACTGCCGAGTGCCATCTTTAACACCCACGACTGGCAATCAGTTTAGCGTTAACAAAAGTTAGAATGCGCTCTAGTTCAGCAATTCCAGCATATTCTGCTTCTTCTTCAGGAGTCAGTAATCCAGATTTTCGTTTCTCAAGTAATTCTTCTAGACGAGTATGTAACTCATCTGTAAACTTAGCAAGGTTAACATTATCAACTTTCTCAATGGTAATGCCAGAGCGGAGCCATGATGAGGGTTCAATCATCAATACTGGGGTAATGACTTGAGGAGTCATAGTGCTTTAGCCTAAGTCTGTGGTGCTATAGTCATTGTAGTGTGCCCTGTGAATTGGCTGCCAAAATACTAAGGAATTATTGCTACCTTAATTACTTTACGCGCCTTCATATCAGAAAACACCTGTTCTAAATCTTTTAATGGTCGTTGTTCGCTAATAAGTAACTCAAAGGGAATTTTACGACTAGCTATCAGTGCAAGGGCCGATCGCACGTACTCTGGTGTATTATGAAACACGCCTTTGATGGTAAGTTCGCTATAGTGTAGCTGTTCTGTATTCACAGTAATGCTGGTATCCCGTGGACATCCACCGAATAAGTTGACTGTTGCACCAGGACGGGCGCAGGCGATCGCAGTTTCCCAAACACTTGGGACACCAGTGGCTTCAATTACTACATCTGCACCCCATCCTTGGGTAAATTCTTTCACCACACTGGGAATATCCGGGATTTGATGATAATTAAAGGTCTGGGTTGCACCCAATTTCTGACCAATTTCTAGTCTGTGGTTATTACCTCCCCACAGCAAAACTTCAGCTTTCTCACTCAACGCCGCCACAAACATCAGCCCGATCGCCCCATCTCCTAAGACGACTACTTTATCTTTGGGCTTAATATTAGAACGCGCTACACCATGCAACACACAAGCTAAAGGTTCCGTCATGGCTGCCAATTCCCACGGCAACTCATCGGGAATCTGCAACATATTATGCTCTACTATCGGTGCGGGAATTTTTAGGTATTGGGCAAAGGTACCATTATTCCAGGTTAAATTTGGACATAAGGAATATTCTTGACGTTGACAAAAAAAGCATTTCATGCATGGGGCAGAATTATTAGCGACGATGCGATCGCCTACTTGCCAATTTGTCACCCCAGTACCCAAGGCAACAATTCGCCCAGCACCTTCATGACCAAACAGCGTCGGCGGTATCAGCATCCTGGCATGACCACCACGCCGCCAGACTTTCAAATCTGTACCACAAGTTGTTGCTGTCCCCACCTGGATAACAACTTCGCCAGCCGCCGGAGTGGGGTCAGAAACTTCCTCTAGGCGTAAATCTTCTTGACCATAAAGTAACGCTGCTAACAAAACTTTAAACCTATCGATTAGCTTCATCTGATTTTACCAGTTGGGGCTTATTGATAGGTTTAAACTAAATCAGTATTGATTTTTAGTAGGTTTTATATATTCAAAAACTAGGTATTCACCGCTGGCTGGGGAACTACTCCGGTGTTTCGGGTTTCCACATTTGGCAGACGAGTAGCTGTTAACAGGGGTACTTCTTGTCGGCACGACAGGCAAAACCAATATAGTTCACCATGACGAGCATGACGCAGGAGGGAACCACCGCAGCATGGGCAAGTGTTGGCTCTCGTACTCATACCAATGTCCTCCTTAAAAAATTGTTGTTTTAAACTAAGTCAAAAAAGCTGTTGATTAAAACTGAATTTTAGCTGCATGAATGCGGCCATTCGATTCTATGCGGTCTTTAATAATTTGTCTGTAAACAGCTTCATATCCGTTAACCATGTGGCTAACGCTAAAGTTGTTTTCTACATGTTTTCGACAGGTTTGACGATTGAGTTTCAAAGCTAGTGGAATCATTGCCGCCATTTCTGCATAGCTATTGCAGATAAAACCTGTTTTTCCGTGAGCAATAACTTCAGGTACGGAGCCGAAATTCATGGCAATTACTGGCGTACCAGTTGCCATTGATTCAATCATTACTAAACCAAAAGGTTCTTGCCAGCTAATGGGGAAAAGAGTTATGGCAGCATTGCCCAGAAGTTCAGTTTTTTCAGTGTGGTTAATTTCACCGAGATATTCAATTTGCTGACCATCTATGTGGGGAGCAATCTCTTGTTCAAAAAACTCAGAGTTTACTGCATCAACCTTCCCTGCCATCTTCAAGCGCCAACCACTTTGTTTAGCAATGGCGATCGCATGGTGCGGGCCTTTATCTGGCGAAAAACGACCTAAAAACGCTAAATATGAAGGTTCTAATGGTTGGACTACAAATGGGTAATCTGCTAGCTCAATTCCGTTATAAACCGTGCCAACATAATTGAGATCGATTTGACGCTGCGAATTACTAATGCTGATGTATGGTTGCTTTTGGTAGTAGCTAAATGCGTGGCGGTTATCAGTTGTAAAATTATTGTGCAGGGTGTGGACTGTAGCAGTTGCTGTTATCAAACTCGCTAAAGGTAACGCCGAAATCCCTACATGAGAATGGATGATATCGAATTGGTCGGCACGCTGGTAAACTTGGCTTAGTTCTAGCATTTCGTACACTGCATACTCTTTCACATTTGGGTCTAAGCGTAATGCACGTGGATAAACTGCTTCTAAGTTAGCCAAAGTTTGAGAATCACCAGAGGCAAATAAAGTTACCTCATGACCGCGACGAACAAGTTCATCAGTCAAGCGACTCACTACCAGTTCTATTCCTCCATAATTAGGAGGTGGAACCCTTTCCCATAAGGGGGCAACCTGAGCGATTTTCATAAGTTTTTCTGGTTCAGTCTATGAAATTGTCCTCAATAATGAGCTAGATCATTATTTTATGAGTAAAGAGCATTTGTACTTACTCTTTTGACATTTAAATTAACCTAACAGGCTATCAAAAGCGCAATAACGGTTAACCGTACCGCAAATTTTCTACCAACAAATCTAATTGACTATTGGCAAAAGTCAACTCTGAGCTACACTTCTAACCTTATAGCTAATCTATTATTTGTTGCATCTGTCTTGGGGATCATAAAGAGGTAGAATGTTTTGTAGCAGAACTTACAAAATTGAATATTTGGTAGCTGACAATACTAAAATATTCAATGGGATCAAGTCATTAAAGCTTTATTTAAAGGTAATTTGGAAAGATAACAGAAAATATAAATATTAAGTAATTGTACAATAATTACATAATTTGTAATTAGTAATTTACAAAAATTCTGATAATTAACTAATGAAAATCGCTACTTGGAACGTCAACTCAATTCGCACTCGCCTTGAACAGGTTATCGATTGGTTAACCCTAAATCCCGTTGATGTTCTCTGCTTGCAAGAAACCAAAGTTGTGGATGCGGAATTTCCGCGATCGCCTTTTGAGCAGTTAGGGTATAACCTTTATATGTCAGGGCAAAAATCTTATAACGGTGTAGCCCTGATTAGCCGCCAGCCACTCGTAAATGTCAGTAGCGGGTTTAGGGCGATTTTGCCAGATTTACACCACGAATGGGACGAGCAAAAGCGCGTGATTACTGGTGTAATTGATGGTGTGCGGATTGTAAACTTATATGTTCCTAATGGCGCAGCAGTAGGAACGGAGAAATACGAATACAAACTGCGTTGGTTAACAGCGCTACACGAGTATTTGCGATTGCTAGCGTTGTCAGAATCCGCAATTTGTGTGTGCGGCGACTTCAATATCGCCTTGGAAGATAAGGATATTCACGAGCAAGTGAGTACAGAAAATCACATTATGGCAACAGAAACAGAGCGCCAAGCCTTACGGGATATTCTGAAACTGGGATTTGCCGATGCTTTTCGCAAATTCACTACAGAAGGTGGAAATTATAGCTGGTGGGATTATCGCTCTGCCGCCTTCCGTCGTAACTTAGGTTGGCGAATTGACCATCACTATCTCACACCCGTGCTATATGAGCGTGCTATAAGTTGCGTTATCGATGTCGCACCCAGAAAGTTAACTCAACCTAGTGACCATGTGCTGGTAATTGTGGAATTTTGAATTGGGTATGGGGCATAACCCGCATTTCTCACAAGCTCAAGGCGTTTGATGGAGCAGAGGAGAAGTAATGAGTAATGAGTAATGAGTAATAAGTAAAAACTTCTTACTTCTTACTTCTTACTCATTACTTCTTACTTCTTACTCATTACTTCTCCCCGGCACTTGCGCAGGCTTTAAGAGGTGTGGTGAGAAATCCGGGATAAGAGGCAGAGGTGTGGAAGTGCTGCTCCCCTGCTCCTCTGCCTCTTTCCCCACTCCCCATCAATTTAACGGCTTATATATATCCTCAGAACTGGGATTGAGATAAGGACGCTGTAAATCTATTAGATGCCGCGCAAAGTGTTGGTCAATAACCCTCATCCGTTCCTCCATCGCATTTTTACCTTTTTGCCAAGCTTCCAATAAAGCATTAGCAACGATTTGGCAACGGTTCATCCCAAAACTTTCTTGTGCCGCAAATTTTTGGGTTGGTTCTTCGGCTAAACCTAACCCTGGAGCTAAAAATTTGGTAAACAAAGGAATTTCGGGCTGGAAATGAAATTGATTTTCGATATAAACAGTCTGAAGGATTGTGCGGATTGCTGGATAGTCGGGGAGTTCAAAGTAAAGTAGCCCTGAATCATAGCGTCCGTATGCAGAGGGGTTGTGGAGAACCTGAAAGCTAAAGGGAATCGAGGCTGCATTTAGTTGCAGTGTCAAGCTTTCCATGAGAGCGATCGCACCAGATGCCGTAAAGTTAAAGTAGATTCGCCCTGCTCCTAAATCGGCGTCTGGATTGCTTTGCCGTTCCTGTCCAACATTGCTAACTGCTAAGTAACAGCCATTTTGCAGTCGATTTTTGGGCATCCAGATTGCTACCATATCACCAACTTTGGTAGATTTCTTACTGGATTCTAGATGGCAATCTGGCTCAACATAAAGTGTTAAACCGCCTTTAGTCACAGCCATAGTTCCATCAGGTTCTTTCCGTAAGACCTGCCATCGAGGGTCAAAGTAACCTATGCCGTGATTACTGGCGTGCAGTTGCTCGTAAAAGTCCCAGTCAATCTCCAAAATGGAATTATCTGCTAAATTATGCTTTGGCGGTTGATTGGTATTATCAATATTGACTGCCAAAGTACTTTGCAGGGAGCCATTGTAATAGATTCCATAGAGAAAATTTCGCAGCAGAAGAGTGAGATACTTTTGTTGTAAATCTACGGAATTTTGCTGAAATCTATCGGCTATTTTAGTCGGCAGAGCGAAGGGTTGATAATTGGGATGGTAAATACAAAAATTAGACTCAATCTGGATATTTTGAGCAATATCAAATAGAGAATTTAGCGATTGATTGATAGAGGAATTTAGCATTAATCCATTCAGAAATCAAACTTGAATAAAATAGAATTCAGGAGTCAGGTGGTCGCCGAGCGCAGTCGAGGTGAGTCAGAATTCAGAATTTTGTGTTCTGATTTAAATTGTTCTGCTACCTATTACTAACAACCACGTAGCCGAGTTTTCTCGTAATAAATCCGAAGTAACTGCTGCTCTTTCACAGGCTGAGGAAATTTATGAATCTTTGCCACAGGATTCAGGATTTCTGACTCTGATATCCCAAAAATGGTCAGTACAGCTTGCTCTGGCATTACAAGTAAACTTTTAGCTACTTGCAGCATACAGAGTTCAACATTATTAAAGTGTTTCCGGCACGTAATCATCTCCTGAATTTGATGAATTAGTGCCAGCCCCGCAAACTGGATAACGCGCGAAATAAAGTCACTGCGGTATTCCAAAATCATTGGAAAAGCATTTATATAAGACCTAATTAAGGCAATAATTGAAGGTTGTAAAATCTCTAACGGTGTTAATGCCAAATTTAGAGATTCTTCTAACTCAATGGTGGGGTCTACTACCAGACTCTTGAGCCAAATTCCTAAATAGCTGGCCAGTAAAGTTCCTAAATCAAAGGCTGGGTCTCCCCAAGAACAAGCTTCCCAGTCAATTAGTCGTATAAGACAATTGTCTAATTGCTCCCATTTGGAATGAACCAAAATGTTGTTCAATTTCAGGTCGTTGTGAGTTAAACAGCAAGGATTCCAGCTATATGCCAAATCTGCGATCGCAGATTCCAAACTCTCGTATTGTTGATAGAGAACATAGAATTTTAGTGCATCCGTGGGAACAGTCCCAAAAATCTCCGGCCCAATCGACCCTACCCCTTGAGCTGGATTGTAAAACCCGTAGCGAAACTCTCCTTGGGGAGCAGTTGCCATAAAATCCCGATATTCTCGGCGGTTGTAGGTGGCGCGATGCAGTCCCGCCAAAGTTGTGCCGATGGCAGAAGCAATTTCTTGTGGAAAAATCTCATTGTTGTGGTACAATGTCGCAAGCTCTAGATATTCATTCAAGTAGCTACGGACAAGAATCGAATTTTCTTCGTCAAAATGCACTACCAATGGCGCGATGGCTGAAGTATTACCTAGAACTGGAAACTGTTGTAGCAATTGGTGAAACAGCCACTCCTGAAACAATTCATGAGGCGCGCCGTCATTGTTGTTAACGTTACGTTCTTGTTTTACGAGCAGTTGGCGATTATCTGTTAAAGTCACTAGTAAATTGAAATTGTTCTGACTACTTCCTGGCAACTCAGATTTGTCTGATGGGCCATCTTCTGAGCTACACAGACCCGCCTCTTGCAGATACTGGATAACGTTATGAGAAGACAGTGATAATACCATGTATTATTTCCTACTTCATTAAATTAATTAAACTTATCGTGTCAAATTTGCTTGGTCTTAAGAGTTTTTAGTAGATAGGAACTAATGCAAGAAGAGAGATGTGAATAACAATAAAGATTTCTACAATCTACTAATATCTCATATTTAGGAGTAAAACCTGCCAAAATGGCACCAATTCCTTTGCAATTCCTTTAAAATTGGCTCCCAGATACCCTGACATCTTTACACTTTATCAGCATAGTTACTTAGATACATCTAGAGTAAGTTTTGTGGTAAAGCCTTTTTTTGTGGACAAGAAACATCCCCAGCAAAAAAACTGATTGGTAGCAGATGTGTTNTGATGTTCAGTAGTCATCCTCAAAGCAGCGAAGAATTTGAGTAATCCTTCGCGATACAAAGCATGACATTCAACACTATTACTTTTATTTATCATCACAAAGCCAAAAAAACCGGAGTTTTTTAGCAATTAGTAATTATTTTTTGATTTAATTTTCAGAATTGATGTCTGGAAAGCTTGTTATCACGTTATTTTCGTCACCTACAAATTGTAGATGACTATGGGCGATCGCAAACAAAGCTACATGAGCGCATCTTATGTAAGTGTACTTTTGTCAAGCTTGAAACAGGGCATTTTTCAAAGGCAAGGGTAACAAGTCACAGTAATATAAATGTACTAGCATCATTCAAAGCAGGGAAAGTCATGCCATACCAAAAACACAGGAGGGTGGTTATTGCTGAGAAACTAATGCTACCTTAAAGCCACAAATTGATTCACCATCACCGCCAATGCCAGCATACCCAAAATTGTCATTAATCCCGCAGGCATAAACTTGCGTGTTTTTGCCAGTCGAAATGCAAAGAAAACTACTAAAACAGCAGTAACTAACACTGCTAAAATCGCACCCCAGGTTTGTCCTTGGAGTTGAAAGTAAGCGGCAAGTATTAGTAATAAACCGCTAATGCTACCACTTATGAGTGAAACTCTACTTGTAGCTTGAATATAGCCAATAACGCCACCAACAATCGCTAATATGCCGTAGGCAAAAGCAGCAACTATACCTAAATTCATTGTTAAAACCTATGTAGACTTTGACTTTACTGCCAGGGTCAGCAGACAATTTACCATAGCTATTTAGCTATACCACACAGTTGATTGATGGATAATTTAGCGATACCAATGGCAAGTACCTCCTTATATACAAAGGTTCAATTTCTCCAGCGCCAAGCAGCCTCACTTTTACTGTACCAGTCTGTTCTGCAAGGCGAAGTGGGGATGGCATTTCTGGAACTGTTGCAAGCTATACGTTACACTGATGCCGATGCACGAGGCTGTCTCCAAGCCTACGGTAGTTACTTCCATGCTTTGGCTGCTAGAAATCAAAACTGGGAAGACTATTTAATTACTCAACTTCTTTTGTGTGAGAATCCCTTTACAAGGCTGGCGGGAGTGCGAGAATTTGAAGATTTGCCCTCAGCTTTAGTGACAGCAGTTCAGCATGATTTACAAATATTGCAAAGTCTCTATGAATGTAGCAGCGCTTCTTTGAGCGAGTGGGTACAAGACGTAGCTTATATGCCGATTTCACCAGTAGTGTGGTATAAAGAGCAAGAATTGCTAGGAGTAGAGACAAAATTCACTACATATCTACAAGAGTTAGATAATTGGGGTGATGCTGTAGAAGAGTTAGCAGCTTATTATCGGCAATGTGGCTCTGGTTTATTTGCAGAATATCGCGCTTTGCGATGGCAATCTGGGCAGTTTATCGGTATCCGGTATTCTGACCAAATTAAGCTGAGTGCCCTTGTCGGTTACGAATCTCAAAAAGATGCTTTGCTGAAAAATACAGAGTTTTTATTATCAGGAGAGATGGCACTGCATGTATTACTTTACGGTAGTCGCGGTTCTGGCAAATCTTCTTTAGTGAAATCTTTGTTGAATGAATATAGCTATCGCAGCCTCCGCTTATTGGAAGTTGCAAAATCTGATTTAAAAGACTTACCAGAAATCGTGGAACATTTACGAGGTGTGTCACAAAAATTTATTATCTTTGTCGATGACCTTTCATTTGAAGAAGATGATGATGCCTTTAAAGCTCTCAAGGTAGTTTTAGAAGGTAATTTAACTGCGCGNCCTCAAAATGTAGTTGTGTATGCTACTTCCAATCGCCGCCACTTGATTCGGGAGTTTTTTGTGGATAGACCGACTCCCAAGGATAACGAGGAAATCCATGCCTGGGATACGATGCAGGAGAAGCTTTCGTTTAGCGATCGCTTTGGTTTAACCTTAACTTTTGAACCAGCCAATCAGAAAACTTATTTAAAAATTGTACAACATCTAGTGGCACAAGCTGAAATTAATATTACCCAAGAAGATTTAGAATTTCAAGCATTACAATGGGCAACTCGTCATAATGGTCGTTCTGGACGTACAGCACGGCAGTTTGTTGATTTTTTAAAAGCAGATTTAACACTTTCTCATGCAAATAAAAACATATCCAACACTTAACATTAATATTGTTTCATTAATGATTGCGCTTTTTTGTAACTTACAGAACAATGTTATGCAACATTAACTAAAATTAGAGGTTTCATAAAAATTCTGATACCAAACTTGAGAAAAATATCTTGACTAACCAAACATAACAATGAATTAAAAACCACTTACATTAAGTATTTTATGTATATGTTTAATTACGAATTACGAACTTGTACTGAGCGACTTGTGCCGAGCGAAGCCGAGGTAAGCCGAAGTATTACGAATTATAAATTAGTATGAGAGTCACTTATTCAGATAATTTAACTACGCTAAAAACCAGCAATATGCAATCAGTAACGATCAGCAATCGATTTATACTAGTGATAGTTGCCTTTAGTGTGAGTTTTGGTCTTAGCCTTGTCCCAAGCTGGGATTTTAATAAAGCCTTTCTCACAGGTGTAATTACTGCCGTTACTATCCATACAACAGCATTATTCATAGACAAGCGGCGCAGAAATTATGAAATGTTTGTTTTAGGTTCTCTGCGCAAGCGAATTAAAGATATGGAGGAATTAAAGGCTCGTGTTGTCAGAGAAATCAATCAAATTGAAGAACATCATAATTTACTATATGCTGAATCACAACAGTTGCAAAATCAAGTCATAGAAAGCCGTAGCCAAAGAGATAGTTTACATCGAGAATTAAGAACATTTGCCGGACAAAAGAAGCAATTAGAAACAGAAGTTAGTAGCCTGCAAACTGAAATTAATAATTTGCAGAACAATCAAAATGAATTGAACAATGCTTTTTCTATCCTCACAGCAGAGAAGCGCCGTTTAGAGTCAAATTGTAATGTATCTCGTGCTGAAATCACCCAATTGCAAAGCCAAATTTCCGAGCTACAACACGAGAAACAAGAAGTTGAAAGTAATTTAACTCTTTTAGGCAGACTCAAACCCCAATTAGAAGAAAAATTATACGAACTGCGAATTACAATTCAAGAGCTAGAAGTTGAGACAACCCAAAACAATCAATTGCTTGTTGCAACGAAAACCGAAAGAGAAAATATCCAAGCTATTCTTAATTATTCACAAACTCAACTAGCAGAATACAAAGCCGAATTGCAGCAACTACAAGGACAAGTTTCATTATTGCAAGAAGAACGAGACTCATTACAAAATCAAGTATGGGAATTACTACAACAAGTAGAAACCTTGAATCCAGAGCCTTTATCTGATAATTCCCAAGAAGATGAGATTGAATTGTTCCCATTTTCGGAAATAATTGAATCTTCAAATGTAATTGAAAATTCGGAAGTTGAGACATCGGTAAATATCCCCGAAGAATGGACTAATTTTCTCGGAAATCTTCCAGCACATGAGTTACAAGTATTAAAAGCTATAGTTGAACAAGATAATCCTAATAGTGCTATTAAAAAAATTGCCGAAGCAAATATTACTATGCCAAATTTATTAATCGATTCTATAAATGAACGTGCAAATGATACTATTGGGGAATTAATAATTAATTTTGATTCTGAAAGTCCAAAAGTTTACCCTGAGCATATAACAGATGTCAAAAAAATGATTGCGATGTATGAAGACCTCATGACCAGACATACTTCGTCAAATTAAATTGTTATTGCCGTCGTAAGATTTAGTAGTAAGATCATATCCCTTCCCTACTTACTGCGTGCTTCTGCGTTTAGAATAAAGTGAAGTGTAATACATGGTAAAGCTCAAAATCTCGAAGAAAATATCCACTGCTTTAATCAATTCCCTTGGTGCGGGGGTAGTACCAAGAGTGGGAGTTGAATATATAGCAGTAGGTCGAGAAAAAGAACTAAAAAGCCTATTACAAAATCTCGATGATATTGCAGAAGGTGTCGCAGCATTCCGCTTCATAATTGGTAACTACGGTTCCGGTAAAAGTTTTTTATTACAACTAATTCGCAACCGCGCGATGGAGCAAGGTTTTGTAGTAGCTGATGCTGATTTATCCCCAGAACGCCGATTAGCTGGAAGTAACAATGAAGGTGTAGCGACTTATCGAGAATTAATGAGCCACCTAGCTACAAAAACTCGTCCTGATGGTGGTGCTTTAGTCTCAATTTTAGAAGGATGGATTAATAAAATTCAACAAGAAGTGGTTAAAGAAACTGAAATGCGTCCCAATGATGATGGTTTTGATGACCAAGTTGAATCAAAAATTAGGGAAGTAGTTCAATATATTGAAGACTTAGTTCACGGTTTCGATTTTGGTAGCGTGATTATTGCTTATTGGCGTGGCTACCGATTGGATGATGATAATTTAAAAAATGCGGCGATGCGCTGGTTGCGGGGAGAATTTACTACTAAAGTTGAGGCGAAAGCAGCTTTAGGAGTGCGCGTTATTATTGATGATGATAGTTGGTATGACTATATAAAACTGTTTGCTAAATTTGTCGCTGAAATTGGTTATAAAGGGCTGTTAATTTTAGTTGATGAAGCCGTACATTTATATCAAATATCTACTACAGTGACGCGGGAAAAAAATTATAATCGACTCCTGGCAATGTTTAACGATACTATGCAGTGCAAAGCTGAACATCTTGGTATTGTCGTTGGTGGAACAACTAAATTTTTAGAAGACCCTAAACGAGGACTTTTTGCAGATCAAGCTTGGCAAAGACGCACAAAAGAAAGTCGTTTTGTTGCCCAAGCTAATGTTCAGGAACATTTAGGGCCAGTGATTCGGCTAAATCCGTTGAGTGAAGCAGAAATATTGACGCTTTTGCAACGTTTAGCTGAGATTCATGCACTCAATTTTGGGTATGAACAGACTTTGACAAATCGTGAGTTGAAGGAGTTTGTGAAAGAAATTATTAATCGCTTGGGTGCAGAAGCATTACTGACACCAGGGGAAATTGTGCGAGATTTTATGAGTGTGCTGAATATTCTTCACCAAAATCCAGGAATTGCGTTTGCTGAATTAATTCATGGCTCTAAATTTAAACCTACTGCTATGGGTAAAGATGCAGATGTGGATGAGGATGGCGCAGCCGAATTTAGTTTGTGATTAATAATGAAGACACTGAACAATAAAAATAACCAGATTACTCTACAAAGTTTACTTTTTTGTAATTGGTAAGCCTAGCCAATCGCTGAGTTCATGAGCTAGCCAGTCAAGTTCCAAAAGAGTTACAGTAAAAATATCGAGTTCATTACTGGAAATTACATATTTTTTAATACCTGCCCATATTGTCAAACGATATCTATTGTACTCACTTTTGTTTATATCTAACCGTAAAATCTCTTGTCTAGAACTTGGAAGCGGATTGTGACCTTCAAGCTGAAATATTTTATAAATCAAATAAATCTGCTGTCTATTTATGTAAAGTCGCTTTCGCCCAAATACACATATACAAATCAGAATAAAAGCTACAGGGGAAATGAATAAAATACCTCTTAATAAACTACTCCAATCACCACTTAACAGCGGAATACTCATTATAAAAAGTATAAAAAAGTAGAGAATTATAAATGTAAGTGTTTGAATAGATAATAATCCTGCCCCTGGAATGATAATATCTATAAAATTAGCATTCTTATTCAACAAAATTTTACTACCATGAGGTTTTTTAGGAATTGAATTAATTGCCGTGCCCCTAAGCTGACTCTGATTATCCTCCAAGATTCGCATAGCATCTTCAGTGGAAGCCAAGCGTTTACTCATAATAGGTTCTGTCATCCGCCTTAACCAACCGCTAAAACCAAAACTAATATTAGCAGCTTGTTCAAATTCAATTTGTAGGTCTGTTTGTGGTAAATCGCCTGGATGCTGACCTGTTACTAAATAAATTAAAGTTGCTCCTAAACTGTAAAGGTCAGAAGCATAGGTAGCTCTACCATTAAATTGTTCTGGTGGCATATAGCCGTAACTTCCCACAACTGTCATAGTGCTGCTTGTTCTGGCGATGGTTTGCACTGAACCAAAATCTACTAAGTAGACTTCACCCACACTATTACCAGAGCGATTTGTTAATAAAATATTACTTGGTTTGATGTCACGATGAATTACGGGCGGTTGACGACCATGCAGATATTTGAGAATTTCTAGAATTGCTTTTGCTAGTTCTTTGACTTCTTCTTCACTAAAACTACGCCCTGCTTTGAGTTGCGCTTCTAGAGATTGGGCTGGGATATAACTTTGTACGAGTGCAAATCCTCTGCTGTTAGGTAAATCTAGCTCAAAGTAGCCCTCTTCTGTCACTCTCCGGGAGGGCGATCGCTAGAAGCCTCATGAGGCAATCAATACAAGCTATACTATTAGAAAAAAATGGGTCTTGTATTTACTATTAGAAAAGAATCGCGCAATCGCTTGCTATACAAAAGCTCTAGATTTTAGAAAAGGCAAATGTTTTCGGAGAGTGACAGAAGAGGGGTAGTCAAGGTAACGGGGAATGGCTGGGTGAGAAAGTGCTTTGAGAGTTTCAGCTTCTCGCTCAAACAGTTTGAGGTCGTTCCATTCAAACTCATTACCAAAGGACAGTATTTTGACTACTACTAATTCTAGAGTTTGTAAGTCACGAGCTAGCAGCGTCCGTCGTCCGGCTTTTTTGCCTAATTCCTGTTGCACTTGATACCTTTCTAACAGGATTTCTTGATTAGAATCTGGCGATTCTCGACTTGTCATTTGCTCGTGACTCCAAAGCTTTGTTGCTTTTATAGCTTTGCTGTTTGTTACTGCCCCACTGTAAGATTACTTAAGTTAGCAACAAGCATTAGGGAAAGTATTTTTCTACAATTCGACTTACTATCTACTCAATACTGCTTAGATTTTGCCTAAAAATAAAAATGTATAGGAATAAAACTCAATCAAACCTGCAATTCTCATCGAATTCATCTGTTTTCAGTATTGGTTAAAATAGCTTTTGGTTGATTAGCATTAAATAGAGAAGCAGACAACAAAATAATCGGCTTGTTTGTTTGGTTTTCTGCATAATGAACCATTCCGGCAGATTCAACTAAAGAATCTCCCACTGTAAGCTGTATAGTTTTCCCTTTTTGAAGAATCAATTCTGTGCCGTTAGCTTTCGTTACTTTAGCTTCTCCTTCCACAACAGTATAAGTTAAACTTCCCGCCTCTACTCGTTCAATCTGCATTCCCGGATGAGTATGAGTAGGGAGTTTTGCTCTTGGTGCGATGGTATAGCGTACAAGCTCAAGAATCTGTTTTTGATCTTGAGTAGGATAACCACTCGCTAAAACTTCACGGGTAACAGATTGAGTGTAAGTATTGGGTGAGGAGATTTCTTGGCTCTTAACAACTACACTGCCAAAAGCTAGGATAGCTAAGGGAAGAATCAGAGACAGTTTTCTCATATTAAAAGTTTTTTGTTTAAGCAATACTTTTAATTACATCATTTTGTGTTTAGTTTGTCTAATAAGCATAAGTAGCTTAACTCACTTTAGAAAATGAACGAAAATCATTCATTAGTACCCTCTACAAACAACCGATTAAAGTCTAATAATGCATCTTCAAATCCAGGAATCGCCACTGACTGGTTAGATAGAGAAATCTGTTTGCTGAGATAGCTAAACTTATTTTGAGCATTTTGATACGGTTGGCTATGACGCTCAAGTTGACTATCTGGCAAATTCACAATCCAGTAATCAGAAATTCCGGCTTCTGCATACAAAGACAGCTTGGTTGTTTGGTCATAATCTAGGGTTTTATCCGAAATTTCAATTACTAACAAAATATCTTCGGGATAAGGATGATGAGCGAGATAATCTTCATCTCTCCCTCGTGCAATGACAACATCCGGCTCAGGCTCACTCTGATTAGAAAGGGTTATGGGATCTTGTCCGCGGATGACTGCTCGATCGCCTAGAAGCCGATCCAATTGACGGCATAGGATAGAACTACAAACTGTATGAGGCGTTCCCTTTGCTGTCATTTGAATCAGTTCCCCTCGAATCAATTCAATACGATCGCTCTCTGTGAGAAATCCGAGTTCAATCAATTGATGGTATTCTGCGATCGTAAATCGCTTAGGTGTCACAGCATTCATGAGACATCTTTCCAATAGTACTTGTCACTAGCAGAGATTAAACTGACTGCGTTGTTTACCGCCCCAGGTTTTGCAATGCTTCAAATTGTTGCCAACAAAGGTACAATGCACGCGGTACGTGAAAACATCCTTTCCATTTGCCGCCTTTGAGGTTCAATAAGATTTCTCCACGCCGATTCAGATAGCCAAACCATTCACCATACTCGGAATCAGCAAAGTGTGACCAGGCGTAATCGTGCATCTTTTGATACCATTCCCAACACACCTCACGCCCTGTCAACCGATAACCCATCGTTAATGCAACCAATGACTCTAGGTGAACCCACCACAATTTTTGATCCCATTCCAGTTGTTGTGGGGGATGAGCATCTGCATCCATAAAGTAATACAATCCGCCGTACTCGCTATCCCAAGCAAAATTTAGGATATTTAGCACCACATCAACCGCTTGGTTAATAGTTTTGGTGTCGTTTTGGCGACGTGCAATGTCCATAATAAACCACATCGCTTCGATACCGTGACCTGGATTAATCAGCCTTCCCTCAAAACTATCGATGTGGGAACCGTCAGGGGCAACGTTTTCGTACATTAGTCCCCGTTCNNNGTCGAGAAAATCGGTCATCACTTCGTGGACTGTCTCAGCCAGGACATTCTCTAGTGTTTCTTTTGGTAGCAACCATTCCATTTCTAGAGTCAGGTTGGCTAAAATCATCGGTACAGCCAATGATTTCATCGGGCGTGTGCCGGGATAGGTTTTATTATATTTGCCCTTGGGGTTATCTTTGCGGCGTAATACGTTGTTATAAGCTTGCATCGCTACATCCTTTGCCCATTCTTCGCCGCCAGCGAGTGCATATTGACTAAATGCCATCGCTGCAAAGCAATCAGAAAAGATGTTGTAAGGGTGAACTAATGGTTTCCCTTCACGGGTGAGAGCAAAGTACCAGTTACCATCGCTATCTCTGCCATGTTGGGCGAGAAAATTAGCGCCATTGCTGGCAATTTTTAGCCAATTTTCCCGCTTTTCTAGCTGGTTGTAAAGCATCGAAAAAGTCCACACTTGGCGGTTTTGCAGCCAAATGAATTTGTCTGTATCATAAATTTTGCCTTCGCGATCGAGGCAGGTGAAATAGCCGCCTTGCTGCCAATCAAGAGAATATTTTTCCCAAAAGGGGAGTACGTCGTTGAGGAGGGCGTTTTTGTAAAGTTCAGCGTTCGCTTGAAAGTCCTTCTCCATAAATTTGCTTCTCTTTTGTACTAAATCTAACAGCTTAACAGTTATCATATTTTGGCTNNNATATGGAGCGTAGGCGTAGCCCTTCGTAGACATTGTGTCAGGCTTTTACAAGATTTAGTCAACAGAAGTTATACTTCTATCTTGGATCTTGCACCATTCTCAATAACCGTAGGGTAGTTTTTTAGAGATGAGGTTGTTATGAGTCAGATTGAACGAGTTGCGATCGTTGGAGGAAACCACGGTAATGAGTTAACAGGAGTACATTTAGTCAAAAAGTTTCAGCAATATCCTAATTTAATTAACAGGGCAAGTTTTGAAACTCTGGCATTACTTGGCAATCTCAAAGCTATTGAAGAAGGCAAACGATACATTGAAAAAGATTTAAATCGTTGTTTCACTAATCAAGGTTTACAAAATCCCCAACTCTCAAGTTATGAAGATACGCGGGCAAAAGCAATTCAACAGATATTGCAACCGCAAAATCAGCCCTTTGTAGATGTAATTGTTGATTTGCACAGCACAACTGCCAATATGGGGTTAACTTTGATTTTTTGTGATATGCATCCTTTATTACTTCGATTAGGTGCTTATTTAAGTTCTATCAATCCTTTAGTAAAAGTCTGTATTAATCAGGAATCCAAAGAAAATGGTTTTCTCCGTTCTTTGTGTGAATTGGGTTTTGTTATAGAAGTTGGGGCTGTAGCTCAAAATGTTTTAAACGCCGAATTATTTCAAGAAACAGAACAGCTTATTTATGCAGTTTTAGATTATTTTGAAAGGTGCAATCAAGGGAATATTCCGCAGACAAGCAACCACCTTACACTTTATAAATACATTGGAACTGTCGATTATCCTAGAAGCGATGCCTACGGTGGGCTGCGCCTACGCGGGGAAATTCAAGCCATGATTCACCCCCAGCTTCAGTTTAGGGATTATGAACCTTTGCATCCAGGCGATCCAATGTTTCTGACTTTTGAAGGAAAAGATATTTTCTATGAAGGAGCGTCTACTGTTTATCCTATTTTTATTAATGAAGCAGCTTACTACGAGAAAGGAATTGCGATGTATTTAAGTCAAAAGCAGGAAGAAATAGTTTAATTTTTTCATCACCTTCGCCTCAGTTTTATCTCTATTTTTATTCCCTAAACTCCTAAACCACAAATCCCAGAACTACATTTAAAGCTGTATGAATAAGTTCCCAGTAGTCTGACTCTAGTACACCAACCAAACCCAAAATACGACTATGATCAACAGCACGAATTTGCCCAACATCAATAAAACGGTCTTGGTCTAGTCCATTATTTAGTGTTGCTTTTATATTGACAACATAGGGGGCTTGTTTACTTCCGGGGCGAAATGGTATGACGATTGTCAGTAATCCATACTGATTCATGATGTCATTTTGCACAATCAAACAAGCGCGGATTTTTTTTGCTTCAGCCCCCACTGTTGGATCGAGATTCACCCAACGTATTTCTCCTCGCCGATAAGTTAAATTACTCCCTGGCATTTATGCCATCTCCTGCAACGCCGTCCCAAGCAGCAATTTCAGCTTGATACTCTGCATCTTCAACATCCTGCTTTAGCGCTGTAATCATTTCTGCTGCTAAAATTCGGCGGCGGTGTTCTGCTAGCAGTGTATTGATGTATGCACTACGGTTCCCCTGTGCATACTGATCTACAAATTGCAGAATGTCTTCTTCTAAGGTAATTGTGACTTTGAGCATCTATAATTAATTTTTAGTATTACTATTTAGTATGACTTTATCATCATACTAAAATTTGCTAGACTTATACACCTTGCCCATAAGTAGAGCATTTATTTAGCTATAAAAATTAAGCAGACAAATATTTTTGGCAATTAATATCAATTTTCTGTCTGCAATAACCAAAAACCGCTATAAGTGATACCAGAATCATCGGGTTGAACTAATAAAAAATGCAATCCTCGGCAATGCTTTTTGCGTTGTTCAAATGCTTGGGCTGCTGTGGTAACTTCTGGATCTTCAAATGTGGCAACAATCCACCTATCTACCAAGCTAGCTTCTAATATTAAGCCATCTGGTGCGCCAGAAATGTAGTTCAAGCTGACGGCACGGGCTTGCTGCAACCACCTTGCTAGGCGCATTGATTGCCGTCCACCATAAATTACTACACCAGGAACGGGGACTGTTGATGCTAAACCTAAATTGATTGGTTTGAGATGTTCTGGGATGTGCAAAATGGGAATAGGGCGATCGCTAAATCTCGTTTCTACATCACTAGCAGCTAAACTTGCAAAACGCCATTGTTCTCCCCAAAGGTTTTCTGGTAATGGTGTTGGGGGTGGTTTATCCAGGGTTGAAGGATATTGCTTTTCTTGTAACCACTGCTTTAAGGCCAAGGTGTGGCGAGTAGGTTCGACATTAATACTTAAGTTGCGTCCAGCCGCTTCAATTAAACTTAGAGACTGAGGGCGAAATACCTGAATCACATCTGGCAATTTTTCACCAGCAGCTAGCTCAATTTGAGTCGCAACCCAATTAGAATTTGCTGCTGACTGGAGACAGGTGGCTTCATATTGAAAGCTGCGAGTTGCGTCACAAATCAACAACTCCCATAAAACTTGTCCAGATGCATCTTGTGAGGGACTACGATAAAAATCAACCTGCCAAATTTTCATAATTATGTGGGCATGGGGCATGGAGGGATGGGAGAGATCGGGGAGAGTTAAAACTGAAAGTTTTAAGTTCAGAGGCTCAACTTCCGAGTTCAAAGGCTCAACTTCCGAGTTCAAAGGCTCAACTTCCGAGTTCAAAGGCTCAACTTCCGAGTTCAGAGGCTCAACTTCCGAGTTCAAAGGTTCAACTTCCGAGTTCAAAGGTTCAACATTCAAGCTCATCTTCCCATGCCCAATACCCAATGCCCAATGCCCAACACCAATTTATAAAGCCTGAATCCATTCTTTGACAGAATATTCAGTCCAGATGCCATTTTTCCAGTAAGGATCGTTTTCAATTAACTGGCGCACAGTGGCTTCGTCTTCGGCTTCGTAAATCCCAAAAACTTTTGTAACATCTTTGGTGGGGCCGATGGTAATCAGCACACCGGATTCTTTCTGTTTTGCTAATCCGTCTAAATGAGCTTGACGATAGGGGGCGCGTTTTTCGATAACGTCTTCGCAGTAAGTTCCCCAGAGTACATATTTAGGCATGGTTAATCAATTAAAAATTTAAAATCTCAGTTTATAGGTTACAGGGTACAGGTTACAGGGAATAGTTTTTCTTTGCTGTACCCTGTCACCTATAACCTTTTCCCGTATTTACTCCTAACTTCTCAAGTTCACGCCGAATTTTTCCACTAAAGCTTCGCGGACTTTATTATGTACTGGTTCAACTTCAGCCTCAGTCAGAGTACGATCGCTAGCCCGATAAATTAAGCGGAATGCTAAACTCCGCTGTCCTTCGGGGACATTTTCACCCCGATATTCATCAAATAATTCTACCGATTCGAGCAAATCTTTACCAGCTTTGGTAATTACTTTTTCAATTTCGACAACTGAGATTTTCACTGGTGCGAAAAAGGCAATGTCGCGATCGCTAGCTGGATAGGTAGAATAGGGCTGGAATGTTGGAACGAGTACTTCGTCTTGCCCTACAGATTCTAAAAGCACATCTAGATCCAACTGGAAAACATAAACGGAATCTGGTAAACCTTTTTCTCGTCGCAGTTGGGGATGGAGTTGCCCAAAAATACCCAGTCTGTTACCCCGAATCCACAAAGAAGCGGTACGTCCTGGATGTAAGCGATCGTCGCGGCGATCGGGTTGAAATTCGATTTGCAAGCTAAGTTGCCGAAATACACTTTCTAAAATGCCTTTGGCTTCAAACCAGGTGATGGGTTCTTCGCGTCCACTTTTTGACCATTTACCAAGGGTGCGATCGCCTCCGATAATTCCCGCAAGCGCTTCTGTTTCTTGCAAACCGTCTTCTTCTTGCCAGAAAATTTGCCCGATTTCAAAACCGTTCAGCGCACCATTACCTTGCTCTAAATTGTATTGAAAGGCATCAATTAACCCAGAGATCAAATCGGTTCGCAGCGCTGAATATTCGACAAATAAGGGGTTTGACAGGACTATATTTCTGTCTTCTCCTGGTTTGACTAAAGAATAATGGATTAATTCTGTCAACCCTTCAGCCCGCAAGAAAGCTCGTAATTTGCGAATTAGTTCTTGATCTAAAGGTAGATAACCAGCTTCCGCTTTTTCTGGTAAAGTATCGCAGAATTTGTTGTAACCATAGAGACGGGCGATTTCTTCAATTAAATCAATTTCTCGCTCTAAGTCGCGGTAACGATAAGGTGGGACGGATACTGACCACGTAGGTTGATGGCTGTTATCTTCTCCTGAAGAAGTTAACTGACACCCCAATGCAGTCAGGATGCGCTCAACATCTTGTTTTTGTAGTTCGCCTGTGTCCTCTTCTAAATCGATGGGCCCTAATATCTGATTAACCCGGTCTAAACGCAGGGCGATAGAACGACTCCAGGTAGACGGATCGGGGCGGGTGTCGGCAATTTCTTGCTGGACAATAATTCCACTAGCTAATTCGCTAATTAAGGATAAGGCGCGGCGATTAGCTATTTCCAACTCAGCGCGGTTAACTCCCCGTTCGTATCTGCCAGAAGCCTCACTTCTTAACCCAACACTGCGCGAAGAACGGCGAATTGCCACGGAATCAAATAAAGCTGCTTCTAAAACTAGGCTTTGAGTCCCTTCATGGACTTCTGTTTCTTCCCCACCCATGACTCCCGCCAGTGCAACGGGTTTGTCGTTAGCGGTAATTAACAAATTTTGGGTTGATAAAGTGCGAGTTTGTCCATCCAGGGTTTTGAGGAATTCTCCATTATTGGCGAAGCGAACGCCGATGGTTAAATTTTCGCTACCTGCAACAGATTTTAGGCGATCGCCATCAAAGGCGTGCAGTGGTTGTCCCCATTCCAACAAAACGTAGTTAGTAATGTCCACAACATTGCTAATGGGACGTACCCCAGCCGCCCGTAAACGCTGTTGCAACCATTCGGGAGATGGAGCAATTTTTACCTGTTCAATTACCGTACCGATGTATGCAGGACAAGCTTGGGTATCGGCAATTTTTAAAGCTAAATTCCCAGAATTTTTGGGAATAGAGACTTCACCAGGCTCAGGAATGCTTAACTTTCCACCAGTTAAAGCTGCTACTTCTCTGGCTACGCCTACCATACTCAGAGCATCAGCGCGATTGGCAGTTGCGGTGAGGTCTAAAATTACATCATCTAGACCCAACAATGGCCGCACATCACTACCCAATGGTAAATTTTCCTGGATAAAAATATGAATTCCATCGACATCGGTGGGCAAACCGAGTTCCTTTAAAGAACAAATCATGCCCTGAGATGGGACACCACGTAGTTTTGCAGGTTTAATTTTTAAATCGATGTTGGGTAAGTAAGTACCCGTAGTTGCCACAGGTACATAGATATCTGCCTTCACATTGGCAGCGCCACAGACAATATTTAAAGTTTCACCTGTACCGATATCGACTTGGCAAACACTCAATTTATCGGCGTTGGGATGGGGTTGACGCTCAAGCACTTTGCCGATAACCACGCCATTTGCCCAAGTGCGGCGGTCTTCAATCTCTTCAACCTCAAACCCCGCCATTGTCAGGGTTTCGGCTAATTCTTCTGGACTAAGTTTTATCTCTACTAGTTCGCGCAGCCAATTTAGAGAAATACGCATGGAGTGTGCTTGTTTTAGGAATCGTCTTTTGCTCTTATTTTAGGGTGCAAGAAGCGCTCGATGGCTACTCGTCTCGCAAGGCGTACCCTTTCACTTGAACAATCCTACTACGTTAGACTGACAGAACAATCTCTGATGCTAATCTTTTCTTGGCGTGTTGGCTTATATGTTTGAGATTCGCTATGTACCCAGCGAGCGGCTTTGAAATATCAACCAACACTAGGTAGAGATTCAGTAGCTTATATATTACAAATGGAACCCACGATTGAACAGTTAAAGGCTTTCTACGATTTATGTGTGCGAGTAAGTAATCTACTACAAACAATTGAGCTAACCAGGTACGACATGCGATCGCAAAGAATAGTAGTGCTAATAGGTCAAACTATTCAAGTAGAAATTTTGAGTAACGGAGAGGAAATTATCCAATGAGTAATTTAGATTATCAGCAATTAACTGAAGCAGAATTACGGGAATATGTAAAGCATCATCCCCAAGATGAAGAAGCTTTTCAACACTATCTCAGACTTGTTAGAGCTAAGCCAAATAGGGTTGTGGTTAGCACGGGTGAACAGTTGGAGGCTGAGTTAAGAAAAAGACTCGCATTATGAGTAAAACCCTTTATTCACTACAGACACAATTTTACAGAGAATCAATAGCTAAAAAGCTTGTATACCAATAGTTTTAGACTTACTTTGCCTAAGTGACAGTTTCGCGCTTATCCACCCAAAATTAGTAGTCCCCAATACTTGACTAATTAAATACTTTATCTGAGTATATATAGTAACTAGCAAACAACCAGCGAACAGCGTGACCTAACTTTTAGTTTGAAGCGTTTATGTTTGCAGTTAAACCACATCTATTTTGAGAAATATAGTTTTTCAAAGTAGTGGGAGCATCTTGCTCCCATATTGTAGCGGGCAAGATGCCCGCACTCCAGATTTCAAAAGGACGAGGTTAAATACAACTTTTAGAGAGGTTTAATCTATTATGATGAATCTGAAGAAATTATGTGTGTCTACCGTTTTGGCGAGTACTGCTGTAACTCTGACGACCTTTAAAATTAATTCTGCTCAAGCTGTTGAGTTTTCAAACAACTCATTTCAACAATTCAATCAAATAGCAACTATTACTGGAAGAGATGATTTTAATGATGATTTAAAAAACTTTGAACAAGAAAAAATGGTAGAGTTATATCAAAAAGATAACTACCTGATTGCTCAGGCATTGCCTATAACTCCCAGAACTTTCTATTTAACTACTGCAACAAACGGGGATGGTTTCTTTTCTGTAGGACATGGTTTGGGGAACTCTTTCATTTACGGAATCCAAGTAGCCATACAACATGTTAATGGAAATTGGCACACTCTAGAATTCAGTAATTCCGTTGACAATCGGTTTTGGTGGAATAATACAGATGTACAGGGAATAATAAATTCAGGTGCTTTTCAGTTTCGTCCTGTAAGAATTATCCTTTTTGTATATCCTTAGAAATGCCGTAGAGCTATATACAAGATAACGATATAACATGGGCTTGTTTTTTCTCTGCTCTCAACAAGCCTAGTTTTTTGCTGTGAGCAATTGATTTAGGACTCCTATATCATGCTGGTAATGAGTAGGGCATAAATAGAAATGTCATCAAAACCCCAAATTAATTAGAAATTATTATTCTCCTTAATTTTTAATTTTTAATTAAAAAAAGGTCAAAGGTTAGTCATCTAATTTCTACTAACAACAATTTTAGCGATGTAGTCTTTGAGGGCGATCGCCTTTTTGCTATTTGGGTACGGGGAAACTTCTATCAATCTCACCGAATATTTATCTAAAAATTGAATTGGTAAAGCATCACGACCTGGTATCAGGGTTAGCATTAATGTTGAAACTTGCTGACCATTTTTTATTATGTCTAATCCAATAATGACTTGCCCTTGCCAAATACAAGTTACATCAGAAGGACACCGAGAATCCTGGATAACTTTTGAAAATTTGATTTCAATATTTTCAGTGGGTAGGTAAGCTGTCCTTCCATATCTAAGATAAAATGGAGTATTTAAAGTACTTCCAACTCTAGCCATCAATTGTTGATGATTACCTTGAGCAATTGATTTAACTTCTATACTTGAAGGCTTGATATTTGATAAGAGTCCATATGTAGGAAAACAATTTGCTCCACCAATCAATGTTAATATAACTGCTGCGTTTACTACACTTTTCATTTTTTATACTCCATAGTCAGGAATTTTATTATGAGTTGAGCCAGAAAGTAGACTTATAAATTGTTCTGTTTTCTGCTAGAGTCAAGTTTTTGCGTCTGAGAGCTAAAGACCAGATCGACTCCGGCGCTGTTGACTGTAGTCATAATCATCCTCGTATTCAATCGTACCAAATAGCTCCAGAATTTTCAGTTGTTTTCGACGCTGTACATACTCNNNTAATGCCTCTTCTACAACGGCATCCTTTGTTGGATGGCCACCAAGTTCGAGTACTCCCTTAATTAAGTTTTCGTCAATTTCGAGATTAGTAATCATGTGTAGATTATCGCACAAAGTAATGTGCAGTAAAAACTCATTGGAGTAGTTAATTTAAGTCAAATGCATAAAGACTATTTTCAGTAATTCGGCGCGAGTAAACGGTTTCGTCAGATATCCAGAAGCCCCAACTAATTTCGCTTTTACTTTGTCTACAATTCCTTTATTCCCAGTGACAAAGATAATCGGAGTGTTTTGAAATAGGGAATTATTTCGTATAATACGGCACAACTCATAGCCATCAATTCCTAGCATGTTTAAATCCAACAAAATTAAATCCGGTTTGTGCCTTATAATTGACAAAACGGCTTTCACTGGATCGTTAATAGTCACTACAGAAAAATTTTCATTTTCTAAGAAATAACTAATTTCTTTAAGAATTGTCGGGCTATCATCTACAGAAACGATCTTGTGGACTTTTTTTACTGTTACCGTAGCAGCCGTTACTCTTTGGGAAGCAGAATTTATGTTATTTGATATTGTTGGTTCCTGAAAGTTTTCTTTGGAAGGAGTAGAAATCTGTGGTAATCGCTGAACAGGAACTATTTTCTCTTCAGGAATATTTGGGTAAGAATTGACAGTGCTACTTAGTTCTTGTTTGGTGTCAACTAACCCTGAAATCAATTTTGAGAAAAGCGATTGCTCCTCAAAAATCTTTGGTAACTTATCAAATGGTGGATCGGGTTCATGAAGGATAATCGCACCCTTAAGGATGTAAGGGTATAAATTGCGAGCTAGTTGAATTTCATCTTGATTCAAAATTACAGCCAGATGGCACAGGCTAAAACCCTTCATCCAGTTAATTAAATCTGGCTGGAGATTTGGTAAATCTTGGTTATCAAACTTGCTGCTAATCAACAGATATGGACGTTGATATGGAGAAGAAATTTTAGGTACAAAAGCCTGCCAATTCTGTAATCTTACTTGGCAATATTCTAGAATTTTTTCTATACCTAGCCTGCAAATTTTTGGCATTCTATCAAGTGGTTCTGTTAATTCATAAGTACCTTCTTTGATGAGCAGAAATGATTCAATTACCTCTTTAACTAATTCTTGAACCAGCACTGCTGCTTGTGTAGAATGTAGATGTTGTTGACTAACAAGCCAGGATATAGCCTGATACTCAGGAGGGTTGCTTCTGGAATTAGTGTCATCTTTGATTAACTGACTGTGTAAGTCAGCTTCAAACATCAGCCGTACTTGAGAGCGAACCTCATTAGTAAGGAGTGGGATTTGCTGGCTGAGGCGTCGCAAATGGCGTTCTAGTCGATCGAAGGGTTCCACGGAATGGGTAGCGTAAGTTATTTTGCCCTGTTCTAAGTAAATCGACCAAGAAACTGAGTTACTCAATACTTGTAAACAAGTACTGTCGGAACAATTGGATAATTGTCTTAACAAACTTAGAGGACGTAGTTTTGTGAATGTACCTGAGTTATTCATATTTTTCAAGTTTTTTGCGGAATCAACAACCGAACATTTGTAGATTGAAAATATGAGCTATAAAGTATTCTCTTCTTTGTAATATTTTTCTAACCACCAATTATTTATTTGAAAATATGTACATATATTAAAAATTGTAATATCTCCAAGTCCTTTGTTACATTTAGCACATTTTACTTAACTTATCTCAAAAAGCAAGTAGGGATGAATAAAGGTAAGCATCTATCATAGCTAGATTATCAGTAGATGTTGGTTAATTCTGGATTTTACTAACTACTGACAACTCTTGAGTGAAGACCTTAATAATGACGTTTATTTATGCCCACTCCCTTCAAGATGCAAATTTGATTCCAAGTTCGCGTAGTTACACTGGTATACTTCTAGAGTTAACGAGCTTAATTATGGTTAATTACTTTTCCTTAAAGAAGCGATTATTCTACATAAAATCTTTAAAAACTTATCTAGGAAAGTTTACGTATGTATTGTACTGTAGGTTTAATGGATATAACTTTTTGGTAGATACATTACAACAGATAATGCTGGGTTTTGATAAACTCTTTTTTGCTAAACTAAGCTTTGCTCAAGTTCATCTTAAATATATAGAGAACTTCATGAAAATAATTTGTTTAATAAAGATTAGAGCATCTACCAATAGATACTATATTCTGTAGTCGCCTCGGCGATTTAAACTATATACTCTGAGCAAAGGGAAATAAAGCTTTGGACTTTAACATAACACAAAAAGTTATGCATGATACATTAAGACTTGATGAAGTAGTAGAATTTGCTGAGAACCCAGAACCCCGTTGTCCTTGTGTACTTTTATTAGACACATCTGGGTCGATGCAAGGAGAGGCGATTGAGGCTTTAAATCAGGGTTTACTGAGTTTGAAGGATGAATTAGTCAAAAATTCCTTAGCCGCTAGACGGGTGGAAGTGGCGATCGTCACTTTTGATAGTAATATCAATGTAGTACAAGACTTTGTGACTGCCGATCAATTCAATCCACCTATTTTGACAGCACAGGGCTTGACAACAATGGGTGCGGGAATTCATAAAGCTTTGGACATAATTCAAGAGCGGAAATCTCAGTATCGTGCCAACGGGATTGCTTACTATCGTCCTTGGGTATTTATGATTACCGATGGAGAACCCCAAGGTGAGTTAGAGCAAGTGGTAGAGCAAGCATCCCAGCGCCTACAGGGAGACGAGGCGAACAAGCGGGTAGCATTCTTTACAGTTGGAGTAGAAAATGCGAATATGACACGTTTAAATCAAATAACTGTACGTACTCCCTTAAAGCTTAAAGGATTAAATTTTATCGAGATGTTTGTCTGGCTGTCAACTAGTATGTCGGCTGTTTCTCATTCACAAGTAGACGAACAGGTAGCACTACCGCCCATTGGTTGGGGAACTGTTTAATGAAAAATCGCAGCTTGATGTTTACACAGCTAGCTGCTTGAAAAAAATTTATGAACATATCAAAACAGATTGCTCAATGGCGGATTGTGGCTGCTTCTGTATGTGGTACAAGTCACTTAAAAAACAATCAATTATGTCAGGATGCTCATCACTGGCAGATATTGTCAGATAATGTTTTAGTGGCGGCCGCAGCAGATGGTGCTGGTTCTGCTAGCCTTGGGAAAGTGGGAGCGATGGTTGCTGTGGAGACAGCAATCGAAAACATTTCTGCCAAGGGGCTGACTCGCAAAAGTTTGACTGATGATACGTTGGTGCGATCGCTCTTAAATGATGCCATATTCGCCGCCAAAAAAGCTGTGGAAGATGAGGCGGCTACTTGTGACAAACAGCCTCAAGATTTAGCAACTACCTTAATTATGCTGGTTGCCACACCAGAAGTTGTAGCTGTAGTTCAGATAGGTGATGGTTTGGCAGTAGCAAAAGATCGTCTGGGCAACCTGTTGGCACTGACTATGCCTGACAGTGGTGAATACATCAACGAAACCACTTTTTTGACTTCGCCTAATGCCTTAGATACAGCACAAATGAGATTATGGCGCACAGACATAGTAAACGTTGGTATCATCACCGACGGATTACAAATGCTGGCTTTGAATATGGTTGTTGGCGAACCTCACAAACCATTCTTTTTTCCGCTGTTTGAATTTGTCGCCAATACCGAGGATAAGACAGAAGCGAAGGAGCAATTGGTAAAATTTTTACGCTCAGAGCGGATTACGCAACGCACTGATGATGATTTGACACTCATTATAGCTGCATTCAACGACTCATGAGCAACAAATCTACAGGTTTCACATCTTACAATAACTTCCGTTAGCGGTAATTTCATTATGCAGGTACTACGTTGTTCCCCCAGAAAAGAAATCCTCAGCCTCAATGTCAGTTTGGGGCGTGGGGGTGAAGCTTGTGTTTATGCAGTGCCATCCGATAACGACTTAGTGGCGAAGATTTATCACAAGCCAACCACTGCCCATGCTGATAAACTCCAGGCGATGCTTGCCAACCCGCCAGAAAACCCGACGGCGAGTTTAGGGCATATCTCTATCGCTTGGCCAGAGGATTTATTACGGGCAGCAGATGGCAAAAATAGCATCCTGGGCTTTTTGATGCCACGTATTCAGGGGATGCGTCCAATCATCGACTTTTACAACCCCAGAACCCGTCGGCAACACTGCCCCCTATTCAACTATCAGTACCTGCTCCGCACGGCTCGTAACCTGGCGGCAGCTTTTGCCGCTTTGCACGCTAGTGGATATTGCATTGGTGATGTGAATGAGTCTAATATCCTCGTCAGTGATACAGCACTGGTGACTTTGATAGACACAGACTCTTTCCAAGTAACCGACCCAAACAGCAATGTTGTTTATCGCTGCCCAGTGGGTAAACCAGAGTTTACTCCACCAGAACTACAGAATAAAACTTTTGCCCAGCACGATCGCGAAATTTCTCACGATTTATTTGGGTTATCGGTGCTAGTATTTCAACTCTTAATGGAAGGCACCCACCCATTTTCGGGGATTTTTCAAGGTGCGATTGAGCCACCACCTTACGAAGCACGCATTGCATCGGGTCATTTCACTTACAGCGAAAAGCGTTACGTACCCTACCTGCCAACACCCATTGCCCCCCCTTGGGAAATTCTCCATCCCAGCTTACAAGAACTATTTGTTCGTTGTTTTGAAGATGGTCACAACAACCCACTGCTGCGCCCCAGTGCCCAAACTTGGCTCTCAGCCATCGCTGAAGCCGAAGATTCCCTAATTACCTGTACGACAAATCCCCAACATCGCTACAACAACCACATGCGTAGCTGTCCGTGGTGCGAACGTACCGTGCGATTAGGTGGACGCGACCCCTTCCCATCACATCGGGCTATAGAAGCTAGAGAACATCTCCAACCGCGAATCAAAGCGAGAAAGCGCTACAATCAGACACCGCATTTTCCCCAGCGCGCCATGTCACCGCAGGTAGCTAATTACTGGCAGCCAATAATGACTCCCAGCGGTTCATATAAACCTGCCAAAAAGTCAAAGTTGTACCCGGTTATTTGTTGTTTGCTGGGTTTTGGTTTATTGGGATATGCAGACGTAATGATTAAATTTACTCAGCCGTTGGTTTCCCAAAATGCTTACACCCAACAAACAATCAAATCTTCCCAGCCAAATAACAAACTCAGCTTCGCTGATTCCTATCAGCAAGGTTATATTGCTTACAAAGAGCGAGACTATGACAAAGCAATTGTCTACTTTAGCCAAGCAATTGAACAAGAACCGACACATGCTAGAGCAATTGTAAATCGGGGCAATGCCCGCTATAACTTGAAAGACTACGAAGGAGCAGTTACAGATTATAGCCAAGCTCTGAAAATCAATCCCAATCAAACTAAAGCTCTGGTAAATCGGGGCAATGCCCGCTATATGCTCGCTGAATATAGTAACGATCCTGATAAAGAATATAATCTAGCGATCGCAGACTATAATCGAGCCATTGGTCTGGATAATAATGAAATTGAAGCTTATGTCAGACGGGGGATTGTCCGCGCCCAAATGGCTAAATACAGTGGTGAATCTCAACAAGCTTACAAAAAAGCGATCGCAGATTTTACTCAAGCCATACAACTTAATGTCTCCAAAGCCGAAGCTTACTTCCAGCGGGGTGTTGTCTATTACCAAATTGCTCAATATAGCAGCAATTATCAGCAAGAATATAATCAAGCGATCGCTGACTTTAACCATGCATTAACTATTAGCCCCAAACTAGCAAAAGCATATCTCAAACGAGGTATGGTTCGCTATGAACTGGCACAGTATGGCGGTAGTGAAGCTAACAAAAACCAGACAAAAGCTGTCGAAGATATACAGGCATCTGCCAAAATCTTTCTTGAGCAAGGTGACATGGATAATTATCAACAAGCACTCAGTAATATGTGTGTAGTCATCGAAAACAAATGTGACCCTTTATTCCAAGGCTCAAGTAATGTGGAAAAAACTAACTAGAAACAAGTAAGTTTTGTTACTAGTATCTTCTTGGTTTTGATTGAAAAAATCAAGCCTGACTAGGGTTAGCTGGCGCTAACCCTAGTTATTTTATTGGTGATATTTTTATTTCATTGAGTAATTTATTTCTGTATTTATAGATATTCATAGAGCTTTTATATAGAAAAGATTTTAATTTATCTTTCCTTTATAATTTCATCGGAAATTACAGTTAGATTATTGACGGAGAAACAGAAATCAGAAATACATTTTTCTCCCTTGAAGTGCATCCTCTTCATCTCGCAAAAGTCAAATAATCATATCCCTACAAATCTCCGAGGTAATTGCATGAAAGCGGTGATTTTGGCTGGAGGTCTTGGTACACGCCTCAGTGAAGAAACCAGTATTAGACCCAAGCCGATGGTTGAGATTGGTGGTAAACCAATTCTCTGGCACATAATGAAAACATATTCTGCCCACGGCATTAATGATTTCATCATTTGTTGCGGTTATAAAGGTTACATCATTAAAGAGTATTTTGCTAACTACTTCTTACACATGTCAGATGTTACCTTTGACATGCGCTTTAACCAGATGAACGTGCATTCTGGTTATGCTGAACCCTGGCGTGTCACCTTAGTAAATACGGGTGATAATACAATGACAGGCGGACGCTTAAAGCGAATCAGCGAACATCTTGGTAATGAGACTTTTTGCTTTACCTATGGTGATGGTGTAAGTAATATTAATATCACCGAGCTAGTTAAGTTTCACAAAGAACAAAATAGCTTAGGAACACTCACAGCCGTTCAACCAGCCGGACGTTTTGGTGCTATTTCTTTAGGATATGAACAAACTAAAATCACCAGCTTTCGGGAAAAACCCGAAGGTGATGGAGCTTGGATTAATGGCGGTTATTTTGTGTTAGAACCAGAAGTCATCAACTTAATTGCTGATGACTCTACGGTATGGGAGCAAGAACCATTAGAAAAGCTAGCTGATATGGAACAGCTATCTGCTTTTAAACATGATGGTTTTTGGCAACCGATGGATACTTTACGCGATAAAAACTATCTCGAAGGGCTGTGGAATAACAATCAGGCTCCTTGGAAGGTATGGTAAGGAGAGCAGGGGGAGCAGGGGAGCAAAGGAGTAGAGGAGCAGAGGAGAATAATTAATAACCAATGCCCAATGCCCAATGCCCAATGACTTTATAGATTTACTGTAATTTGAAGTGCGATAATACTAATGTATGATTTTGCGATTATCGGTGGGGGAATAGTTGGACTCTCGACAGCGTTGGCTTTAGGAAAACGCTATCCTAATGCCCGGATTTTAGTACTAGAAAAAGAGAGTCAATGGGCATTTCACCAAACTGGCAATAATAGCGGGGTAATTCATTCTGGTATTTACTACAAGCCAGGGAGTTTCAAAGCTAAATTTTGTCGTGATGGTTCTCGTTCAATGGTAGAATTCTGCCAAGAGCATGGAATTGACCATGAAGTTTGTGGTAAGGTAATTGTTGCAACTGAAGAACAAGAACTACCACGCTTAGAAAATCTCTACCAACGCGGCTTAGACAATGGCATAGAAGTTCAGAGAATTAGCCCCGAAGAAGTCAAGGAAATTGAACCTCACGTCAGATGTGTAGGTGGCATTCGCGTATCCTCAACTGGTATTGTTAATTACAAGCAAGTTTGTTTAAAATATGCCCAGCTAATTCAACAGCAGGGTGGAGATTTACAACTGAATACAAAAGTCCTGAAAATCTCTCCAAGTGGTAAAAATCAGGTATTGGAAACAAACAAAGGTAGCTTTGCAACCCGCTTTGTAATTAATTGTACTGGATTGCATAGCGATCGCACCGCCAAACTAGGGCAAGTTGAACCCCAAGCCAAAATTGTGCCATTCCGGGGAGAATACTACGAACTCACCCCAGAAAAACGCCATTTAGTCAAAACACTAATCTATCCAGTTCCCAATCCAGATTTCCCCTTCCTGGGTGTCCACTTTACCCGGATGATTGATGGTAGCGTCCATGCAGGACCAAACGCGGTTTTATCCCTCAAACGCGAAGGTTACAAAAAAACCGACTTTGACTTACGAGATTTTCTGGAAGTCATCACCTATCCCGGTTTCTGGAAGTTAGCAGCTAAACACGCTGATGAAGGCATTCAAGAAATCATTCGTTCTTTTAGCAAAGCAGCCTTCACCAAAAGTTTACAAAAACTAATTCCCGAAGTCCAAGCAGAAGACTTAGTTCCCACCCATGCAGGAGTCCGCGCTCAAGCCTTAATGAACGATGGCAAGCTTGTAGACGACTTTTTGATTGTTTCTGGTCAAAACTCCATTCATGTTTGCAATGCTCCTTCTCCGGCTGCTACATCTTCTCTAGAAATCGGCAAAGCGCTTGTGGCAGAAATTCCCCAACTTTCGCATCTAGAGAGTGTAGTTACTGCATAGATATCATAGTTATTACTTCCGGGCTGCTGAATAAAAGGATGAATCTTGTATAGTGGGCATCTTTTCCAGCCTGGAAATACAAGAGACGGGTAAGATACCCATCTCCCAAGAAAAAAGTGTAGTGCATCAATTAAGAACTGCTATAGAGTCCTGCTACCCAATGCTCTAGTCGGCAACTATGTAATGATTGTTAGCCGTAGACATAGCGCTTCTGGTTTTAGTCCAATGACCTAACCCCCAACCCCTTCCCTACAAGGGAATGGAAGATTCAAAGCCTCTCTCCTAAGAGGAGAGAGGTTTGGAGAGAGGTCAAGTTATTGCATACCAACGAAAAATATAGCGGTTCCCTCTTAGATGCAACACCCTATAGGGCGAATATCTGTGCGTCCCTACTAAACGAAAAATTTAACTCATCAATACAAAGGAATTAACCACAATGAAAATATTAGTAACTGGAACAGAAGGCTATTTAGGTTCGTTATTACCGCCTCTGTTAATCGAACGAGGACATGAAGTTATTGGTCTAGATACTGGCTTCTATAAAGTTGGTTGGCTGTACAACCCTAGTGGAGTCACACCCAAAACCCTTAACAAAGATATCCGCAACATCACCCCTGATGATTTGGAAGGTATTGAAGCCATAGTTCACATGGCGGAACTCTCCAACGACCCAGCCGGACAATTGGCACCTAATATTACCTACGAAATTAATCATGTAGGTTCAGTTCGTCTAGCTAGTCTGGCTAAGGCTATGGGTGTGCGTCGCTTCGTATATATGTCTTCGTGCAGTGTCTACGGTGTCGCTACCGCAGGTGATGTCACAGAAGAATCCGCAGTTAATCCCCAAACAGCCTACGCAGAATGTAAAACTCTCGTAGAAAGAGATGTCGCACCACTTGCTGACGATGACTTTTCTCCCACCTTTATGCGGAATGCGACAGCCTTTGGTGCTTCTCCCAGAATGCGCTTTGATATTGTTTTAAACAACTTAGCAGGGTTGGCATGGACTAGCAAAGAAATCAAAATGATTAGTGATGGCACACCTTGGCGGCCATTAGTCCACGCATTGGATATTTGCAAAGCAATAGTCTGCACCTTAGAAGCACCACGAGACATTGTACATAACCAAATCTTCAACGTGGGAGATACAGCAAATAACTATCGCGTTAAAGAAATCGCGGAAATTATTGCTGATGTTTTCCCCGATTGTAAATTGTCCTTTGGTAACAACGGCGCAGATAACCGCAGCTATCGCGTATCCTTCGAGAAAATCAACACAATCCTACCTGGATTTAAATGTGATTGGAATGCTCGACTTGGTGCCCAGCAGCTATTTGATTTATTCAGTCAAATACACATGGCTGAAGATACTTTCTTGTTTAGAGGATTTACTCGCTTAAAACAGCTAGAGTATCTAATTCGGACAGAGCAAATTGACAAAGATTTCTTCTGGAATAAAAAAGTAGCTAAAGTCGCCTAGCCGCAACGGAAAAAGAATCTAAGCTTCCGAATCAAATAGTATTGATTCGGACTTATTCCATCCATCAAATTATTTGCAATCAGCGAGTTAAATTCTATGGCGCTCATCTCAGTATTAGGAAACGAGTTCGCCATCTGAAAGCTAAATAGATTGCCGTTGGGCTTCATCGCTATAGCTTGCAACCATTCATATATCAATTTATTAACTACTATTTTACCATGCAGAAATTACTGACCATTGCTATACCGACTTATAATCGTGCTGAATTACTGGATAAACAGTTAGCATGGTTAGCTCAAGCTATCAAAGGTTTTGAAGATGATTGTGAAATTTTAGTTTCTGATAATTGTTCAACAGACAATACTCAGGATGTGATTAAAAAATGGCAAATAATACTTAGCAGTATCCCATTTAAATCAAATAAAAATCCTCAAAATTTAGGCGTCGTCAAAAATATTATGTATTGCCTAAATTCTACTACAACAAAATATGTTTGGACGATTGGTGATGATGACCCAATTCAAGATAGAGCCATTGCTTATGTGATTAGCAAACTTAAGCAATATGAAGATTTATCATTGTTGTTTCTCAACTTTTCCGGTCGGAACCAAATTACTGGTGAACCAGTTCATCCACCAACAATTGTTGGTAATCGCTGGTTTGATATAGATAGTGAAGATGGTGATGGTGATGGGAAAGCTATATTTGAGCATTGTTTCTCAAAAAGTGTCGGTGCAGTCATTTTTCTGACTGCGACAATCTACCGCACTGATTTAGTGAAACGCGCTCTACAAAATTGGCAAGATGCTGAGAATAATTGGATATCCTTAGCATATTTAGCCGGGTATTGTGCCTCTAATGGTCGTGTAATTGTCACGAAAGAGACTTATTTGGAATGTGTTGTGGGTGTGAGTTATTGGCAGAAAGAACCAAAATCTGCACTTTTAATGCAATACAAACACATACCCGAAGTAATTTTGAAATTGGAGCAGAGTGGATATTCTAAGCAGTTTTGTCGGCGGATGCTTTTGCAAAACGGTAAAGAAGTCAACTTGAAAGTTTTCTTAGGTGCTTTAAGAAGATGGCCTATGTCTGCCATTCAGACAGTAGTCCCATTTTTGGCTTTAGTCGGTTTATGTGCTTTTGACGTGATGATTTCTAAAGAATTTAGTTTAGCCGAATCAAGTGAAATACCTGCTCAAGAAATACGGAGCTATAAGCCATAAGCTACTAAATTACTGATAAATCGACATTGAAACTATAAAGAGTTTACCGCATGTTTAATCTAATTAAACGCAAATTATCTACATTATCTGCTGACTTGGAATATTATGTAGCTCGTTGGAAGCATAGCAGAAATCTGCCAGCATTGGAAGGGTGCGATCGCAATATCCTGAAGACTCTTAAAAAAGACGGTGTTTATGTCACAACACTGGCAGATTTAGGCTTCAACTCTAGCTCCGAACTGCTCAAAGCCGCTTACCAGCAATTGTCTCAGATGGAAAATCCCAACAACGACCATCTAGACGAAAAGCTGCCACAAATTTGCACAGTTACAGGTTTACCAGAGTTTTATGCCTGGGCAATGGAGAAAAGACTTCTCAATCTGATCGAAAATTATATTGGTCTGCCTATTGCTTTTCATGGTGTACATTTACGTAAAGATTTCCCTAGCAAACATCAGTTTGGCACACTGCTATGGCACAGCGATGCTGAAGACCGCCGCATTATCAAAATCTTTATTTACTTGAATGATGTAAAAGAAAAAACTGGGCCTTTTGAATACATTCCCCGCTCTTTAACTTCCTTGTTTAGTTGGAATTATATTCGGCTTTTCTACAAACTTTGGAAGTCAGGTTATATGGGTATCGATGATGAAGAAGTAAAACCAGTCATCCCCAAATCAGCTTGGAAATCCTGCCCAGGCCCAGCAGGTACAGTCATTATTGTAGATACGAAAAATGCTTTGCATCACGGCACAGTCCGCACAGAAGAACGCTCAACACTATTCTTTTGTTACACCGCCAACCCTCCTGAAAGACCAGAACTCTGCACCCAATACTGGGATGATACTTATCCCAGAGCAGAGTTAAGGCAGCAAGTCGAAAATAGCCGATAGCGTACTAAAGGTAGTCATGCCATGCTGATCAAGATTAAACGCAAAATATCTTCATTGGGATCTGAGTTAGTTTACAGATTAGCACTTTTGAAACATGCTGCTAATTTACCTGCACTAGAAGCAAGCGATCGCAAAATTCTTGACGATCTTAAATGTGATGGTATTCATATTACCACACTTGCTGAATTGGGATTCGATTCAACACCAGAATTGCTCAAGGCAGCTTATGGTTATTCGTCTCAAATGGAATCTGGCAATCATGACGATTCAAAGGAAAAATTTCCCCAAGTTTACACAGTTACATATTTACCTGAATTTGCTACTTGGGGAAGCGAAAAAAGGCTCCTAAACATCATTGAAAACTACATTGGTCTGCCAATTATTTTTCATGGTGTACATCTCCGCAAAGATTTCCCTAACAGAAATCAGTTTGGTACACAACTATGGCATAAAGATGCAGAAGACCGCCGGATGATCAAAATCATTATTTATTTAAATGATGTTGAAGAAAAGCACGGACCATTTGAATATATCCCAGCCTCTTTAACCTCTTTATTTAGATTAAACTATTACCGTACTTACTACAAGCTTTGGCAATCTGGTCATTTAGGCATCACCGATGAAGAGCTAAATGAAATTATCCCGAAAGAGGCTTGGAAATCTTGTACAGGATCAGCAGGGACAGTGATTATTGTCGATCCCAAAAAAGCCATACATCACGGTACATCACGCACAGAAGATAGGCTAACTCTATTCTCCTGCTACACTTCTACTTCTCCCGATCGTCCAGAAGTTTGTACTCAATATCGAGACAATACTTTTCCCCGACCAAAGTTAACTGAAACAGTCAGTAATAGCGCCATCTAATTCAGTTAAAGCAAGCTACTTGTTAATCTAAAAATAGGCTCAAGACTATTCTTAATGAGATTTATAACAAGTTAAGTTTTGAAATTTGCCAAGTTTTGTTGTCGTCAATATTCCTATCGAGGTTATTCATTCATGATCTTCACTCAAACTGCCCTAAAAGACGCATTCATCATTGATTTAGAAGAAAAGCCAGACCACCGTGGTTTTTTCGCTCGGTCTTTCTGCGCTCAAGAATTTGCAGCACACGGATTAAAGCCGACAGTTGCCCAATGTAACCTGTCTTTTAATTACAAAAAAGGGACTATCCGGGGAATGCACTATCAAGTTCTGCCAGCAGCAGAAACAAAATTAATTCGCTGTACTAAAGGCGCAATCTACGACGTAATTATTGATATGCGTCCTGAATCTCCCACTTTTCTATCACACATCGGTGTAGAGCTAACCCCAGAAAATCGCCGCGCTTTGTATGTTCCAGAAATGTTTGCTCATGGCTATCAAGCGCTCACCGATGAAACTGAAGTTGTATATCAAGTGGGCGAATTTTACACCCCAGGATATGAAAGAGGTTTACGCTATGACGATCCATTCTTTAACATTGATTGGCCTCTAGATGTGACTGAAATCTCCGAGAAAGATTTAAATTGGCCTTTGTTGAGAATGATGACTGTTGGCGTATAGACTATTTCTCTGTGCCAGGTGTTTTCCACACAACACACTGGCTCCTCTGTATGAGGTAAGGTATTTCCAAAAAATATACCATTGCTATAGAGGCAGGGGGAGCAAGAGCAAATCATACCAAATAAAAGTTTGCCCAAGCTACAGAAATGCTGTGGAGCAAATTATCAAAAATCATAGCTGGAAAAACAGACTGCTGTTATAGCATCTAGCAAACACCCAGTTAGTAGCTATCATTAATGATAATTCTTATGAAAATGTACTTAATGTTTAGCTGTAAAAAATTATTAAGTGCAAAATTATCGAGAATTTGTAACACAACAAACAGTTCTAAAAAGGAGTTTAGTTCATGATTATTATCGATCGCGCCTTACGAGCCAGAGCAGCAGCAGGAAATCCTATCAAGGTGGGAATGATCGGTGCTGGTTTTATGGGTCGAGGAATTGCCAACCAAATTGTCAATTCAGTGCCAGGAATGGAGTTAGTTGCTATCTCTAATCGTCAGATTGGTGCAGCTAAACAAGCTTATTCGGAAGCAGGAATTGAAGATATCCAAGTTGTTGCAACTATCAGCGAATTAGAAGATGCGATCGCTAACGGTAAGTATGCAGTCACAGAGGACGCTAAGTTACTGTGTCAGGCTGAAGGCATCGATGCATTAATCGAAGTCACGGGTGCAGTGGAATTTGGCGCTGAGATCGTTATGGAAGCGATCGTCCACCGCAAACATGTGATTATGATGAATGCCGAACTCGATGGCACGATTGGCCCCATCCTGAAAGTGTATGCCGACAAAGCAGGCGTGATTCTCAGCGCTTGTGATGGCGATCAGCCAGGGGTGCAAATGAACCTTTATCGCTTTGTAAAAAGCATTGGTTTAACTCCCTTATTGTGCGGTAACATTAAAGGACTCCAAGACCCCTATCGCAATCCCACCACCCAGGAAGGATTTGCTAAACGTTGGGGTCAAAAGCCCCACATGGTGGCTAGCTTCGCCGACGGAAGCAAAATTTCCTTCGAGCAAGCGATCGTTGCCAATGCCACAGGCATGAAAGTCGCCAAACGGGGAATGTTGGGATATGACTTCAGCGGTCATGTCGATGAAATGACCCAGTTATATGATGTTGAACAACTCAAAGAACTAGGCGGCATCGTCGATTATGTAGTTGGAGCCAAACCAGGCCCAGGCGTATATGTATTTGCCACTCACGACGACCCCAAGCAACGCCACTATCTCAACTTATATAAATTAGGCGAAGGCCCACTTTACAGCTTCTATACTCCTTATCACCTCTGTCATTTTGAAGTTCCCTTGTCCGTAGCGCGTGCTGTTTTATTTGGTGATGCCGTTATGTCTCCACTAGCAGGCCCGCTAGTAGATGTTGTCACCACCGCCAAAATCGACCTGAAAGCAGGAGAAACCTTAGATGGCATCGGCTACTACATGACCTACGGACAATGTGAAAATTCCGATATCGTCCAACAGCAAAATCTTCTACCAATGGGTCTAGCTGAAGGGTGCCGCCTCAAACGAGATATTTCTAAAGATCAAGTCCTCACTTATGAGGATGTAGAATTACCTGAAGGCAGACTTTGCGACCAACTACGAACTGAGCAAAACAATTATTTTGCTCCAGAAAAAATCCTAGTAGCAGTTGGATAATATCGGTTCTCAAAACATTTGCCACAAATGAATTGGCTGTAGGGGTGTACAGCTGAGCTGTACACCCCTAATACTTTTCGGATAAGATCCCCCCGCCTGCGGCGACCCCCTTAAAAAGGGGGTAAAAATTACAAAAAGCCCCCCTCTTTTTAAGGGGGGTNTGGGGGGATCTCCGAAGCCCCTATATGTTTGTCGCCAGAATTTCATCAAGAGGATAGAAAGCTATACTGCGGGACACTAAAGTTGTTGATAGTAACTTGCTGGGGAGCGTTTCAACAAACCCGATCGAAACTTTAGGTCAAATTTCATGAAAATTGCTCTCGTCCATGATTATTTAACCCAGCGAGGTGGGGCAGAGCGTGTGTTTGAACTGCTTTGTAAGCGCTATCCCGAAGCAGATATTTTCACATCTTTGTACGATCCCCAAAAAACTATCGATTTAGGCGATCGCATAGTTAATACAACCTTCTTGCAAAAGATTCCTGGTGCAGCAAAATATTTCAGGTCAATGGCTCCTCTATATTTTCCTGCCTTTCGTGCCTTGGATCTGCAAGACTACGATTTAATTATTAGTAGTAGCACCAGCTTCGCCAAAGCAGTGCGAAAAAATCCCAATGCTCACCACATTTGTTTTTGCCATAACGTTACCCGTTTCTTATGGGATACAGCAACTTATTTAAGAGAGTACGGGGACTATAGATATTTTGCTCCTTTAATCGAACAAGTATTTCAAGTCATGAGAAAGGTAGACTTGAAATATGCACAGGAACCTGACCTTTACATTGCTAATTCTAGTGTTGTTGCCCGCCGAATTGAAAAGATTTATGGCAAAAAGGCAATGATGGTGAACTATCCAATTGATACTAGTAAATTTGTTTTTTCTGATATAAAAGATGAATATTATCTGGCCTCCGCCCGGATGATCAGTTATAAGCGACTTGATATAATAGTCGAAGCTTTTAATTGGTTGGGGTGGCGGCTATTAATATCTGGTGACGGGCCAGAACTAGCACGGTTAAAATCCAAAGCATTACAAAATATTGTGTTCTTGGGACACGTAAGTGATAGAACCCGCAAAGATTTGTTTTCCAAAGCCAAGTCTATTATTGTCGCAGCCTTAGAAGATTACGGATTAGTTCCAGTCGAGGCTAATGCAAGCGGTACACCAGTCATCGCTTATGGTGCAGGTGGAGTATTAGATACTCAAATACCAGGTGAAACAGGAGTCTTTTTCAAAAGACAAACACCCGAATCTCTCCAAGTTGCATTACAAGAAGCCAATGGTATTTCTTGGGATTACGATCGCATCCGTAATCATGCAGTAGCAAATTTTTCAGAAAATGCATTCTTTGGCAAGGTTGAGCAAATTATTAATCAAGCTTGTGGTGTGCAGCAATTATTCATTTGATTTCTGAATCTCTTTCCACTATCAGATTACCTATTTATTTACCCTCTCCTCATTGGCTGTTTGTAAAAAAATAGGTATTCTTCAGAATCTCTCTTAGCGTAAGTCTTGAAGACAAGGATATAAAAGTGGTTCAAACTAGTCTAAATCCTCATCTAGCTCCAACTTCTGAAAGTGAACCAAGTTACGGGCAAATATTTGCCGTATTTGTGCGGCGATTTCCTTGGTTCTTAGCAGTATTAATTAGTTCTATTGCAATTGCCAGCATAGTAACTGTAAAAACCAAGCCTACTTATAAAAGTTCTATGCAACTGCTAGTAGAACCTAACTATCAAGGTAAAACCGAAGGTGGTGCGGCGGTAGACAATCAGTTTACTGACTCTAATGTGGTCATAGATACTGCAACTCAGCTTAACTTGATGCAAAGTTCGGGACTCATCCAAAAAGCAGTTGATAAACTTCAGTCTAATTATCCAGATATAACTTCAGCAGAAATTAAAGCTTCTTTGGTCTTAACTCAAATCAGGAGCAAAGAAGATAATGTCGCTACTAAAATATTTCAAGTTGAATATACCGCTGGCGATCCTGAAAAGACCAAAAAAGTTCTAGATGCAATTCGACAAGTTTATCTGGAATATAACAAACAACAACAGACTTCGCGTTTACAAAAAGGTCTGCAAATCATCAGGGAACAGTTAAGTAAAGCTAGTGAAGAAGTAAACGCATCTGAGACAAATTTACAAAGGTTTCGCAGAAATCAGAACTTAATCGATCCAGAGTCACAGGCCAAAGCGATTGAAACAGCTTTAAATAATCTTTCCCAAGAAAGACAGACAACTCGCGCTCAGTATGGGGAAGCATTGGCACGCCAAAAATCTTTAGAAGAACAACTTAACCGTTCTCCCCAAAATGCTCTAGTTGCTTCTCGTTTGAGTCAGTCTACTCGCTACCAAGGCTTACTAAACGAAATCCAAAAAAGCGAATTGGCACTAGCACAAGAACGCTTACGCTTTACAGATCAAACTCCGAGTGTGCAAAAGCTGAAAGAACAGCTTCAGGGTCAGAAGGAATTATTGCAACAAGAAGTAGGAAGAACTTTAGGTGGAAAATCTGCTGGTGCATTCACCTCTGGAGACTCTCTTCTTGAAAGAGGACAACTCGGTGAAATTGATCTCAGCCTTGCTGGTCAGTTAGTAGAAACGCAGACAACTATAGTTGCTTTAACTGCTCGCGATCAAACTTTGGCTCAGAAAGAAAACGAGCTACGTTTGGAAATCAAACGCTTCCCGCCTCTGTTGGCTTATTACAATCGAATGCTACCGCAGTTGCAATTTAGTCGTGAAAGATTAGAGCAGCTTTTAAGAGCAGAACAACAATTGCGACAAGAACTTTCCAAGGGTGGATTTAATTGGGAAGTGGTAGAAGATCCCCAAAAAGGCGCACAATTAGGCCCCAATCTGCAACAGAATTTGCTCTTAGGTGCTGTGGTTGGCTTAATGTTAGGAGGTATTGCTGCCTTTATTCGCGAATCGGCTGATGATGCAGTTCACACCACTGCTGAGTTAGAGAAGCAAATGGCCATGCCGTTGTTGGGAACAACTCCCAAGTTACCGCCAGCCAAACCCAGAGAATCAATGATCAAGTTGCCTTTTGGCAAGCCAGAAGTTCTCGCACCCTGGACGATTCAGGTATTGCAATCTCCACCGCGTTGGGAATCGCTGGATCTGATTTACAAAAACATTGAACTTTTAAATACTGTTACTAATTTAAAATCTTTGATGATTACCTCAGCTTTAGCTGATGAGGGTAAATCAGCTTTGGCGTTGGGTTTGGCAATGAGTGCTGCTCGTTTACACAAAAGGGTACTGCTGATTGATGCCAATTTACGCGATCCCAGTTTGCACCATCAACTGAATCTTCCTAATGAACAGGGACTTTCAACTTTATTGGCGAGTGATACAACTCTACCCAACCAAATTAGTCTTCAATATTCAGGTTCCGCCTACATCGATATTTTGACTGCTGGTCCCAAACCTGCCGACCCAGCTAATCTGTTGAGTTCTCCTAGGATGATGCAATTAATGGCAGCATTTGAGGAAAATTATGATTTGGTTTTGATAGATGCGCCCCCAGTTCTCGGTTTGGTGGATGCCATGCTTACTGCATCATCTTGTCGTAGTGTGATTATGGTGGCAAGCATTGGTATTGTGACACGAAGTCAGCTTAATCAAGCGACAGCTATGCTGAGTAAGTTAAATCTGATTGGGGTTGTAGCTAATGGGGTATCAAATAGTAGTAATTACGTACCTAATGTCAAGCAACAGCAATTGGCTCTACGCCAAGCTGTAGAAAAGTAGCTAGTATGGCTAGATGATAAATCCCCGACTTCTTAAAGAAGTCGGGGATTTTGCGTTTTGCATTTTTTCGATTCATGAATTGCCTCTGCGTTTTGATGAACCAAATTGAATTTTGTTGCTATCGGGAAGAATTCAGTATATTTATGCTATCTTTATGAGTTTTCAGAGAAATCACTGACTCTTTAAAGAATAAATAAAGAAGTTATTTGAGCGATCGCTATTTCTATAGAGTCTTATATTCTAGAGATTAAAGCACCTTCATAAAGGCTAGAAGACAAGAGCAGACTGGTTTTTCAAATCTATCGAGGCAATGAACACCTCAGCGTAATTCAACGTAGATATAGATTCATGGGTAATTTCCCTCTACACTTCTCTACTGTCAGTAGTTTCCGGAAAATCAAGATTTGCCCATGAATGTTAATAGTAGCGGTGATTGCTACCTATGTAATTAGTATCTGTCTAATTTGTAAATCTCTACATCAGCAGAATTCTACGCAATACGTACTTGGCTGAGTGGCAAATACTATTGCATATTTTTGCCCTCAATTCTCTCCAACTTTTTGGACTTACAACAAGATTCGGATTTGGGTCTTTGGCATTAATAGCCTTTGATAACGCCTCAGTAATTCACTCCTGTATAAACCCAAAGACATTATGACAACTTCAATAATTCCAACTTTAGAGAATTTATATGATGTAACCCAGTCACAGCAAGATAATCATGGGTACTGTACACTCCTGTGGCGACGGGGTAAGCTGTTGGTGAAGCCGCTTGGAGGAGTGAAACAACCATATCTGGCTTCATTAGATAATAAGCGATCGCTAGTAGAATGCTTACAACATTCTCCAGTAAGTTTGGTCAGCATAGATCCAAAATTGGGTGAGACTTTGCTCAAATTTTGGGCAGATGCATGTGAAGCAGCTCAAAAACCAATATTCTTAAGCATACCCGCTAGCAAAAAACTTCCTAACCAACCCTTTAGACAGTTGCAGCGAGTAATTGATTGGATTGCTGCTTCCGTATTACTGCTATTAGTAAGTCCAGTTATGTTGGGATTGATTGTATTAATGCAGGTTTACTCGCCAGGACCACTTTTTTGTCATGAATGGCGTGTTGGGGAACGGGGTAAACTCTTTCAAGCGATCAGCTTTTGCACCCACAATGACACACCGCTAGGGCGTTGGATGGGTAAATACAATCTCGACAATCTGCCACAGTTATTTAACGTGCTACGGGGTGATATGAGTTTAACCGGATCTCGTTGTTGGACTTTGGAAGATGCAGTACAGCTAAATAAATTACCAGAAATTACAGCTTCCTGGGAAGTAGAGGCACAGTCTCATCTATTACATCTGGATAGCCAAACTCTGTAATTTATCGGTGCGGTAATTGATGATTTCATTTATCGCACTGAGGCTCAAACAAAAATTATTTATGTAGCATCCAATTCTAGATAATTAGTTTTCCAAACGCGATAAATCGCATCTCTACATCAGGGTTTTAGGCTTATCTGGACTTCATTAATCTATAGAGGTCTATCTACCTTGCCAAACTATTATGATAAAATCCATGAATTTCCAGTTTCTTCAACCACTCAATAATCTGCTCAAAGCTAGCAGCTTTTGGCAGGACAACTATTTGATATTGCGAGAATTTAAACACTTTCGTAAAATTGCAATTTTAGCTCTGGTTTTCTCTATTTTGGCGGCTACCTTTGAAGGTGTAAGTATTGGTTTTTTACTTTCCTTCTTGCAAAGCTTAACTAGCCCCAATGCTCAACCCGTCCAAACAGGAATAGAATGGTTCGATCTTTGGATTTTGGGAGCCAAGACATCAGCAATTAATCGTTTATATCGCGTATCTTTGCTGATTTTATTGAGTACTTGGTTACGTGCTACCTTCAATTATTTTTCTCAAGTCTATACTGAATTATCTCAACTACATCTTGCCGATCGCTTACGCAAGCAAATTTTTGAACAGTTACAATCATTATCACTAAGTTACTTCAGTAAAACTCGTTCTGGCGAACTAATTAACACAATTACTACAGAGATTGAAAGGATCAGACAAGGTTTTAGTGGCGGAGCTTTTTTAGTAACTAGAGGACTAACAACCTTTGTCTACTTAATATCAATGTTTTTGATCTCATGGCAATTGACGATAATCTCAGCATTGCTATTTACACTTTTAGGTGTGGGGTTGTCAAATCTGAATGCTAGAGTCAGGGAATCGAGTTTTGGCATGACAACTGCTAATGCTAATTTTACATCAACAGCCATAGAATTTATTAATGGTATCCGCACTGTTCATTCTTGTGGTACTCAAGAATTTGAGCGTCAGCGTTACTATAAAGCTAGCGATAAGGTAATAAGTAGTACAACAAAAGTTGTATTTACCTGGACACTTGTGAAGCCAATTGCCGAAGCAGTAGCGACTACGGTATTGATCGGAATGATTATTTTGGCATTCACTAGTCTTGTCACTAATGGAACGCTACAAGTTGCTTCTTTGCTAACCTTTTTCTTTGTACTATTTCGCTTTATCCCATTTGTTCAAGATATTAATGGCACGAGAGCATATCTTAGTACTTTACATGGTTCAGCAGACAATATTAAAAATCTGTTGAAAAGTGATGAAAAATATTACTTTCAAAATGGCAGAGTTCAGTTTAAGGGATTAAACAGATCAATAGATTTAGTATCTGTGGATTTTGGCTATGATGATGAAAATCTAGTGCTGCATAATATTACCCTGACCATTGAAAAGGGAAAGATGACAGCATTAGTCGGATCGTCTGGTGCTGGTAAAACAACTCTTGCTGATTTGATTCCCCGATTTTATAATGCTACAGATGGATATATTTACATTGATGAAATCGATATCAAGCAGTTTGAAATTAACTCTCTCCGTCGCAAAATAGCTGTTGTCAGTCAAGATACCTTCATCTTCAATACTAATGTTTGGCAGAATATTTCTTACGGCACTCCAGAGGCGACGAATGAGGAAATTCAAGAAGCCGCTAAACTAGCGAACGCACTAGAATTTATTTTAGAAATGCCCGAAGGTTTTGATACCCAATTAGGAGATCGGGGTGTTAGATTATCTGGAGGACAAAGACAGCGAATTGCTATTGCACGCGCTCTACTACGGAACCCAGAAATTTTGATTTTGGATGAAGCAACTAGTGCCTTAGATTCGTTATCTGAGCGCTTAATTCAAGATTCATTAGAAAAGCTATCTGTGGGTAAAACAGTAATTGCGATCGCTCATCGCCTTTCTACTATTTCTAAAGCAGATAAAGTTGTAGTTTTAGAACAGGGACGAATAGTAGAGCAAGGTAAGTATCAAGAATTATTGGAGCAAAAAGGCAAGCTTTGGAAATATCATCAAATGCAGTATGAACTAAGGCAGCCAGATTAGTAACAACATCCAATTACCAAAGTAATTACAACATATTCACGGCTGTACATCTCTACAGCCGTAAACCCCCAAATATGTATCAATAATTTTGCAAAATGCTAAAACAATAATATTTTAAACACTTATTATTCCTATAAATAAGTTATTAAAGTTAGTCCTATATCCTTAAAAGTAATAGAAAATATGTCTCAGGAAACCTTTGACAAAGACCTAATTTATCAATGTTCAAGTTTCGGTGTCGGTGGGAGTGGAGGTGTTGAAACTTATTTAGCCTCTCTATTTGAACATCGACCACCTGATGTTAGCGATCGCGTGATAAAATCACTTAAAAATATCGATCAAAGCCAGTTTAAACTGCTGCACATCCACAGTCCAGATTTGCTATTGCAGCTTACAGGCGAATGTCCTGCTATCTTCAGCGTTCATAATCACTCATTCTACTGTCCTAGCGGCACAAAGTATTTAGCAGAGCAACGGACAATCTGCGATCGCAACTTCTCTTACTTAGGATGTACCTGGGGTAAATTAGTCGATAAATGTGGTAGCCGTAGACCTTTAAGAACTATTAGAGAACTTCAAACCACTCATCAGTTTTTAGATGTCTTAAAAAGGCTAAAAATTACTTTCATTGCTAATAGCGAATATGTCCGACAAGAGTTAATTCAAAATGGTGTACCTTCTGAACAAACTATAACGCTACACTGTGGAATCTCTATACCAGAAACAGCAAGTTCACCCCTAAGTTTGGAAGTGCATCAAAATAATCGAATTTTATTTGCTGGACGAATTGTTTCTGATAAAGGTCTGGAATGGTTACTCAAAACCTTAATACATACAGACCCGAAAATTCAACTTGATATTGCAGGTGAAGGTTGGGAACGACCACGGTTAGAAAAGTTAGCAAGCACACTCGGATTGAATAAGCGAATCACTTGGCATGGTTGGTGCGATTCGGATCAATTAGATAAACTTTATCAACAGTGTTTTGCAGTCATCTTTCCCAGTGTTTGGCCTGAACCTGCTGGTCTTGTAACTCTGGAAGCATACTCTCGTTGTCGACCTGTCATTGGTAGTGCAGTCGGAGGAATTCCAGAACATTTACTAGATGGAGAAACGGGTATTCTTGTTCCAAGCAATAATATCCAAAAGCTTGCTGATGCTATTAATGAATTGTCTAGAGATTATCAAAAAAGCCGATACATGGGTGAGCAAGGTCATAGTTTATTGATGAAGGAATTTACAATGGCTGCTCATGTAAATAATCTCCGAACAATTTATGCAAAAACAATAGCTGAATCTCCTTCTCAAGCCAACAAACTATATAGTATCTCTCCAGTTAAATAAGCTGAATTTGTTAAAAATATCAAGGGAGAAAAATATGTCATTAGATCAAGAATGTCAACAACCTTTAGTCAGCGTTGTTATCCCCACCTATAATCGACCACACTATCTCAAGCAAGCGATCGCAAGTGCGATAAAACAAACTTATCAAAATATTGAAATTATTATTTCTGATAATTGTAGTTCCGAAAATCCCCAAGCAATTGTTGCATCTTTTGGTGATTCACGCATTAAATTTTGGCAGCATCCGCAAAATGTGGGGATGTTAGCTAATCAGCAGTATGGTTTCAATATGGCGCAAGGTAAATATGTTGCTAGTCTCCATGACGATGATATTTGGCATGAAGACTTTTTAGCAAAGCTTGTACCACCACTAGAAGCCAATTCTAATTTAATTCTCGCTTTTTGTGACCAATATATAATAGATGCTAATGGCATAATTAATCATGCTGGTACTGAAGAAAACACACGCGCTTACAAGCGAGATAAACTAGCAAAAGGAATTTATAAACCTTTTTCCAAAATTGGGTTAGTAGATAAAAGTATACCTACTGCTGCATCTTGCTTGATTCGCAATAATTTGGTGGATTGGTATAGTATTCCCTCAGAAGTTGCTGGGATGTGGGATTTATATTTAACCTATCTATTTTGTATATCTGGTTATGGCGCTTACTATTGTCCAGAAAGATTGACGCAGTATCGTGCCCATGAACAAACTGATACTATGCTCAGTGGTAGTCGAGATGTACAAGCAAAAATTCGCAAAGCGAAAAGCGAAATGTTTTGCTATCAAGTATTTATGGAAGATCCTCGGTTACAGGAATTTAGAACTCATTTTCAACAGAAATGGTTAGAAGCTAATACTACCTTGGGAATTGGTTTGCTACGAAGTGAACAGATAGCCGCAGCACGTCCTTATTTTTGGCAAGCGCTGAATCAACAAAAGTTTAATGTGCGAACTATGGCAGCACTTAGTCTTAGTTTTACGCCGCGATTTTTAGCAAGTAAGTTAATAGGAATATCGAAATAAGGGAACTCCAAGAACTAAATTATCCAATATTGTGGGGTGGGCAACATGAGCGCCCAATAAACAAAGGCGGGCGAGACGCCCACCCCACAATAAATAATTGAATATTTTTTTATTTGTAAGTCCCTAATATCTCAATATCTCTGAGTTGTTGAATAGACACCCCTTATAACGGAGGGGTGATTCAAGCTTTTTATCCTTAAGGAAGTAGTGTATGAAACTTTGTATTGTTACTCATAAAATCAAAAAAGGTGATGGTCAGGGACGGGTAAACTATGAGGTTGCTAAGGAAGCAATACGTCGTGGTCATCACTTGACATTATTAGCTAGTGAAGTCGCACCAGAACTAGAAGAGAATAACCAAGTTAATTGGATTAAAATTCCAGTTAAAGGTTATCCTACAGAATTTGTACGTAATTTCATCTTTGCCCAAAAAAGTGCAGATTGGTTGCGTAAACATCGCTCTGAGATTGATTTAGTTAAAGTCAATGGAGCAATTAATCTGGCTGCGGCTGATGTAAATGCTGTACATTTTGTCCACAGTTCATGGTTGCGATCGCCTGTCCATATTTCTCGCAATCGCCGCGATTTATATGGTTTTTACCAGTGGCTATTTACGGCTTTTAATGCCCGTTGGGAAAAACAAGCTTTCCAAAAAGCACAGGTTGTGGTGGCTGTATCCGAAAAGGTAGCTCAAGAATTAGTCAACATTGGTGTACCACGTTCTCGAATTAAAGTAATTGTCAATGGTGTTGACTTAGAAGAGTTTACCCCTGGTGAAAGCGATCGCCAAAAATTAAGTTTACCGGAGAATGTCTCCTTAGCCCTGTTCGCTGGAGACATCCGCACACCCAGAAAGAATTTAGATACAGTACTACACGCCTTGGTGAAAGTTCCCGATTTACATTTGGCGGTAGTAGGTCATATCGAAGGTAGTCCCTTCCCACAACTAGCGGCATCCTTGGGGTTAAGCGATCGCGTGCATTTTGTCGGATTTCGCCGTGATATCCCCGAAATTATGCGGTCAGTAGATTTATTTATTTTTCCTTCCCGATATGAAGCTTGTAGCCTCGTATTGTTAGAAGCACTTTCTTCAGGACTACCAGTAATTACTGCCACAGCTACCGGGGGTGCAGAGTTGGTGACACCAGAATGTGGCATCGTTTTAACCGACTCAAATGATATCGAAGCTTTAGCTGTGGCGATGATGTCCTTGGTAAGTGTAGATATGCTCATGCAGCAAATGAGTCAAGCTGCTCGTTCTGTGGCAGAACAGCACAGCTGGACTACTATGGCACAAACTTATGTGGATTTATTCGAGGAGTTAAGCAAGAATGCGGAACACCGTTCTTATACCGACTTATCGCCGTCCACAAGACCTCTCACGCTGCCTTTTGGCGCTACAGAAGCAAACTAAACCAGTCGATCAGGTGATAGTGGTTGTCCGCGATACGGATGTAGAAACTTGGCAATTTCTGGCTCAATACACAGCGCACAACTTGCCACTGCATACCGTGAAAGTGACACAACAGGGGGTAGTAGCAGCTCTCAACGCCGGATTAGCAGCAGTGGAGGGCGATATTGTTTCCATTACTGATGATGATGCCGCGCCCCACCCGGATTGGTTAGAGCGGATTGCGGCTTACTTTACCTGTGATCGTCGCCTCGGCGGACTGGGAGGGCGTGATTGGATATACCACGGCAGCAAATTAGAAGACGAATCCCGCCCAGTAGTGGGACAGTTGCAGTGGTTTGGGCGAGTCATTGGCAACCATCACCTGGGAGTGGGAGAACCCCGCGAAGTCGATATTCTCAAGGGCGTGAACATGAGTTTTCGTACCCAAGCGATTGGACAACTGCGCTTTGATGAGCGGATGCGCGGTACTGGAGCGCAAGTACACTTTGAAATGGCATTCACCTTGGCATTAAAGCGGGCTGGTTGGAAGATAATTTACGATCCTAGCGTTGCTGTAGATCATTATCCAGCCCAACGTTTTGACGAAGATCAGCGAAATAACTTTAATGAAATTGCCTTTATTAATTTAGTCCATAATGAAACCTTAGTTTTACTAGAGCATTTACCATTTATCCGCCGGATTGCATTTTTGTTCTGGGCAGTATTTGTGGGTACATGCGATAGTTTGGGCTTAGTACAATGGCTGAGATTTTTACCTAGCCAAGGGCAGTTGGCAGGGAAAAAGTTATTAGCATCTTGGCGTGGGCGTTGGCAAGGATATAAACAATTCAAAATTCAGAATTCGCAATTCAGAATGAGGCAGAGCCTCGAATGACTTCATTCCCAGGCTCTAGCCTGGGAACGAGTTGAACTTATTTATATGTACATCTAAAATTGAATGAATTCTAAGCAGATACTTTTCAATAGTTTTTTACAAGAAAACTATTCTCCCGAAGAGCGATCGCTACAGGGTTGGATGGCGATCGCAGGCTTTATATTACTAACTGTAGTTTGCTATTTTGGTGGTGTTACTGCCGCATTGCGCCTAATTTACCCGGCGACAGCTTTAGTAGTAGCTTTATTTTTATACTTGCGGCATCCCATTCTCTACATTGGCTTTACTTGGTGGATTTGGTTTCTCACGCCCTTAGCTACTCGCTTAGTTGACTATCGGGTAGGGTGGGATGCTAGCCGTCAAATGCTCATAGCACCCTATTTAGTGGTGTTTATTACCATAGCAACATTTTTGCGACACTTTCCCCGCGCTTCTCGCCAAGGGGGTTTGCCGTTTGTTTTGGCTTTTATCGGAGTGTTTTATGGCTTTCTCATCGGTCTTATTTACAACGCACCTATCCCTGTAGCACGCGGATTGATGGATTGGCTCAGTCCGATTATTTTCGCTTTTCACTTATTTATCAACTGGCGAGATTATCCCACCTATCGCCAGAATATTCAGCGAACATTTCTCTGGTCTGTGTTGATTTTAGGAACTTATGGCGTATATCAATTTGTGGTAGCTCCTGAGTGGGATAGGTACTGGCTCATACAATCAAAATTATTCATGAGTTCGGGAAACCCTGTACCTTTCGGGATGCGCGTCTGGAGTACATTACACTCAGTCGGCCCCTTTGGTTCGGTTATGCAAGCTGGGTTACTGTTGTTATTTACCAGTTCAGGAAACTTAATTTTTCCGGCTTCAGCTGTTGGTTACTTATCTTTTCTATTAACACAAGCACGTACTAATTGGGGAGGCTGGTTATTTGGAATAATTATGATTATGGGTTCAGTCAGAGCCAGAATTCAAATGCGCTTAATTACCATAATTGTGGTTATGGCTATTTGTGTTGTGCCATTGACAACTATCGAACCAATTGCTGGGGTGGTAGCAGCACGTTTTGAAACTTTTTCTAATATTCAAGAAGATGGCAGCTTTAAAGATAGATCGGGAACTTACGACAGAAATCTTGGTTTAGCCCTTTCTAATGCTCTAGGTAATGGCTTAGGAAATATTTGGAAGGTCAACGAAAAAACTGGTCAAATTGAAGTAGTGGTCATCGATAGTGGCATTTTAGATATGTTTTTCACCCTTGGTTGGTTTGGAGGCATATTTTATATGGGTGGATTAATCTTTTTGATTATTAGTGTTAGCAGCTATGGTGAAGGTCGTTTCGATAGTTTTGTCAGTGCTGCCCGCGCCATTGGGATCAGTTCTGCTTCACAGTTAGTTATCGGTAGCGGGATGTTGAGTGTGTCAGGGATGATTCTTTGGGGATTTTTAGCTATGGCTATGGCAGGACATAAATACTATAGCAATCCTCAGATGTTCTCCAATATTCCTAACTTTTCTAAGAAATCGAGAATCTCATAAATCTTTTGACATCCTCACCGCCGTGTTCGCCCTTGGCGTTCCCGTTCGCGCAGCGTCTCCGTCAGGAGAAGGGTACGCACTCTTAAGAAGGAGTAATGAGTAATAAGTAATAAGTAATAAGTAATGAGTAAATACCCATTTTTCATCCACTCATTACTCATTACTACTTACTTATTACTTTAAAGCCGTGCTGGAAATACGGGGTTTTAAACCCATTTTTCTTACAACTTAAATAGGACTTTTATAGATGATGAAAGTAATTATTGTTATGCCACTAGCCGAGCAACGAGGCGGTGGTGAAATGATGCTTTGGGATTTGGTGCAGCAGGGACGTAATGCTGGTGTTGAGTGGTTGGTGATATTTTTAGAAAACGGCCCGATGGTCGAACAAGTAAAGTCTCTGGGTATTGATGCGCGAGTTGTAGAAAGTGGACGTTTACGCCAAATCCACCGTTTTATTGGCGCTGTTTTGCGGATAGCTGCGATCGCTCGCCGCGAACGTGCAGATATAATTGTCAATTGGATGTGGATTACGCATATATCTGGAGGTTTGGCGGCAATGTTGGCTGGCTTGCCTGCTGTGTGGTATCAACTAGAAGTACCTAGCGATAAAACTTGGTTGGTACGACTGGCAACTTTAATTCCAGCGCGGGCAATTATTACCCTTTCGCAAGATGGCAAGCAAGCACAGGCAGAGATTTGGCCCCACAGACCAACACCTTTGGTTTATCCTGGTGTCGCATTAGACCGATTTGAGCCGAATGCTTTACCAACTCCAGAAGAAGCACGGCGAAAACTGGGCTTACCCTTACACGGGCCTTTGATTGGAATTGTGGGACGATTGCAACGATGGAAGGGAATGCACGTATTGGTGCAAGCAATGCCCAAAATTTTACAGAAGTATCCCGATGCCCATTGTGTAGTGGTTGGCGGTAAGCACGATTTGGAACCAGATTATGAGGACTTCTTAAAAGGTGAAATCACCGCTTTGGGCTTGAAAGACCAAGTAATTATGGCTGGACTACAGCGCAATATCCCGGAATGGGTGCAGGCGATGGATGTATTTGTTCATGCGTCGGATAATGAGCCGTTTGGGATTGTGATTATTGAGGCGATGGCGCTGGGTAAACCTGTAATTGCTGGCAGTGCAGGCGGCCTGACAGAGATTATCACCGATGGCATGAATGGACTATTAACACCTTACGGCGATGCGGATAAATTAGCGATCGCAATTCTCCGCTATCTTGACGAGCAAGAATTTGCCCGAAGTGCGGGAATAGCTGCACGAGAACGCGCCCTCGATTTCTCAACGCAGAATTATGCCCAAAATTTTATTAGTGCAATTCGCTCTGTAATGCCTAGTAGTCTGTCCCAAAAGTTTTGAGAGGTTAGTGGTGTTCAGATCCCCGACTTCTTAAAGAAGTCGGGGATCTAGCAGCCCGACTCACTAGTCCTCTATCGCAAAAGTTTTGATAGGTTTGTAGTAAGCACTTTAGTGCTTAAAAATTCAGGACTAAAGTCCTTACTACAAACGATTTTTAATTGGTATTACTTGCCTTTTACCGAATGTTGCACCAGCCAGCAATGTAAGCCCACCATTAACAGCGCTAATGGCAGCATCAACATGGGGATGATTTCTAAACTTGTCCAATTTGCAACCCAACCGGCTCCAGTGGGTATAATCGCAGCCCCCAAACTGGCGGCACTAGTGGCAATGCTAACAGCCGCAGGAACATGGGGATCAGGTAATCGTTGAGGGATTAACCAAATGGTTGCAGGAAAAATGGCTGCCAACCCAAAGCCAATCAACGGTAAGCTAATCCATTGATCTGGCAGTTGCCACCAAGCAAGCAACCCAATGATTACAAGACTGAGCGACATACTGATTGTGCGGACTGCTCCAAGCCGTTGCAAGAAATAACCTAAGATGAAACGTCCCAATGTTAATCCCACCCAGTAGGCACTAACGCTGTAACCAGCTATCAGCGTGGGAGTATGACGAGCGACAGACTGCACAGTGTATGCCCAGTTGCCGATACAGGCTTCAGTGCCAACATAAACCAGCAAAAGTAGCCCAGTTAGCAATACTATCGGAGTTTGCAGCGCTCTGCCCAGATTTTCTAACGCAGTTGTCTTTGAGGGCAATACCCTTACTGTCATTGGTGTGTAGTTGAAGATGATTACGCCCAACACGCTGACAATTAATAGGCTGACAATCCCGGCTAATACTCCATAAACTTGTCGCCAGTTCATGCCAACTGCCAACAAAGTAGTAGCGATCGCGGAGCCTGAAAGTGCGCCAATACCATAGAAAGCATGGAGCAAACCAATCAAATTGGCACTGCGGGAATCTTGCACAATGTAAGTGTTAATGCCTGCATCAATCAACCCAATGCCCAATCCCAACGCCGATCCTGCCGCAACCATGAGAAACCAGGAGGGTGAGATGGCATAAATTATCAGTGCCATCGTCAGCGCACCCGCAGCAATCAACAGCATTCGCGCTAACCCCAGCCGACTACTCACCAGACTACTAGTGACTGCTGCCAGAATGTAACCGCTAATTTGACTGAGAAACAGCAGGGTGACGGTTGCTGGAGTCAGGTTATAGGTAGAGAGAATGGAGGGCAGAAGAACTCCTAATCCTGCTTCAGCTATACCAATGGCAATAAAGGCATAAAAGGCGATCGCCGAACCTATCCACAGAGGCGGTAAGGTGCGTTGATAGTCTGTCATTGGCTGGAATGCTCCTGAACTGCTAAGTTTAAGGGAGCCATTGTAATCCCTTATTCTGTAATTTATGCTCGATCTGCTGCATTTCCTGGATAGTTTCTCCAGTCACGATCGCATAAATTTCGGTGTAGATTTTTCCGTATTTGACCCTCTCTAAAGCCGACAGAACGATCAAGTCTTTGCGATCTAGTTCTGGTTTTAAGGTGACTAAAATTGAATCTAACGTTCCTTCCATGCGGTAGCTACTAGAATATTTAGCAACTTCCTTTCCCAATCCCAGTAGGGTGTGACGCTGCAAGCACAACGGAGTCGATCCATTGACTCGGAAATTGGCATCGATTGCATAAAACAGCCCGTCCCGATCTTCAAGTACATCGAACCCAATCACGCCGAAATAACCCTGTTTGTAAGCATACTCACCAATGGCGGCAATCATCTCAAAGAACTTGCTCATGTCAGTGTTGCGGTAGTCAATCAGTCCCCCTAAATAATTACCTTCTGGAGTGACGAGTTGGCTGGTAGTGCCGATGAGGGTTATCTCTCCCGTTTTGTTGATATAGAACTGTACGCAGTAATTCTGTATCTCATTCTTAACGAACTCCGAGACAATAATCCGATCAAGCAACTTAATATTGAGATATTTCCTGATTTCTTCAAAACAGTAATTCAGATCGCCGAGGCTTTTGATGATATAAGTGCCTTCCCCTGAGAGTCCGTGGGAAGTTTTAATTAAGTAGGGGAATTGTGGTAAATGAATGTCTTCTAGACTACAGGTGCGTAAATCGTAACTCTCGTATTTTGGACATTGCACACCCAGTTCGGCTAGGGTTACTTTGCTGAGTAAACGGTAATGAGTGTCTGAATCAATAGCGTGTTTTTCTTTTTTGAGGCGATCAAAGGGAAATAGAGTGATGAGTTTGTCAAAGCGTTCGCTGTGGCTGAGATCGTCCAGGTAAGTCAATCGATCCATTATCAACCTATTGGAGTAGCTAAAGCCAAAATGCTCTTGCCAGTATGCAAGCAGCGACTTTGGTGGCGGATTAATCGCAATTCCTGGAATGCGATCGCCTAATACAGCTAAAATTTTCCAAGGTTCCTTTTGGCAAATCTTGTCAAAGGAGGTTTTGGTGGCTTCACTACTGCCATCTTGAATAAAATATTTTTCCAGATTGGGATAAGCAGCCCAACTGGCAGTTGCAGGGTAATTTAGGATAAACCCATAAGATGCATCTGTGATATCTTGAGCAAACAGATCGGAAAGAGAACTCCCTTGAAAGTATTGAAAGTTATATTGTGAGTTCATTTCGCCCTCCCAGAAACCGCATCCTCAAACAATTGGACAGATACATCTTGTATCTGCACTCCTGCCAGCAAAACCCGATCTTGCTCAGAGACAATTTCTTTAGTAATTCCAGCTAAGGCTTGGGTAAATTTCGGTGAAATCAATCTATCTTTTGGTTGATTTTGTTTGTAAATCAGTTGCAATTGTTTTGTTTTACTAGATTTTATAGCCTGAAAATTGCTATATTTTTTTTGCATAAAGCTAATATTTGATAATTGACTTTTATTTATATATCTTACTTATCTTTTAATTAACTCTATCAAACGAAATAAGTAAATTAGTTTATTTATTATCTGATGATTGCAGAGACGGCGATTTATCGCGTCTCTTGCCTTAACCGAAATTATTTAACAGACACCTAATCTAAAACCCCCATACCTTAGATGTACAGGGGTTATTTCAGCTTGTGCAAAATGGTTTAATGAAAAGGTTAACTTGTATTTCATCCAATTAAAAACTTAAACATATCCATAGGCAAAGCTGTACTGATCGAGCCAAAAAAGCCCTAAAAATGTTGGGTTTTGTTCTTCAACCCAACCTGCGTAGTTTAAGCTTTTTGGGGCTAATCCAAGCGTCTTGCATCTCACAAATCAACGATGAAACTGTCTCGTAGATGAAAGTCAGCCTCCGCGCCTCGATGAGTTAACGCCCAGTAAGTCACCTCGCCATCTCTATGTTTAATAACTGTAGTAATGGCAACTTCAATTTCTTGTTCTGCCGAGACAATTTTATTCAAATCAACATTTAAAGCCAGTTCTAGACTATCAGCGTGATTCTGAACGCTAAACGGTAGCTTTTCAAAAGCTGTTTCTTCTTGCATCCCTTGACGATAGCCATCAAAACGATAGACATTCCAGTGTCCGGCGGGGGAGAGATTAAACTCCCAATACCGTGCAGAATCTTTGATACCAAGGAAGAATTCAAAGCAGGTGTCTTCCCACAATTCATGCTTGCGTGATGGTGCATTTGATGGTGGGTAAATTGCAATTTCTTTTAAGTCACCTCCAAGGTTGTAGTCAATGGCAAGTTGATTAGCATTTCGAGAGATATTGCCTGTAATTTTCAAATTAGAAAATAACTCAGTAGAAAAGAAAGGTTGCAGGGAAAATGTCTGCTTGTTCATTTCATATCTTGGATAATTTTGCGAATCTGCGTTTCTTGAGATTCAATACTTTCGGTCAGCTTAAACTGGACGATCGCTCTTGCTAAATTATGTTCTGGGTGCTTAACTTTAAAGTAGACATTCCCTGCTAAATAATCAGCAAAAAATCTCAGTCCTAGTTCAAAAGTAATTAGACGGATGGCATCATAGATGTATGCATAATCATTTTCGGTCAGAAATGCTTTAGCCACAGCGAGATAACCCTGGAGGATTTCCTGACATAAATCGGTATCGAAATAAATACTTTCCCAATTTTCGGTTTCTTCACCAGCCGGATTGCAACCCGATCGCAGACAATCACCAATATCGTAATGTACCAGACCGGGTTTTACGGTGTCCAGGTCGATGACACTAACGGCTTGCTGGGTAACAATGTCAAACATCACGTTATTAATTTTGGGATCGCCGTGCATCAGACGCAGAGGTAGCTTGCCTTCAGCTTTGGCATTTTCTAGGATATGTGCAAAGGTTTGGCGATCACTAACAAACTGTAAACAATAATTAACTTCCGAAGATTGACGCACACTAGTTTTTGGCAAAACTTCCTCGTAATGCTGGAGATAAAAGGGTGTAATATGAAACCCTTCGAGGGTGTCAGCTAGTTTTTCTGCTGGCAAATCACTGATTAAATTGTGGAACATCCCCAAGGCATAACCGATTTCTTTCGCGTGGGAGCGATCGCGCATACTATCAAAGGACTGGGAGCCTTCAATAAAGCTGATTGCCCGCCAAAATGAGCCGTCTGCATCCTTCCAATGGTCTTGAGCGTTTTTGGTCAACAGTACGCGTGGCACTTCCCAGCGACGATTCAGGGGTGTATCCTGCAACCTTTTTTGAACGTGTTCAGTTAAGGTACGCATATTCTGCATAATCAGTTGTGGCTGACGAAACACTTGCGTGTTAATGCGTTGCAGGACAAAATGTTGTTCTTTTGAGGAATCTAGAGTTGCTAAAAAAGTGTCATTGATATTACCACTGCCAAATGCTTTAACGCCTGTAACCTTTCCCAGTTGGGCGAATTGGTTAGCGATCGCCACCAGATTTTCTGCACCGTGTGTATTAAATTCTTCTATCATCAGTTTGACCTGTACTACTCCTCACGTACATTGCACGAAAGCAATAGGGGATATCGTAGCGCAAGTATCAAGATAATTCGTAATTCGTAATACTTCGGCTTACCTCGGCTCCGCTCGGCACAAGTCGCTCAGTACAAGTTTGTAATTCGTAATTGATTAACGAGATGTCAATTATGAATTTTTAAAAGTACTACAGCAATTCTGAACCATTTGTGAAAAACAAGATCCCCGACTTTTCAAAAAAGTCGAGGATCTGCGGGTTGCAATTCTTGTCAACCCCGTGCTAGTTCAACAGTTAGGAAATCTCATCGCTATCAACCCACTCATCATAAGATGAGTCATAACCAACGTAGTGAAGAAAGTATTGCTGACCTTGGATTTGCTGAATTGTTGCGGAATACCAAGCCTCTTGGTCATCATCCCAACATTTTACCTTTTGACCTACTGCATATCCATTTTCATCAGTGGAGCGAAGATCGCGAGTCCGAATGTCATCTTCGCCTACCCACTCGTCATAAGATGAACCATAACCAAGGTAATGAACAAAGAACTGGTCATCTTGGATTTTCTCAATAGTTCCTTGATACCAATCCTCTTCATCATTATCCCAGACTTCTACTGTTTTGCTGACTTCATACTGAGTCTTATCTGATTTATCTGATTTAACGGCAGATGAGACATCTTGAATCGGCTTTTGTTCCTCTTGTTTGATTTCCTCTTTTACTAGAGCATAAGCTTGCAAAATCAAACTGCGAGTGACAGTTTGAATTCCTGTATGCTCGTAGTAATTGGTAGTTTGATCTAGGAATGCTGCAACTAAATCTAAATTATCATCAGCAATCTGAATAAAATTACCCAAATTACTAGAAATTGATTGCGGGGTTATGCCTGTCCTAGATACTAAATTATTCATCCAGCCTTGCACGGAGTTGAAACCCTGACTGATAAAACCAACTTTATCAGAAGGATTGCTGCCTGGAAGAAAGTTATTAACGGCTAAGAAAACCGGATTTTGAGTTATTGCATTAGCATCAGTACCACTAATAACTCCGTGAATTTTGCTGAGAAAGTCAGGGCCTAAGGGCAGAATTCCATCTAGACAAACCAAAGCTACCATACGCATTAGAGATGCATTTTGATAGTTGTTAGTCAGGGAATTAGCAAACTCTTGGGGATTAGGTTGAGGAATGCCATTTAGTTTGCAAAAGGCGATGATTTCGACAGCAATTTTTAATACTAAGTCAATGGATTGAGTGACATCGGCTTTGGGAGTAATGTTGCCTAAAAAAGAAAGAAAGCCGATTTTTTCACTAACTTTATTCGCTAAAGCCGCCGCTGCCATCGCTGTGTCTGCTTTATCAATTGTTTGATAAAGTTTGATGGCAAACTGGTAGCCTTTTTGAGGATCTTGGTATAAAGTAACAGCGCGATCGCGGATTTTTTGAATTACCTTAGCATCGGTAACTCCTGTAATGGCGCGGATATTATTGTCAAACCCCGTTAAATTGCTCCATTCACCTGGTGCTACATAATCAAGAGCCTTTAACACTTTGACAGTAATATTGTCAGTCGGTAACTCGTCAACCAACTGAATAATTGATTTATCCATCAGCCGATCCTCAAAACTCCAGATATCGTTACAACACGGTTCGGAGCAGCCCATATCTAGCGCTGGGCAATTGCTGAACCGTATTTATAGAGTTCCCCAACCTGACCAAAAAATAACGATGTTAGTAACAGACGCTACATCTAAATATATTGCAAAGGCGATCGCATCCCAAACGCAAAGCTGAATCAACTGCTTGAGTCTGCGAGGGATGCGCTCGCTTTCCAGACAAAACCCAGATGCATTGACAAACCTAGACGCAGACAGCAATTTTGAATCCAAAATGGTATTATTTTGGCAAAACCACGTTTTGACGCACAGCACGCTTGCGTAGGCGTAGCCCGCACTTCGGCTGCGCTCAGTGACCATCGTAGACATCGCTTTTTCGAGTACCTCCAGCCATCTGATACTCATGGCTATTGTTGCCATATTTATAAGCAGTACCACGCAAAATTTTCTCAGAATAGTCTGCTAAATCCTGTTCATTTTCAACGAGCTGGGTTAGTAAGACATCAATAGTAGAGAGAGTGGTATTGTATGCTTCTAGAGATTTTCGGAGACTTTCGATTTTTTCAGTATAATCTTTGACTGTTAAGCTCTCTCCGACATCGAGAGTTGGACTAATAGATTTAATGCTTGCTAAGCGAAAGTTGCTACAGCTTGCGCGAAACGCGGAAACGTTAAAGCAGAAGTTGCTGCAAGCAAAGTGGAAGTTGTTACAAGATTCAGTCGCTCCCTTCGACTTCGCTCAGGGAGCTTTCGACTTCGCTCAGGGAGCGGGAGCGTTTTTGTGGTCGAAGCTAGTCAGCCTACTGTAATGAGTTTCATTTTGACATTCGGCTAACTTATGCAACAAATTTGTATCCCCTGAAATTAAAGCTTGCTTCTTTTTTCGATTCCAACCTTGGACTTGTTTCTCACGCTCAAAAGCATCCACCACAGACTGATAATACTCGCAGAAAACCAGCTTTACAGGCAACCGTTTTGCCGTGTGGTTTGCGCCCTTACCTTGTTGATGTTGCCACAGCCGCCGCTCAAGATCCGTTGTACTACCCGTGTAGTAACTACCATCAGCACATTCAAGAATGTACATATAAGCCATAAATTGATTTGCGCGATCGCTTTCTATTAGAAAAAGCGTTCCCTGAGCGAAGTTGAAGGGAACACTTCGCTCAGGGAACACTCCTTCTGAATTTTCATCATCCTTGTAAAACTTGAACAGGAGTGAACTTTAAATCAGCAAATACCAGTGAAGCGATCGCTCCGAAATACCGAAAGTGCGATCGCCTGTTTTAATCAGTACAATTGCAGTAGCAGTAATTGATTTCCTTAAGCAAAACGTTCTCTCAACAAGACGTTCCCTGAGCGGAGTCGTTCGCGTAGCGTCCCGCAGGGAAGGGAACATTCTAATTGCTCTTAGTACCAATGCCATCGCAGAGGTGCTTGTCGCTCACATTGGGATTTGATTGTAAATAACCACGTAGCCTAGCGCAACTGTAGACAATTAAATCATCTAGGTTATTTGGGTACACCTTCCAGAGTTTGACGCTATTGTCCCAACTAGCAGAAGCGATGGTCTTGCCATCTGGGCTAAATGCTACACTATGGACTGATGACTTATGCCCGTTGAAAGTGGTGATTTCTTTACCTGTAGCCGTGTCCCAGAGTTTCACGGTGTTGTCAGAACTACCGGAAGCGATGGTCTTGCCATCCGGGTTAAATGCTATGCTACTGACCACTTCGCTATGCCCCGTGAGGGTATTGATTTCTTTACCTGTAACCGCATCCCAGAGTTTGACGTTGTTGTCAGCACTACCAGAGGCGATGGTCTGGCCATCGGGGCTAAATGCTATGCTATGAACTGAGCCACTATGCCCATTGAAAGTAGTGATTTCTTTACCTGTAGCCGCATTCCAAAGTTTGACGCTTCCGTCAAGACTAGCAGAAGCGATGATTTTGCCATCAGGGCTAAATGCTACACTATAGACAGATTTGCTATGCCCCTTGGGGGTGGAGATGGGTTTACCTGTAGATGCGTCCCAGAGTTTCATTGTTTTGTCCTCACTAGCGGAAGCAATGGTCTTGCCATTAGGGCTAAATGCTACACTATAGACCGATTTGCTATGCTCCTTGAGGGTGGAGATGGGTTTACCTGTAGCCGCATCCCAGAGTTTGATGCTGTTGTCCCAACTAGCAGAAGCAATAGTCTTGCCATCCGGGCTAAATGCTACCTCATTGACCCTATCACTATGCCCCTTGAGGGTGGTGATTTCTTTACCTGTAGCTGCATCCAAGAGTTTCACTGTTGTGTCAAGATTACCAGAAGCGATGGTCTTGCCATCCGGGCTAAATGCTACGCTCAAGACCGCAGCCGAGACCGCAGCGTTATCCCCCTTGAGGGTGGAGAGTTCTTTACCTGTAGTCGCATCCCAGAGTTTGGTGGTATTGTCCGCACTAGCAGAAGCGATCATCTTGCCATCGGGGCTAAATGCTACCTCAGTGACCGCAACGCTATGTCCCTTGAGGGTGGAGATGGCGTTACCTGTAGCCGCATCCCAGAGTTTCATCGTTTTGTCAGAACCACCAGAAGCGATGATCTTGCCATCCGGGCTAAATGCTAAACTATAGACCGATTGGCCTTCATAGATGGTAGAGATGGTTTTACCTGTAGCCGTGTTCCAGAGTGTGATGATTCTGCCAAAACCACCAGAAGCGATGATCTTGCCATCCGGGCTAAATGCTACCTCAGTGACCGCAGCGTTATCGTTCTTGAGGGTGGAGATGGCTTTACCTGTAGCCGCATCCCAGAGTGTGACACCCTTGGTCCAATTACCAGAAGCAATGAGTTTGCCATCCGGGCTAAATGCTACGCTATTGACCTCAACGTTATCCTCCTTGAGGGTGGAAATGGGTTTGCCTGTAGCCGCATCCCAGAGTTTCATTGTTTTGTCCTTACTAGCAGAAGCAATGGTCTTGCCATCCGGGCTAAATGCTACACTATAGACCAATTCGCTATGCCCCTTGAGGGTGGAAATGGGTTTACCTGTAGCCACATCCCAGAGTTTAAGGCTCTTATCAGCACTAGCAGAAGCAATGGTCTTGCCATTGGGGCTAAATGCTACGCTACTGACCCTATCACTATGCCCCTTGAGGGTGGTGATTTCTTTACTTGTAGCTGCATCCAAGAGTTTCACTGTTGTGTCATTACCAGAAGCGATGGTCTTGCCATCCGGGCTAAATGCTACGCTATGACCTTCCAAACGGTTTCGCTCCTGCACATTGTAAATTGCTCGTTGGAGTGCTATTAAAACTTGCTGATTAACCGTTTCCTTTAGATTAGCAGCCTTAAGTGGTCTACCTGAAAGTTGTCTCCCTGACTGTAGAGCTGCAACCGCAGCCTCAAGTTGCCTATCCAACAATAGGGAAGCTTCAGAACTTTGCGCCAGAGCAATGATACTTTGTTGTGTTGCTTCCCTGGCTTTGTTTTGGGCATCATACCATTGATAACCCGCAAAGATAGCTACTCCAGCTAACCCCATACTAAACAAAGTAACAATTCGATTTTGCCGCTTTGCTGCTGCTAACTTTTCTTGTTGGCGTTCTTTCTCTTCTCGCTCAAGGCGATTTCTTAATTCTTGACTCTCCTGAATGTATTTCTCCGCTACCCCATTCAGCATTTGCCAATCACCAAATCTAGTTAAATATGCCTCTGCTACTGCTAATCTGTCATCTTTTCTGAGAAACCCTGGCTTTTTCTCATTCCTCTCCCATTCTTGGGCTTCCGCTTCAATCTGTCGCTCAAGGGCTATTCCCAACTTATATTCCTCTTTCCACTCCCGCAACATTTGCCAATGGCGGATTAAGGCTTCGTGGACAACATCTAAAATTACATCCTGGGAATCCGGCTCATCTCTCTTCGTAATTAATCGTGCATCTTTATCGGCTAACTTCTCACTCACCTGTTGCAAAAGTTCCAAGGAATGATGAGAATTAACCAACTCGCGTAAACGCACGCGCCGCCTAACATCTGTGGTTTCTCCCATTTGCGTTAATTCTAGAAAAATCCGCCGCGCCACAATTTTTTCTGTTGCTGAAAGACTTTCGTAAACTGCATCGGCGCGTTTTTGTAGCGTTCCTTCCACCCCGCCTAAATCCTCATAAATTTTCAGGCTGAGAACCTCATCGCCTTGATTTCTCGACTCACGCCACAATTCTGTCAAGGTATATTGCAGCAAAGGCAAACTTCCGGGGTAATCTTCAACATCATTAATTAGTTGCTGTTTTAACCTTCCTTCAATCCCTAAACCTACCCAATCAGCCGGTTTAGTAATGGCTTCTTCAATTTCCTCACGGGTTAAGTGTTCGACGTTGATGTAAGGTTTATTAATTCTGCCCGCAAATTTGGGATATTCTCGCCATCTCCCCCGAAAATCCGATCGCATCCCAATGAAAATATAGAGGTTATCTCAATACCTCTGCCAATTTACGAGGGTTCAACGCCAGTGGAAACGGGATGAATACGTCCTAAAGAAGTAAGCTTGGCAAAAATCTGGGTTAATAAAATAGGCTCAGGGATTTCGGGAAGCATTTTTAACATTTCACGAACATATCGAAAACCACGATGGTAAGCCTTAAGGTCAATAATGCCAGAACCGGGATTGAGTTGCTGGAAATCAGCGAGAAGATGGTGGGATAAATTGACCATAAAAAATGCTAAATTAGAAGCATTAGTCACGGCAGTTTGGCTCAGGTTCATAAAATCTTCCAATCCCCAAAACTGCTTGGCATCCCTAAAATTAAACTCGATTTGGAAACGGAGTTTGTAATAGTCGATAATTTTTTCAAATGACAGAGTTAGGTCGCTAGAAAAAATAATTACATGGCTGCAAGCATTAGTTTTAAGATTGGTTTTGACCAAAATCACTACATTGAGAGCTTGGGCAAATTCTTTGTGAATAAGAGTGGCTTGATAAATATCAGTTTGAATATCATCCTCAATAGCACTTTTACATAAGTATTTGTCAGGTATATTACGATAGTCTAGCTTATCACCGTATTTACGACGAGAGCGCTTACTGGAGTCAGGATTTTCATAAGGGAAGTATAATGCTGAATCATGGCGCAATTTGGAAATTATCTGCAAGTTGACAAGACGTGCCATCTGCAAAGCATTGTTGTTACCAAAATGACCATCTACTACCAAGTAGGTGAGGGAAATAGAGTTAGCTAATAACTTGAATAGTGAACCAATCATTTTCTGAATTAGTATTAATTCAGATGTTAATATCACTTCCTTTTTATTTTTGTTTTTACTTCCTTTTGGTCGTCCACGCCCACGCTTTTCTTTTTTGTTTGGTTTTTCGATTGTCGAGGTACTTTTTGTTTGAGTATCTTTCTTTATTACCTGTTCTATCTGAATCGGAAACGAGTGCCTCTGTTCAACACTCACTAATGATAATACAAAGAAAGATAATCCTGATATCGGTTTATTGGCTAGGCTAGAAAAGAATCTATCTAATCCATAAGTCTTTTTACCCGATTTACTGACTACAACTTCATCTCCTGCAAGCAAATATACCTCATTCGCACGGAACAAATGCTTGCGGAAAAATAGCCAAAACAATGTAGCCCAAGGTATTACTGTATGAAAAAACCGCAACATCGTCCGATAACTACCACCAATGCCTGCCCAACGGGAAATTCCCAACATCGTGACTCGTCCGCTCATCGCTAACATAGCCAGGATTATCTGGTTCAATTGCCGCATCGTCGTAGCGTTTATCTGCGGTAGCAAGCATTGTAGCAGTGATAAGATATCGGACATGGGCTGATTGTAGTTTTTGAGTTGTCGTTGTGAGAGACAATAACTCTACTACATCGGCCCTCTCTCCTCATCCTCTTATTTTGGCTAAGGTATTGTATCTGTACAGTCAATTAATTCCCGCAAACAGTCAAAGAATTCTTGGCGCTGGCTGTCATCGCACATAGTAAAGCATTCTTCAAACTGGTCGATAATCAAAATGACTGGTGTGTTTAATGCTTTTAACTCCTCGCCGATGACATGGGCAAGATTTTCCATTGTCCCGCCTAACTTTTTAGATCCCCCTAAATCCCCCTTCAAAAGGGGGACTTTAAGAGATTCTTCGCCCCCCTTTTTTAAGGGGGGTTGGGGGGATCTAAGCAAAGAAAGTGCAAAAGCCTCCTGTAAACTGTTAACAGGAGATTCTTTAGGCGTAAACGGAGTAATATAAGTCCAGCGATCGCTTCCTGGAATTTCTTGTCCTAGCTTCAGCTGGTAAAGTAACCCAGCCCGTAACATAGATGATTTTCCACTACCGGAAGCACCTAATACAGCAATGAGGCGATGCTTATCTCTTACCTGTTTAATCAACTGCCCAGTTAACGCACTCCGCCCATAAAAAACCTCAGCATCTTCCTTTGTCTCGGTAAAATACGACAGAGAACGATAAGGACACTTATCCTGAAAGCTTTTTTGCGAAAACTTAGTTGTCAACAAAATTGCGCGTGGAGAATTGGCAATTAACGGACGCTGGACTGTATTCGGCATTCGGCTGATAATGAAATCTGCCAATTTGTGGCTATTAATGATCCCATCTGCGTCATTTTCCGGGTTCAATCCTGCAAGTAAAGTCTGCGTCATCAACCCCTGCGCGTGGGGAATTTCCACTCCAGTTTCGTAAGAACGGGTTGCAGTAATAAAACAGTAGTCTTTATCTGTGGGAATAAACTTCAACAATTCACCGCTATAGCAGCAATCTAGCCAAACAACGACTCGTTTAGCCTGACTGATTTGCAACTGCTCACCCAACCAACTTAAGGGTATACCATAGACTTCTGCTTCAGGTAAAACATCACTGGTAGCTAGAAATACTTCTTCTTTCCCCGCCACAGTTTTGCACCACCCATGTCCTGAAAAGAAGAATAACGCTGTTTCTGGCGTGGGGTTTGGATCGGGAGGATTGAAAAGATTAGCGATCGCTTCTCTCAATTCTTGCACCTTTACCGCCCCTTGGCGATCAATTTTGCTTTCTCCCTTCGGGTTTAAAGTTCTAGGTAAACACTGAGCGCGAAAAGGTCTATAACCGTATTGTTCTAATTGTTCGGCAATTTTCTCTGCATCCTCTGCTGCTGCCGTTAGCGGCTTTAGAGTGGTGTACTCTGGGTAATAATTAATTCCAATAACTTGAGCAGCCCATTCCGATGCCATTTTTCTTACCTGACTGACTCTGATAACTTTTTGGTTAAACTGTAGGCAAAATCTGCCCACAGCATTCTTTAGGTTGCATGAAAAATCACTAGAATACAGTGCAATAAACTAGATTAATTTACATAGTAAAAGGTATAATAAAAAACATTTTATTTAATAAATTATTCTTTTTAGAGATAGAAAATCAAAACTGAACATGAAATACATAGTGTAATTATCTCACTGAAATTACGTTTATACTAATCGTAGTGAGTTTGGTATAAAAACCTATGAACACAAAGGCTGACAATACTATCATCGCTTTTCTCTTGGCGTTTCAAGACTTAAAAACCGCCCTTGGAGAACAAGAGAAACAGAATTTAAAAGAAGTTGCCAAGCAATTAGACACACAACCCAAAGCTTGGGAAGACTATATTAAAGGACGTTTATTAGAAATAATTACCCCTAATCCTGAGTTAAATCAGTCTTATCAATTCTATAAATCTCAATTAGATGATCTAGAAGAAATTCCTGATGATTTACTTCCTACTGAAGCAGAGATTAGTGGGTTCAATACTTTTGCAACCTATCCACTAACTAGAGGCTTTAAACCCAAATATGAAGCTACAGGTTACGAAACCCAACTCAACAACGTTGTAGTCATTGTTGGTAGTTCTGAAAAACCAGAAGAAACAGTGAAACAAGTCAAATTTTTAGAAAAATGGAAACAAATTTTATCTCAATCCAATCAATCAAATTAGTTTTGCCCTTGTGATGAGCGATTTAATCTATCCGACACTTGATTTGTTTTTATATGCTTTAAAAACTTCTTTAAACACAACTGATGCAGAAACACAAAAAAACCAAGCAACTTTTTTATCTCAATTACCCTATGATACTCAATTCAACGATCCTGACATTGAAACTGAGTATTTAGAGATTACCCAGCCTCCTCAAATTAACTTTATTTCCCAAAATCAAACCTTAGAAGGATACTATTATGGTGTTAGATTAAATGACACTTATGGCTTGCAAATTGATTGTTCTATTAATAATCAAACCGAAACTCAACCAGCTAAGTCTTTTGCAATCTTAAAAACTGAAATAGAACAAAAACTAAATAAAGAACTGACAATAATTGGAAAAACCTGGTTGCTTTCTGGTTGGCTACCAGAAAACTCATCTCAAAACCATGAAGATATTGCCAAGGATTGCTATTATGCTTTGTTTAAAGATACTTCTTGGCAACCAGAAACAGGTATTTTTTTAGATGGGAAAGTTTTTGAAGTAGGGCGATCGCAATATATAAATCAGAGCATAAAAAACGTAACAACGCCTCTAAATAGTAATGAACATCATGTGATTATTGCTATTTATAATAATAGAGAGAGCGCAGAAAAAGCTGCGGAATTTTATAAAGATTGGATGGGTTTATTTTGTTATCGCAGTAAGATTTCGTGGGCTTATTGGCAAAGTCGTTTAGTCAAAGAATCTCTGCTCAATCATTATAAAAAAATAGAAGAAAATAGAAAATTTACTAATCAAAGTAACTATTGGCAGGAAAATCAAAAAATTACTACTTCTCGGCAAATTTTAAATAATATTGATAACATTCTCCAACAATACACAATCGACTTACTCAACCTGTCTTTTCAAAAACAAATTATTGAAATTAATTTATCTAATTATCAAATACGCTTGGCTTTGATTAAAGAAAAAGCAGGTCAAAATAATCAGTTAGATTTTTTAGAAAAATTTAGCAACCTAGCCAACAAAAAATATTTACCACAAATTACTAAAGATATCGAAAATATGCAGCTTGGCTTGCAACTTTTAGAAGATACAATTAACGCTACTCGCAGTCGCATAGAAGTCGAGAAATCTGAAAGAGAGCGTAACTTTCAAGAGCTTGTAGCTGTTGCGGGTGCTGGTATAGCAACTGTATCCCTGATAAGAGAGACAGCAAAAGAGTGTAAAGATATTTTTAAGCAAGTTGACTTCTTTTGCAAGTATCCTTTAAGTGCCAGTTTAATAGTTGGAATGATTGTTGGTTTTATGGTTTGGTGGCTGAGAAAACGATTGCGATAAGCGAAGCTTAAGCCTTCTCCTGTGGAGACGCTAGCGCGAACAGCTATCGTAACTATTGTATAAGTATAAAAAAGTTATACAATTTAAGCTACTACAAGCACTGTTCTATCGTTAGCTACTCAGAAACTTCGAGAAAATATTGAGTTGGGAAATGATCGGCAGTAGCTGCGATCGCAGTTTGAGCTAAATCTATTTTGGCTTGTTTGAGTTCGCTAGTATCACGTTCTAACTGCTTTTCAATTTCAATCCGTTGCTTACAGCACTTCCGGCAGCTATGAGGTACATCCTCAAAGCTGAAAGCTATGATAGAAAAGGGCAAGAAGAAAAACTGTACTGTATTGCATAATAGCTGTCAGTGCTTTAACCCAAGTTTTTCTAGTCCTCTTCTAGAGGACTTGCACCATTAGGCAGGGAATTCTATTCCCTGGTGGTCTGTATTGCATAATAGCTGGAAGTGCTGTAACTAAGGCTTGGCGTTCTTTATTCGAGCGAAAAAGTCTTAGAATTTCTGTTATCTAATCATCTTCTCTAAAGCGATTTGCAAATCTTTTGTCAAATCGCTCACAGCTTGTTTAGACGCTTGGCGATCGCCCTGACAATTTCTGAAACGTTCTGTAACTGAAATTGGCTCCCCCACTGTGATTTGTGCCTGTCGCAAACCTAACCTCGGTCGTCCCGGAAGCGTTGTATCCTGAATTCTAGAAAGCATATCGAATACAAGCAAAGCTGTTTCTGCAAACCGTTCTGCCGTTGGTTGTTCCTGAATATAAGTAGCTGTGACTGCAACAAAACTTTCCACTATCCGCATATGCCGCATTCGCAAGTCGGCTTCTTCAGCAATCCAGTCTGCCAAACCGCGTTTGAAGGGTGCTAAAGCATTGATATCTGGCAAATCGTCTCGGTAAATGTAACTCCAGCCAGCCTCTTCTAAGCGGCGACAACGGTCAATAAAATTACCCTGCGCTTGAACTCCAAAATATTGTTCGGCAACTTGTAATGCGTTATCTAGTAGGCGATGGAGTCGGGCAATTAATACCTGATTAGCACTCTTCAATTCATCAGTTGAGATGGTTTTGGGGATATCTTGATGATAGAAGCGACGATAAAACTCTTCCATCTCGGTAATTAGATATTCAGCCAACCTACAGAGGCGTTGATGGTAAATCTCTGCGCTATTACCTGAATCAATTTCCGAAACTTTCAAGCCACTATCAGCTTCTAACTTACTCAACAACCAATCTATCTTAGACCAAGGTGGCTCAACGTAACTATATTGGATGGCGATCGGCACAATGATCACAGTCTCAGTTCGGTTGGCTTTTTGTAAGTCTTCTACACACCAGAAGCCCATTTGAGCAACACCAGGTTCTAAGGGGCTAACAATGCCACTATGACCATTAGTACCTCCTTCCGGTGCTACTGCGATCGGTAGTTCGCCATTAGCAAACAACTCTCGTGCATTTTGGATCGCTTGCCGATCTAGTCGCCTACCACGACGAACNNNAGCACANCCTCCCAGTAGAGAAAACAGCCAACCTAGCCACTTTCCAGCCCAAACTGTCATACCTCGGTCATAAAGAAAATAGCTGTGAACCAGGGATTTTAGTGTAATATCTTTTTGACGAGCAACTTGTGGCACAATTCGAGAAAGCAAATACAGCATACAGAGGGGATCTTCTACCTCTGGGTGGCGAAATGCTAACAAAAAGCGAATTTTTCCAGACTGGAATTGTTGATAGAGTTCAGCTAATACTTCAACATTCTTGGCTTCAATCTTGACAATCCCAGTTCGTAGCCAAGGGCGAGTACGAAACCGTAGTGCGATCGGCAGTAACCACCGAACAATATGGAGTACCAGAGGATTCAACCTTTGAGGAATAAATTTTAGTGGTGGTTGAGTAGACTGAATCGATCTAGGCAAGTTGCTCTCCAGATTGTATTTCTAGCGATTGTACAACGTGGGGTCTTGGTTTTGCGTAAACCCGTTGCCTCTTGTCGTCAACCATTTCAAATAGCTTTCTTCCTGCTGCCTTTCTTCTTATCAAAAACTTAGTTTGGATGTTTAGGAAAATTTCGGAATAGATAGCCAAACACTGCTAAATTCAACAAAAAAACGAATATTTTTATCAGAGATATTCCCTGAATCAATTCATAAATCTCTGGTGGAATACTGATACCGACAAGTCCCAATACTAAGACATGTGCCCAACGCCTTTCGTACCATAAACCAACAGCTTCAATAGCAGTAACAATAGCATATATTCCTGTTCCGATACCGCTAAATTCTAGAGTTCTAGGATTTAAGTTAACAACTTTCTTTAAAAGCCAATCAATAATCATCGATTTACCTTCTAAAACATAATTTTCTGAAAATGCCTCTAGAGTTTGATAATTTTTTAATGTCAATAATAAAGCGATCGAAGTAAGCATAAGCAGCAAGGCGGCAAATGATTTGTAGAGAACAATTGCCACTAACCCCAATGAACGCTTTTCCAAACAACCCCCTAAGTAAAGATAAGTCAAATTTTGAACGATCAAAATTACCTGAGTACTGTCAAGTCAGAGTTTACCTCCTTTAACTAAGTAGGACTTTGAATCGGTGCAATGGATGCAATACCATATTTTCCTCTCCCCGAACCCCTTGCCTAATAAGGAAAATAACCCCATTTTTTGATAATGAAAGGGGTTTTAATTGATTTGAATGTGCGTAGGCTAGCAAAAACCGTTTCTAATGGAGGTTAGCGGACTCGAACCGCTGACATCCTGCTTGCAAAGCAGGCGCTCTACCAACTGAGCTAAACCCCCATAAAGTTAAAATAGTAGATAACTTTGATTACCGTTGTTATTGTAACTTATATTGTTCTATTACCAAAGGAATGAAGCCAGAAAATATTCAAGTTGTTGCAGCACTGTATAAATTTGTTAAGCTGCCAGATTTTACCGAGAAACGAGATCCTCTGCTGTCTTACTGCCAAGCGCAAGGTGTCAAGGGGACGATTTTGCTGGCACTTGAAGGGATTAACGGTACAATTGCTGGTTCGCGTCAGGCGATTGACTCAGTTCTCTGGTTTCTGCGTTCTGACCCTCGTTTAGCAGACTTAGAATCCAAAGAGTCCTATACCAAAACCCCACCTTTTGAACGGATGAAGGTGCGGTTGAAGCAAGAAATTGTCACTTTGGGGTTGCCAGAAATTGACCCAAATGAGCAAGTTGGTATCTATGTCAATCCCCAAGAATGGAATGATTTAATTTCCAATCCAGAAGTAACCGTGATTGACACCCGCAATGATTATGAGGTGAATATCGGTACTTTCCAAGGGGCAGAAAATCCCCAAACTGAATCATTCCGTGAATTTCCTGATTATGTGCGCCACCATCTCGACCCAACTAAACACAAAAAGGTTGCTCTGTTTTGTACAGGCGGCATTCGCTGTGAAAAAGCTTCATCCTTCATGCTTGCCCAAGGCTTTGGAGAAGTTTATCATCTCAAAGGCGGTATTCTTAAGTATTTGCAGGAAGTTCCAACACAAGAAAGTTTATGGGAAGGAGAATGTTTTGTTTTTGATGAGCGGGTAGCCGTTAGTCATGGATTGGAGAAAGGAAGTTATGAGTTGTGCCTCTGTTGTGGACGTCCGATTTCTGAGGAAGATAAAGCGTCTCCCAAATATGAGCAAGGTATCTCCTGTCCCTATTGTTTTGATAGCCTCACCGAAGAGAAAAGAGCGCGTCAGCAAGAAAAATTGCGCCACTACCAAACCCAAGTTGGCAACAAAAATCAGGATGTGAGTTGAAGAAGAATTCATAACTCATGATTCGGAATTTAAGGGCAAAATTACTGTAAATTTAGTACCAACTCCAACTTCACTTGTCACACTGATTTGACCTTGATGAGCATCAACGCACCTTTTAACGATTACTAAGCCCAATCCAGTACCCTGAATTGATTTGACATTTGAGGCTCGGTAGAATGATTCAAAAAGTCGAGCTTGGTCTGCTTCGGGAATGCCCATACCTCGATCTTGAATATAAAAAGTTGCTACTTTCTCAATGGGGTCGCATATTAAATCAAATTGAATTTTGCCACCTTGGGGAGAATATTTAACTGCGTTTGAGAGCAGATTTCCAAATAGGTAATGTAAAAGTCCTTCATCCATCACAGCGGATGTATTCTCACTATGACAGGTAAAAATAATTTCACATACCCTGTTTTCAAGCATCAAAAAATCTTCGATTAACTCTCGACAAAATTGCTCTAAGTTAAGGGAAGCAGGGTTGTATATGAGTTTTTCTGCTTCCGCTCGACCCATAAATAGCACCTCCTCCATGAGCTTTTCCATAGATTGCACAGCTCCTTGAATTCGCTTTAAATAGATACCTCTTTTTGTATCTGTCAAATTTGCTCCTTGCATTTCTATGAGTTCTACTGCCGTTTGAACAACAGTTAGGGGATTACGGAACTCATGAGATACAGTAGAGATAAATAGGGACTTGAGACGGTTAAGTTCTTGCTCCTTTTCCAATGCTTGCTCTAGCAATTTTGTTTGCCGTCGTTCGCTAAGATCCCAAAAAACAACTACTACACCATTTACCTGGTCAGTTCCTCGCTTCAGTGGTGAAGCACTATCGCCAATGGGAACTCTTTTGCCGTTTTTTGTAATCAGAGATGTGAATTCCCCTAAATAAACAACCTGTTGCTCACGCAGTACTTTTGTCACAGGATTTTCTAATGTAGCCTCTGTAACTTCATTGACAATATGAAAAATCTTCGCCGCCTCATTTCCTAAAGCATCTTTTTGCTGCCAGCCAGTCAGCGCCTCAGCCGCAGGATTCATAAATGTTATTTTTCCCTGCTCATTAGTAGCAATTACAGCATCACTCATTGAGTTTAAAAGGGTTGCTAACTGATCTCGATTCTCCCGCAGTTCACGTTCTAACTGGTGTTTTAAGAGACCGATCTCGATCGCAATTTTTAAATCTTTTGTAGTAAATGGTTTAACTATGTATCCAAAAGGCTGGGTAATTTTGGCTCTTTCTAAAGTATGATCGTCGCCATAAGCGGTTAAATAAATTACAGGTACATCTAACTGCTCGCGAATCTGACTGGCGGTAGCAATACCGTCCATATCACCTTTAAGAATAATATCCATTAATACTAGTTCTGGTTGAGTTTCCGATGCCTTGGCAATGGCAACTTTTCCAGATGAAGCTGTACCCGTAACAATGTATCCTAGTTGACTGAGTTGACTAGCAATAGTTCTAGCCACAATCACTTCATCTTCAACAACTAAAATCCTAGCTTGACCCATTTGATATTTATTAATGCAAAGTTAACTGCGTAAATTTTATTTTGAATACTGTTCCATAATTACGTTCTAGAGTAATATCGCCTTCTAGTTGTTCTGTAACCAAGTCATGTACTAACGACAGACCTAAAGAATCAGTATTTCTCCAATCTAAATTATCTGGTAAACCAATCCCATTATCTTGGATAGTCATCTCGATACTATTGCCAATATTGTGTAAAGCAATACTGATTGTGCCTACTTGTTGATTGGGAAAAGCATGTTTGAGGGCATTGGAGATTAATTCGTTAATCACCAATCCACAGGCAATAGCTTGATCGACATTCAAGCTGACTGAATCTATATCAGTTTCTAGAGAAATTTTACCAGGGCATATTTGATAGGAAATGAGCAAGCTAGCTGCTAAATTACTGATATAGTCAGCGACATTAATTTGTCCGATATTAGCGGAAGTATATAAATTTTTGTGAATTAGAGATATTGACTCAATTCGATTTTGACTTTCTCGAAGAGCTTTGATTATTTCTGGATCTTTGAGTGTTTGAGACTGAAGTTGTAATAAACTGGAGACAATTTGCAAATTATTTTTAACTCGATGATGAACTTCTTTTAAAAGAACTTCTTTTTCAGCTAAGGCTGTTTTTAACTTTATTTGAGCTTTTTGTCTTTGAACAAGTTCAGTTTGAGCTTGCGCTAAGATGCTGGATTGTTGAATTGCGATCGCTAATTGGACTGTCACTTGATCGAGCAAATCTAATTGATTTTCTTCCCACTCACGAAAACTAGAGCATTGGTGAGCAATCAGTAAACCCCAAATGTGAGAGCCGGGGTTTTGAGAGCTTACTTCTAGTAAAATTGGCACAACTAAATTTGCTTTCACCTCAAATTGTTCTAACAGGCGAATATGGCAATCAGTTAGTCCAGCTTCATAAATATTAGCGATCGCCCGTTTGCGTCCCTGATAATATTCCAATCCTGCGCCTGTTTGAAAACACGTATCATAAATCTCTACACCCAACGAAACCATCCATCCAGGTTCTACCGATTCCGCCATAATTGTGCCGATCATCTCTAAGTCAAACTGATACACTACTACTCGATCAACCCCAAGTAAATCTCGCACTTCCTGAACTGTTGCATTCAGAATATCTTGAAGATTCAAAGATTGACGAATCCGTTGAGCAACAGTTCGCATCAATTGCTCCCGTTCAGCTTGGGCTTTTAGAGCTAGTTCAGTTTGCTTACGTTCTGTGATATCTTGCCCAATACCAATAATTTGACCATTTGAAAGGTAAACATTAGTCCAAGACGTATCCAATAAACGACCATCACGTATCTGAGTTCTAAAGTCCCCCCAAATGCGTTGTGCAGACTGCATAAAATTAATTACGTACTGTCGATATTCAGGATTAGGGTATAGCGCTTCCAATACATCACGAGTTTGGAAATCTTGAAATTTCCAACCGAGAATATTTTCCCATTCTTGGTTCACCCACTGGAGTTTACCATTGGCATTGACCAGGGCAATCATCAATGGTATGTTCTCAAAAATTATCCGCAAAAACTCATTTTGTTCTTGAAGTTTTGTTTCGGTATTTTTTCGGTCATTAATATCATTGAATACTGTTAAAATGGCTGACTCATTGTTAAAAACTAAATATTGTAAAGAAGCGATCGCCCAAAAATAAGTTCCATCTGCTTTTTTTAATTGCAGTTCATAATTATGAATAAAACCTTGCTGATTAAGAACTTTTAACAGCGCTTCTAAATCTGTAAGATTATGATACAAATCTACAATTCTTTTGCGATTAACTAAATACTCTGGAGAAAACTGAAATGTTTGAAGCAACTCTGTATTAGCGTATAAAATCAACCCATCAGACACACGCGAAATAATGAATGGAACAGGAATCGCTTCAGAAATCACTCGAAATCTAGCTTCACTTTGTTGAAGAGTTCTTTCTATTTGTTTGTGTTCTGTGATGTCTCGTATATGAACTAAGCGAGCCTTATAACTGCTATAGTCTATTGTCTGTGTGAAAATTTCAACATCAATAATCTGTCCGTCTTTTCGCTGATGTCGCCATCGCCCAGTAAAGTCTAAGGTAGAGTGCTTTTGTCGTAAATATTCAAGCAAGAGAGGCACATCTTCTGAAGGGCGAATATCAGTTATTCGCATTTGCAAGAACTCTTCTCGTGAGTAGCCGTAGTGAAAAACAGCAGCTTCATTTACATCTAAAAATTGCAGATTATTTTGGTTATATACCCACATCGGGTTGGGATTTTTAGAGAAAAGTAAATTAAAACTCCTTTGGCTTTCATTTTCAGAAAATAGCATTAGTGATTGTGTAATAAAAGTTTTTATTATGTACTAAATTTTAATGAGTTTAAACCTGAAACAATTGTTAATTTTTTGCAAAATTTGTTTTTTATGATTCAATCTTCTACTAATTCAGAATTTTATGTATAAGCTCTTTGATATTTAGAGATCAAAAAAGGGTAGTCCGCCTACGCGGACTTAAAGACTTTGAAACCCACGGAGGTGGGTTTTGTTTGTATAGCCGCGAATTCCATTCGCCAGGACAGGCGTGTTTTTACACTCATTGAGATGCTCCCTATAGCACCCGCCAAGGCGGCTAGTACAAGTGGATGAAATTTTGCAAATGCATTGAACTTGCAATTCTATACATTTAAACAAAAAGCGCTCTCCTTTTACGGAGAGCGCTTTTTGATGATTTAGCGAAACTTCAGAATTAACCGTTGATAGCAGGAGCAGTAAGAGCAACAGGAGCAGAATCGCCAGCAGCCAAATCGAGAGGGAAGTTGTGAGCATTGCGCTCGTGCATTACTTCCATACCCAGGTTAGCGCGGTTGATTACATCCGCCCAAGTTGCAATCACACGACCTTCAGAGTCAATGATTGATTGGTTGAAGTTGAAACCGTTCAAGTTGAACGCCATTGTGCTTACACCTAAGGCGGTGAACCAGATGCCGATTACAGGCCATGCTGCGAGGAAGAAGTGCAGTGAACGGCTGTTGTTGAAGGAAGCGTATTGGAAGATTAACCGACCGAAGTAGCCGTGGGCTGCAACGATGTTGTAGGTTTCTTCTTCTTGACCGAATTTGTAACCGTAGTTTTGTGACTCGGTTTCGGTGGTTTCACGAACTAAGGAGGAAGTTACGAGTGAACCGTGCATTGCTGAGAACAAACTTCCGCCGAACACACCTGCTACACCTAGTTGGTGGAAGGGGTGCATCAAGATGTTGTGTTCTGCTTGGAACACGATCATGAAGTTGAAGGTTCCTGAGATACCTAAAGGCATACCATCAGAGAATGAACCTTGTCCGATGGGGTATACCAAGAATACTGCACTTGCTGCTGCTACTGGAGCAGAATAAGCGATCGCAATCCAAGGACGCATTCCTAAGCGGTAGGATAGTTCCCATTCACGTCCCATGTAGCAGAATACGCCTATCAGGAAGTGGAAGATTACCAATTGGTAAGGACCACCGTTGTATAACCACTCATCTAAGGATGCTGCTTCCCAAATTGGGTAGAAGTGTAAACCGATAGCGTTGGAGGAAGGTACTACTGCACCGGAAATTATGTTGTTTCCGTATATCAAGGAACCTGCTACTGGTTCGCGGATTCCATCGATGTCAACGGGAGGAGCGGCGATGAAGGCGATTACGAAGCAAGCTGTTGCGGCTAGCAAGGTTGGAATCATTACTACGCCGAACCAACCGATGTAGATCCGGTTGTTGGTGCTGGTGATCCATTCACAGAATCGATCCCATACGTTAGCGCTTGAGCGCTGTTGTAAGGTTGTTGTCATTGTTTTATGATTGCGGTTAGTTATTTATGAATCAGGCGGTAAGGTCTTTGCCTGTGAAACTACTTTACACTGCTTTACATTTTTTAATCAAGTTCTATTACTACAGTAAACCTGATACTAGTTATCAGGTTTGCTTATTTAAAAGCAAACAACGAGGCAGGAATAGACCAAAGTTATCTTTACATATCTGGTTATATGCCTCTTTAGAATTGGTGTCTGATTTATGTCTACTATTGCTGAATGGGATTAACCCTCTATTCGCGCAGCCTTTGGTAGAAAAGAGAACAAGAATAGTGCTTGTTACCAAGAGTCACCTTGCCACCGCATTGAGTAGCAGTTTAAAGACAAAATGAACTGCGATTGCCACCAATTACGTCTGTTAACCAAATTGTACGAATTGTGAGACACCTTTCCCAATTCCCGCAGATTGGGCGCAAGGTGAATGCCCTCACTGCTTTTTACCTTTTAGTACAATGGCGAAGCGTCAAAAAAAGCTTTCACAATAACCAGCGCTTTGGCTATTTGTCCAGGTTGAGGGCGTGGAACCAACAAATAATGCTGCTGAACGTGCTATCCGTCCGGCGGTGATTTGGCGAAGGACTAGTTTTGGTTCTCAATCCCAAGCTGGTAGTACTTTTGTACAAAGTTTGACTCTGGTAGCTGCCCGCTTCTGATGCTGCTGTCGCAAGACAGGATAGGTGCGCTCCCTGCAATAAGGAGTAATGCTTCCCGGCTAGGGGTGGGTTGAAGGTAGGAAGTGGAATATCTGCATTTGGTTGAATCAGGGTTTCAAGAACTATCCCGGCTAGGGGTGGGTTGAAAGTATGGCTTGTCTTCACTGGGTATTTGAGTTTTAGAGTTTCAACAACCATCCCGGCTAGGAGTGGATTAAGAAAAATATTTGAAGCATTAAAATTTTTTTGAGAGGGTTAAAAGGCGCACTTCGTTCGGGAATATTCCAACATTTGTGAGTATATTAGAGATGTGCTGGACTCAACTCCACTTACAAAGTCGTCGACATTAATTTGTTAACGAATGTCTGAGGTAAATCGGCGACATTAATTTGTGAAGACGATATTTAAATCATTAATAACGACACTAATGTGTTAACGACGACAAATAAAGTGTTATTCGACAATAATAAATCGGGATGACTGGATTCGAACCAGCGGCCCCTTCGTCCCGAACGAAGTGCGCTACCAAGCTGCGCCACATCCCGCCATAAAGATGGCATCGTAAATTAAGAATATCACAACCTGTACCAAATAGCAGAATTACATCTATATGCGATCGCTTCACTAAAGACTTTGCTTGCTAGGATTAAATTTGTATAACTCTAGTGGTAAAAGCGGATTGTGACTGTAAAACCAGACTGGTTGCGGGTGAAAGCACCTGGGCGTGAGCGCATCGGTAACGTTAAAGAAATTTTGCGGGATTTAGCCCTCAATACAGTTTGCGAGGAAGCGTCCTGTCCGAATATTGGTGAATGCTTCAACGCTGGGACTGCCACGTTTTTGATTATGGGTCCGGCTTGTACACGCGCTTGTCCTTACTGCGATATTGATTTTGAGAAAAAACCCAAACCACTAGACCCTACAGAACCTACACGACTGGCCCAAGCTGTTCGCCGCTTGAATCTTAATCATGTAGTAATCACTTCTGTAAACCGAGATGACTTGCTTGATGGTGGTGCATCTCAGTTTATAGCGTGTATTGATGCAGTTAACTCTGTTTCACCCAACACCACAATTGAGGTGCTAATTCCTGACTTATGCGGTAATTGGAATGCTCTGGAGTTAATTCTACAGGCTGCGCCAGAGGTATTAAACCACAATACCGAAACTGTTCCACGCCTATATCGCCGGGTGCGTCCCCAAGGAAACTACGATCGCACATTAGAATTATTGCAACGCACTCGTCAACTTTCTCCTAGTACATACACTAAATCTGGCATCATGGTTGGACTCGGTGAAACTGATGCCGAAATTCGCCAAGTCATGCAAGACTTGCGAACTGTGGATTGCGACATTTTGACCATTGGGCAATATCTCCAACCCAGTCAAAAACACTTGCAGGTAAACGAATTTGTCAATCCAGAACAATTTGCTGACTGGAAAGCATTCGGTGAAGAAATCGGATTTTTACAAGTTGTTTCTTCACCATTGACAAGAAGTTCATATCATGCAGAACAAGTTAGAGAATTGATGAAACGTTATCCACGCTCAAAAGTTAGGAGTTAGGAATAGGAATTATGAGTGAGCAGATGTACTCCAACACAAAACTTTCCGTTGCAATTCTGGGTGCGGGTGCTTGGGGTGCATCTCTAGCAAATCTCGCTGCTGCGAATGGTCATCAGGTGCGTGTGTGGTCGCGTCAAGGTTCCCAAACTCTGGAAGCAGTTTTAAAAGATGCCCAAATCATCCTGTCTGCTATCTCGATGATTGGTGTGAGAGATGTTGCTTCCCAAGTCCAGTCTTTCCCCCTTTCTCCAGAGACAATTTTTGTGACGGCGACGAAAGGCTTAGACCCCCAAACCACCTGCACGCCTTCACAAATTTGGCAAACAATATTCCCTAACCATCCAGTGGTTGTTTTGTCTGGGCCTAATTTATCAAAAGAAATTCAAATGGAATTACCAGCAGCCACGGTGGTAGCCAGTAACATCCCCACGGCTGCGGAAGTAGTGCAGTTAGTATTTTCTTCTCATCGTTTCCGGGTATATACCAATCCCGACCCCTTGGGCGTGGAACTGGGGGGAACACTGAAAAATGTGATTGCGATCGCAGCTGGTGTGTGCGATGGTTTACAACTGGGAACCAATGCCAAAGCTGCTTTAGTCACCCGTGGACTTACCGAAATGGTTCGCATCGGCAACAACTGGGGCGCTAAGACGGAAACATTTTATGGTTTATCGGGTCTAGGAGATTTGTTAGCAACGTGCAACAGTCCCTTAAGTCGCAATTACCAAGTCGGCTATCAGTTAGCTGGCGGTAAGTCACTTACACAAACTCTCGCAAATTTACAAGGAACTGCTGAAGGAGTAAACACTTGCCGAGTTTTGATGCAACGAGCTAAGCAAGAAAACATTGCAGTCCCAATTACCGAGCAAGTTTATCGGTTACTTCAAGGCGAAATCACACCCGGACAAGCACTTGATGAACTGATGTTGCGAGATATCAAGCCAGAGTACAACTACTAGTTAGTAGTCTGTCAAATCAACTTGCTGCCTAAATAAGTTCGTAGTAAGGACTTTAGTCGTTATATTAAGCACTGAAGTGCTTACTAATTAACAGGCTTTCCTTAGCTTGATGGACTACTAGTGCTTCATTGCATTAATTCTGATGGCTGCGAGATCCCCGACTTCTTCAAGAAGTCGGGGATCTAACCACCCTCACAGATCAAAATCAATGGGACAGACCACTAGTGAGTAGTCCATTAAGTTGAAATGGGCAGGTTAAGGCTGATATACAAGAGGACGCGGGGACACGGAGAGAGTATTTGATAATTTCCCCACGTCTTTTATCTCCGTGTCGAGAGAATTTTTGCCGTTAATGCTAATCACTTCCCCGATATCGATTAGTTCTACTTATACCTGAATAATCCTGAGAAAAAATTGCTAAATCGTCAGGATATTACTTTTGCACCCATGTAAATGTGACTATGCCAATTATAAAGATGACATTCACTGAAGGATGTTTATACTGTGTTACAAAAGTTACTATCACAAAACCATCAAGGTTGAAATATTAACTAAGTAGTTGAAATATTGCAAACCTAGCTGTGGATTTAAATAGCTATTGGTTTAATCAAAAGTTTAGCAGCCGATTAAGTTCAGTAATCCTGTATCCAATAAAACCCTTACAGTTAATTTCTAAAAAAATTGTAATGGAACGTTCAACCATGTTAGTTCATCGTTAATCGCGGGAACAATAGCAACAGTTGAATAGCTGACCGTAATCTAAGCTGACCGAAATCTATTGTTACCTGGAGCCATTGAGACGATCTTTATGCCAGCAACATCTTTTTATGCAGACGCCCCCTACAACACCAAAAAGTCTAGCCAGGCTTTGGACTCGGATCTCACGGTTGATGACAGTGAGTTATCGGTAGATGACCTACAGGAGCTAGAACTGGCTTCTGTTGACAATGCTAACTTTGCTGCTGCTAGCACCAACCGTCGGAGTACAGACCTAGTACGTCTATATCTTCAAGAAATTGGTCGGGTTCGTTTGTTGGGGCGCGATGAAGAGGTTTCAGAAGCTCAAAAAGTCCAACGCTACTTGCGGATGCGGATAGTACTTGCTAAGGCCGCCAAGGAAGGGGATGAAGTGATTACGCCTTATCTTCGGTTAGTTGAAGTTCAAGAACGTCTTACTTCGGAACTAGGACATCGACCGTCTTTGGAAAGATGGGCTGCTACTGCTGATATAGTTTTATCCGATCTTAGACCAACTTTGGCAAATGGTAAACGTCGCTGGGCAGAAATCGCCAAGTTGACTGTAGAAGAGTTGGAGCAAGTTCAGTCCCAAGGACTCCAAGCAAAAGAACACATGATTAAGGCGAATCTTCGCTTAGTTGTGTCTGTTGCTAAGAAGTATCAAAATCGTGGTTTGGAATTGTTGGATTTAGTCCAAGAAGGTACATTAGGTTTGGAGCGGGCTGTAGAAAAATTTGACCCAACTAAGGGTTATCGCTTCAGTACTTATGCTTACTGGTGGATTCGTCAGGGTATTACACGGGCGATCGCTACTTCTAGTCGCACGATTCGCCTACCGGTTCACATCACCGAAAAGTTAAACAAAATTAAAAAGGCTCAACGCAAAATTGCTCAAGAAAAAGGTCGCACCCCAACTCTAGAAGATTTAGCAACTGAGTTAGAGATGACACCAACCCAAGTCCGAGAAGTTTTGTTGCGGGTTCCTCGCTCTGTTTCTTTGGAAACCAAAGTAGGAAAAGATAAAGACACTGAGTTAGGCGAATTACTCGAGACTGACAGTGTAACTCCAGAAGAGATGTTAATGCGAGAATCTTTACAAAGAGATTTGCATCATCTTCTGTCAGATTTAACTAGCCGGGAGCGCGATGTAATTCTGATGCGGTTTGGTTTGGCAGATGGTCATCCTTATTCTTTAGCAGAAATTGGCCGCGCTCTTGACTTGTCGCGCGAACGAGTCCGCCAAATTGAATCCAAGGCTTTGCAAAAGCTACGTCAACCCAAGCGCCGCAACCTCATCCGCGACTATTTGGAGTCTTTAAGTTAGTGATTTGTCACTTGTACTGAGCGGAGCCGAAGTATTAGTCATTTGTCATTAGAAAACTACACTTGACAAATGACTAGGGACAAAGGGCTGATTTGATCCCTAAGTTAAAAGCCTTTTATAGGCTTACAGCAAATAATTAGCATTAAACCGTATAAAAGTTGTCCCCAATCTTTGCTCAGATATCTTGAAGGTGGGGAGCAACTTAGAATTCAAATTTAACTTATGCAAAATTCAACGTCAAGGGATGCAATCGTTACAAGTATCCTAACTATTAGCTGTATGCAAATTAAATGCACTACAGCTTACTACTTGAATTTTGCTCAAGATTTGATGAATTGTTCTTAAATATTTAGTAAGAATTCTCAATAGGCAATGATTGTTGCAAATTGCTCCCAAGATTTGTTATATTCTCAACTAACAAGCTTTGTTGAGAACTATTAGTATGACTGTCTACACAACTACTTCACTCAAGGCAGAACTGAACGAACGAGGCTGGCGTTTAACTCCCCAGCGCGAAACAATTTTACACATTTTTCAAGAACTTCCGCAAGGTGAACATCTGAGTGCGGAGGATCTTTATCATCGGCTCGAAACTGATGGTGAAGGGATCAGTCTGTCAACTATTTATCGGACTTTGAAGTTGATGGCAAGGATGGGAATTTTACGGGAACTAGAATTGGGCGAGGGACATAAGCATTATGAGATCAACCAGCCCTATCCTCATCACCACCATCACTTAATTTGTGTTAGATGCAACTCAACTATTGAGTTTAAAAATGATTCAATTTTAAAAATTGGGTCAAAAACCGCTCAAAAAGAAGGTTTTCACCTCTTAGATTGTCAAATGACCATCCATGCAGTGTGCCCCAAATGCCAACGGGCACTGATGCCGCTTTAGCACTTGGGTGGATAAATAAGACGAAACTACTCAAATTAACCAAATAAATGGAATCTGAGCAGTTCGTAATTTGCTGTTACTGGAGGCAAGCAACCAGTTGGGAACCGATAATAACGACACCAAAGCGGATGTTAAAAGCGTCCGCTCTTAAGATCCTTGAGGCTAATGCCGTAGAATTCTTGGGCTTGTTTAATCGCTTTTTTGGTGTCATCTGCCATCACACCATTGAGCTTGCCTTTATAAAAACCTCGCTCTCGTAGTCGAGTTTGAATTTCTAAGGTATTAAATTCGCTTTTACTAGCAGTATTAACTGAGCTGTATAACTTAGCTCGCGTAGTTGGGTCAGCAACACCACTTGCTGCTAAGAAATTAGCTGCCTGAAATCTCTTCACAGCATCAGCAGTATAAGGGCCATAGTAGCCATTTGGCTCTCCCTCTAAATATCCTGCCTGGATCAATTGTTCTTGAACAATTCTAACTGGCTCACCGCGATCGCCTACACGAAGTTTGTCTCGATTGACTACCTTTTTGGGAGCCTCTTCTCCATCACCGATGCCAACTCCCGGCAATTTACCTAATGTTGCTGGGCCAACAACTCCATCAACGCTTAATTTGTAAGAATCTTGGAACCGTTTGACAGCTTCTTCGGTAATTGGGCCAAATATGCCTGTGGCGTTTCCGTAATAAAAGCCTGCAACTCTTAACCGTTCTTGCAAAGCTCTGACATCTTCACCTTCATCCCCTTTAGCAAGGTAGTTAGGATTGCGGCGTTTGCTGGTGGCTGAACTAGTAGTGCTGGACTTTTTCGCTTGTGCGCCTACAGCAGCGGTTCTTTGAGCTTGTGTAGCCCTAGTTGTAGGTTTTTTCGCTTGCCAACTTTCTAATTTTTGCAGGGTGCTTGCTCCCACAATGCCGTCCACTGGTAAACCAGCGGCCTTTTGGAAGCGCCGTACAGCTTCTTGTGTGGGTGCGTCATATACTTGGGTAACAGAAGATTGGTAAAAACCTGCTGTTTTCAAATTTTGTTGTAGATTTCTGACAGAAGGGCCTCGATCGCCTTTTTCTAGTGCCATGACGCTGCTAACAGCGCCAAGAATAGATAAAGACAGAGCAAGGGGCAACATATACTTCCAAGCCCTACCCGAAAGCCTTTTCCAGTCTGGTGCAGCTGCGTCCTTAAACAAAGAACTGAGGGAGACCAATTCACTGGGTGTGCTGTCTTCGTAGGCGAAAGCTAGGTGCAAATACGCAAGATTTTCCATATTTGTTTCCTACACCATTGATTTTTCTTCGATAACTGCTTCAGCTTGATGTACTAGGTTCCTCAAAGCTTCTAATGTTCCTATGTTTACATCCTCCCACAAATTGCGCTTATGTGCTTCTAATAATTTTTCAGCAATATCACGCAGTGCGTAAGGGTTCTTTTGCTGAATAAATTCTACAACAACTGGATCGAGTAGATAAGCATCTACTATGCCTTGATACATGTAATCTTCAGCGCATTTTGCGGTTGCATCGTAGGCGAATAGATAATCTACCGTCGCCGCCATTTCAAAAGCTCCCTTGTATCCGTGGCGCATTACTCCTGCAATCCATTTGGGATTAACTACGCGAGAACGATACACTCGTGCAATTTCTTCTTTCAGTTGACGGACGCGTGGTTGGGCGGGTATAGAATTATCTCCAAAATAAGTTTGAGGATTTTTTCCCTGTAGAGAACGCACCGCTGCTGTTAAGCCACCCTGAAATTGGTAATAATCATCAGAATCGAGTAGATCGTGTTCGCGGTTGTCTTGATTGTGCAGGACAATTTGCATTTGCGACAAGCGTTGCTCGAAGGCTTCGGGAGAGGGGAATGGGGAATTAGGAGTTAGAAGTGAGGAGTTAGGAGTAGGGATTGGGGATTGGGAATTAGGAAGAATTTCTGCTCCTCTGCTCCCCTGCCCCTCTGCTCCTCGGTCACTGAGCTTGTCCTGAGCGTAGCCGAAGGGCGTAGTCGTTGGCGAAGCCTCTCGTAGAGAAGTGCTGCTCCCCTGCTCCCCTGCCAAGTTTCCCGAAGAATAAGCGTAAGAACTCCAGTTAATGTAGGCGCGGGCTAAATCTTCGTCATCTGTCCAGTTTTGCGATTCGATTAAACCTTGGAGTCCTGCGCCGTAAGCACCTGGGCGAGAACCAAAAATGCGATAGCGCGATCGCACCACTGCTTCTTCTACAGTTAATCCTTGGCTTGTCCACAAATCAGTCTCTTGGCGAACTGCATCTGCTAGGGGATTTTGTTCTGGCGGTTCATCTAAATCTGCTACTGCTGATACTGCTTGATCGAATAAGTCAATTAAGTTGGGAAAAGCATCGCGGAAGAATCCCGAAATTCGCAAGGTGACATCTACACGGGGACGCCCCAAAATCGCTAGGGGCAAAATTTCAAAATCTACTACTCGCCGTGCTGCACCATCCCATACAGGTTGAACTCCAAGTAAAGCCAAAGCTTCGGCTATATCATCACCACCTGTTCTCATAGTGGCTGTTCCCCACATTGATAAGCCTAGTGTTTTGGGATACTCACCATGCTCTTGAGTGTAATATTCAACGAGAGTTTCAGCAGCTTTTCTCCCGATATCCCAAGCGGTTTCGGTGGGAATGGCGCGAATATCGACAGAATAAAAGTTTTTCCCTGTTGGTAGAACTTCTGGGCGGCCGCGCGTGGGTGCGCCAGATGGAGCGCTGGGGACATATCCGCCATCGAGTCCGTGTAATAAATGGGTGATTTCTTCGTGGGTTTGTTGTAAGGCGGGAAGTAGGCGATCGCTTATCCAGTTAAGGGTAGTGCTAAGTGGGGAGTGAGGAGTTAGGAGTGAGGAGTTAGGAGTTAGGAGTTCTGAATCCTGATTTATTAGTTGCTCTACTAAAAGGGCGGCGTGTTCTTCTAGGACTTCGACGATATCACCGAGGGTGCGGCATTCTGTGCCATTGACTATTGAGTATTCACCACTAGGCATTGACAAATCGGCTGTGAGAGGGTCGAAATCTAGTCCCCAATCTTGAGCGATCGCACGGGTAATACCTGAAGAATGGCGATTGGGGATGCGAGCGATCGCTACTATTAAATCCCTTAATTGCCGTCCTTGGGGACATTGCCCAAAAATGTGCAAGCCATCGCGGATTTGGGCTTCTTTCAATTCACAAAGATAACCACCTATGGAATTCAAAATTAAAGATTCAGACTTAAAAATTTCTGTTTCATTTTGGATTCCTAAATCTAGATGGAGATTTTCTTTGATTACCAGTTCGTGGATGCGATCACGAATCACTGGTAAACGCGAAGGATCTAAACTGTCGGCTTCATAATACTCATCAATTAAATTTTCTAACTGTTGCAACGAACCGTAGAGTTCCGCGCGAGTCATTGGCGGCGTGAGGTGATCTATAATCACCGCTTGAGCGCGACGTTTGGCTTGGGAACCTTCACCAGGATCGTTGACAATAAACGGGTACAGGTGGGGAAGTGCGCCGAAAGCTACTTCTGGATAACAATTACTCGATAAAGCCACACTTTTACCCGGTAGCCATTCTAGATTTCCGTGTTTCCCTACATGAACTACAGCATCAGCACCAAAAGTTTCTCTAACCCAATAGTAGAAAGCTAAATAAGCATGGGTTGGTTCTAAATCCGGTGCATGATAATTCAAACTGGGGTCATTATCATAACCCCTTGCTGGCTGAATTCCCACGAAGATGTTGCCGAGTTTAATTCCGGGAACGGGGAAAGAAGCAGGGGGGCACACTTCGGCTGCGCTCAGTGACCGAGGGGCAGGGGGGAATAATTCTTGATTGTTTCCCTGCTCTAAATTTCCCCACCGTTCACTGATACCTTGCTGAACTGCTGGCGGTAATGAAGCGAAATATTCTTGGTATTCTTCCCAAGAAACACTTTGGTGTACCGGAAGCGATTCTCTACCTTCTGGATCGTTGGTTACACCATCTGTCAGCCGTTGAATCAACTCGTCTCCTTGAGCAGGTGGATTTTCTACTTCATACCCAGCCTGATGTAAAGCTTGTAGGATTTCTACACAACTTGCTGGAGTGTCGAGTCCCACACCATTGGCGAGGCGGCCATTGCGGTTGGGGTAGTTTGCCAGAATTAAGGCAATTCGCCGTTCTTGGGGTGGTTTGGAACGTAGACGCGCCCAATTTGCTGCTAGTTTAGCAACGAACTCGATGCGATCGCTCACTGGTTCATAAATTACCACATCTGTCTCTAAATGGGGATTACGAGTTTGCAGTGCTTTAAAAGACACAGCACGAGTAATAATCCGCCCATCTACTTCTGGTAGCGCTACATTCATCCCAATATCGCGGGGAGAAAGCCCTTGAAATTGTGACTCCCACTGCTCAATTGATCCGCCACTGAGGATTACCTGCAACACAGGCACATCTAATTTTTGCCACAGTTCGGTTTGAGGCGTTTCGCTTTCCAAGCGTGCTAGAGAAAAACTGGTGGTATTCAGCAGTACAGCGATTGATTCAGCTTCTTTAGGTTGGAAAAATTCACTCAACTCAACTTGCACATCTGGTTCACGCAATGAAGAAACAAACACTGGCACTGGTTGTAAATTTTTCTGTACCAAAGCTTCGCATAAAGCATCAATTACTTTAGTATTCCCCGCTAAATAATGAGCGCGGTAGAAAAGGATGCCGATTTTGGGGATTGGGGATTGGGAAATTTGAGGTTCAAAGGTGGATGAACGGAGTTCTGAGGTGGATTCATCCAGTTCTAACTCTCCCCTGCTCCTCTGCTTCCCTGCCTCCCCTGCCTCCCCTGCTCCCCTGCTCCCCTGCCCCCCTGCTCCCCATTCATACAATCCCACGCGCGGAATCGGCTGAGGTGGTGCAGGATTATATGCAGTTAACAAGCAACTATCGGAGATAAATTGCAGAGCATTAACGAAATTTTCCACACCGCCTTCGCTAAAATACTGCCATACCTGGTTAACAATACCCAAGGGCACGGTAGACTGGGAAATTAAATCGGGATCAAAAGCGTCATCCCCTGGCATTACAATGAGGGTTCTACCATTACGTTCCACAATTTCTTGCACTACTTCTAAGCCATAACCCCAGTAAGAACGTCCTCCTAATAGGCGCAAAATAATTACTTGGGCAAGTTCCAAAACTTGCTCTCCATAAGTATCTATGCTTAATTGTTGCTGTAACTGTAATAGATTGGCGACTCTTAATGCCGGAAAGCTTGGGGGTAACTTTGTCACCGCAGCTGCCAAGGTTTGAATGTCAGTATCAGCAGCGGTAATCAACACGAAAGGCGCGGGAGTTTGTTCTAAAAAAATTAAACCCTCTGACTGATTCCATCCACCCGATGTGCTACTTATACGATGCATAATCCTGTGTTACCGTTTTAAGTTATTGGTTAGTACATAATCAAAACAAACTTTTTTCCCTGGATTGCGCCCTCTCTTACCAAAATGATTGAAAATGCTTAGTTCTCCTGATTTGAGCTTTTCTCGAACCTTGCCTATTGTTGTATTTAATCAGCTTGGGGAGTTGTTAGAACAGATGGCTCAAACGGTGGGAAGTGCCGTTTTGATACTGACAGAAGCTGTGTTGGTGCGGATTTGCATACCTGTAGAGTGGCAAAGACAAAGGTTTACGCTAGTGATTTCCGAGCAGTTTAGTGTCCTTTTGGTAGGAACCTTTGAGCAAGGAAACAGGGAAACAGAGGGAGAAGAAACTTACTCAGAAATCAATACTCAGTTGACGTTTAATTTGGAGGCGATCGCTTCTTTTGTCTACGAATTGAGAGACTTGTTTGAGTGCGATTCTTATACTCACCAAAATCTCGAACGCTATCAGCAAATTATTAGACCTAATGATGCTACGCTCCAAAGTCAATTTACGCTGTTGTTATTAGAATATCTCCTAACTCAGCCAAACCAAGAAATAATAGCATCTCCCAGCCCAGTTGGGCCAGCAGTTTATATCTGTCAGCCAGTGGAAGATGCTTTAAAAAAACAGATTTCTCAAGAGCGGTTGTTAAATCAGGTAACAACGCAGATCCGCAAAAGCCTGGATTTGCCTGTCATTATGGCAACGGCAATTACACAGGTGCGTGAGTTTCTGGAATTAGACAGATTAGTAATTTATAAATTTGAAGGTTCCCAAGTTAGTACTCAACAATACCAATCTGATAGTATTCCCCTCAATGAAACGGCACTGGCAATAGGCATAGAACTATCAGTTAGGGAAACTTCTGAAATCGATTTTTATATACACGATAACAATAATAAAGACTCACCTTTTATATCAGTCAATAATCAACCTCTTCTAGAAGATTATCAAAAATATGGAGGTTATATTGTCTATGAAGCCCGTGCTACAAATACTATTACATCCGTGTTGAATTACACGGAGAAAAATTGCTTTATCCGAACCTCTCAGTGTTGGGAGAAGTATCAGCAAGGTTTTACCTTAGCTGTGGATGATGTCGAAAAAACTTATGCTCTGGAAGAGTGTTTGTTAAATTTTTTAAGGGAATGCCAAGTTAGGGCTAAGTTCGCTGCACCGATTATGTTTGAAGACAAACTGTGGGGATTGCTGATTGCTCATCAGTGCGATGAACCCCACCAGTGGAATGATAGCGAAAAAAACTTGCTGGTTGCGATCGCAGAACAATTAGCGATCGCAATTCACCAAGCTGAGTTAATGCAAACCCTCACCCAAGAAAAACAAAATCTCGAACAACGAGTTATTGAGCGCACAATGGCTCTGCGTGATGCTCTCCTCGCCGCCGAAGCTGCTAGCCGGATCAGAAGTGAGTTTCTCGCTACTATCAGTCATGAATTGCTCACGCCTTTAACTTATGTGATTGGGATGTCTTCGACGTTATTACGCTGGCCTTTGGGTGAATTGAGTCAACGACAACGCGGTTATCTGCAAACCATCCACGATAGTGGAGAACATTTATTAGAAATGATTAACGACATCCTCGATTTATCACAAATCGAGGCTGGTAAGACAGCTTTAAATATTTCGGAATTTTCTTTGGTGAATGTTGCCGAAAGTGCTATGGAGTCACTGCGAAAAAAAGCAGCAAGCGAACAAATTAATCTTATACTTGATTTGCAAATCGATCCCAGACGCGATCGCTTTACCGCCGATGCAAAACGAGTAGAACAAATTCTTTTGAATCTGTTAACTAATGCGATTAAATTCACCCCTGAAAGTGGCAGCGTTACCTTACGTCTTTGGGTAGAAGATGATACTGCTATTTTTCAAGTAGAAGACACCGGAATCGGTATTCCTGAAGAACAATTGCCATTACTGTTTGAGAAATTTCAGCAACTCGATACACCCTATCGTCGCCGCTACGAAGGCACTGGACTTGGACTAGCTTTAACTAAACAACTTGTAGAACTTCATCGCGGTCGAATTGAAGTAGAATCAACTGTAAGTATTGGCTCAATTTTTACTGTATGGATACCAACTCAGACCATGAGAGTGGTGAGTTAGGAGTTAAGCAAGAGACGCGATGAATCGCCGTCTTTACAATAATCAGTCTTTTGTAGAGACGGCGATTTATCGCGTCTTTGTGATGATTTATATCATGTTCGCATAATTAGTTATGCTAACCACAGTCATTACACCCCACCCCTTAATTCCCTCCCCGCAAGCGTGGCTACCGTGTACACACAAGTCTTGTCGCAGCCATATTTTTATTAATAAATCTCGCACTGCGTTCCCATCCCGCCTCGGAATAAATTCCGAGTCTCATAGCCCAAGTCCACTTAAGTGGACTAAATTGATTATTCAGTCCACTGAAGTGGACTTCAGCTATTAGCCCTGAACTTTAGTTCTGGGCGGGATATCGGTAAGTATGACAGCTTAACTCTGACGTCTGACAAAAATGTGGGTAAAAGAGTTGAAACGTATGTGGAAAGCACTTGTGTGTACACCATAGGCTTGCGGGGAGGGGAGACAAAGCGTAGCTTTGGCGGGGGTGGGGTTCTTCGGGTTTAATAAGCAATCAAGCGGACATGATATTATTTCTTCAATTTGAGGCTAGGCTAACGAGCATTTTTTCAAAAATTTTCAATACATACTCCTCTCCATTGTCTCTAATAAAAATGCCAAAGTTTGGGTGAGAGTTGATTTCAATTAACCAATATTGATTATCTCGATCTAATACGATATCAAAACCACCATAATCAAGGTCTAATTCTTCAAAAACTGGTTGAGCAAAATTAGCAATCTCTGATAGTATTTGTGGATCGTTAATATACTTAGCTTTTGCACCATCCCAGTGTAGAGGGCTGAGATTACCGACAAATTTCGCATCAGTTATATCTTTTTCATAGAGCAAAACTAACTCTTTGTTTAAGAAAACCGCTCTATATTCAGATTTGATGTGAATAAATTCTTGAGCAAGAGCGACGTAATCATACTTATTATTAATATTAAAAATTTCTTTTAAAGCAGTTTCAATTTTATCTATATTCTTACATAAAAAAACATTATGCCCGCTTGCACCGGAGTTTCTTTTAATAATTACTGGTGTTTCAAAATTTTCTTTTATTTCCAATACGATATCTTGAATAGTTGGGAATTTTAAGTAAACCTTATATTTGGTGTCACAAAAAGGGGAAAGAAAACCCACCGTTCGAGGGAGTTTAATTTTTTTATTTAAAACATGATAAGTATATTCTTTGTCTTTGAGCAGGTGTGCTACTGCTTGATTAAGCAACGGAGTACTATAGTTGCAAAAATAATGCTGTTTACTATTCAATTTTATTTTGATTAAGTTTTCTGAAGGATGAAGAATTTCATAGCTGATATTTAAATTTTCACAGGCTTTCAGCAATAACGAAACATTGTCTAACATAAATACTTAAAGTTAAACTCCAAATTACGAATTAGGTTGCCGAGCGTACCCCTTCGGGGAAGCAAGCTACGCGTAGCGTCTCGTAGAGAAGTCGAGGTACGAATTATTTTAACTTGCTATTTGCCGTTTAAAAATTACTATCTCAGTCCCAACAACCGGGTTACGAGCTATTAGCCTATTTTGGGAGTCGATAATTTCTAAATGAGTAAAATCAAGTTCTTGAGAGCGTTGTAATATTTCCGCAGCTAGTTTGTCTTGCTGAGATTCATTGAGAGTATACCAATCATTACTAATTTTGACAGTCAAGTTACTTGTACGGAAGTTAGCTTGAATTGACTTTATCAGACCAGAGGCAACGCGATCGCTAATTTCAGCTACCTGATTTTCAATAGCCGCAATCAAAGCTTGTTCTGGTGTCAATTCTATGATTGGTGTCGGCGTTGGTGTTGGGATTGGCTTTGGCGTAGGAATTGGTTCTGGTTCTGGTTCCGGCGTTGGTGGCGTAGTTTGTACTTCTGGCGGTGGCGTAATTTCCTCTGGTGGTTCTGGTGCGACTGATTCCGGTGGAGTAGTTATCGTTGGTGTTGGTATCGGAACCTCTTCAACCGGGGGAACGGTTGCTATTTCCGTAGGTTTACCAGTAAATACGGTTGTAGTCGTCCAAACAAGAATTACAGCAACTCCAGTCACAATTCCCGTCAAAGCTGTATCTGATAACTTTGTTGACAAATTTGATGGTAAAAACAAGCGGATTGTCCTTAACAGTCCACCCCACCTCAACTGAAGCTGCTGAAAAAAACCAGGTTTTTCCTCAGTACCAGGTGGGGGTGTTGTCTCCAGTTTTTCCACCGTTACTTCTAGAACCCCAATCGTTCCTTGGAGAAGTTGGATAATTTTAGCCTTCCAAAATGGCTGAACTCTCTGGTAAGGTTTTTGGGGAGGTTGAGTTACTTGCTTATCCGTCGGTTTTGACTGATTGTCTTGTGACATGGAACTTTCACCAAAAGCAGCGAATCAAAGACAAACAACGTACATTATTACTGGTGCTGCCTTCTTTTGCCTTAATGTATCACTACATTGTGCATTGCTTCAGCTAAACTGATTATTTATTAAATTTGGTGAATTATGAACCTAAAACGCCGTCAATTTTTATTTTTAAGTAGCGTCAGCACTATTGGTACAGGATTTTTCGGCTGGACGTTTCGTCAAAATTATCAAACTGCTGATATTACCGATTCAACAACAGCTATAGCCGCCAACCCAGCCAAAAAAGACTTGTTATTACGTTTTGTGTCTGTAGCAGATACGGGGACTGGCGCTAAGGGACAGTATGCTGTGGCTGGAGCGATGAATGCGTATCATAAGAAAAATCCCTATGATTTAGTTGTTTTAGCTGGAGACAACATTTACAATAACGGCGAAATTGAGAAAATTAATGCAGTTTTTGAGCGTCCTTATCAAGGTTTACTCAAGCAAGGCGTGAAATTTCATGCTTGTTTAGGTAATCACGATATTCGTACAGCTAATGGCGATCCACAAGTCAAGTATGCTGGCTTTAATATGAAGGGACGTTACTATACATTTCGCCGGGGAACTGTACAATTTTTTGCTTTAGATACTAACGGGAATGCTGATTGGAAAAACCAGTTACCTTGGTTAGAAAAAGAATTAAGTCTTAGTAAAGCTCCTTGGAAAGTAGTGTTTGGTCATCATCCGATTTATTCATCGGGTCAATATGGGAGCAATCCAGATTTTATTAAAACTTTTACTCCCCTATTTAAAAAATACGGCGTTCAACTTTACATCAATGGTCACGAACATAATTATGAACGCACTCGTGCTATTGATGGTACAACTTACTTAATTTGTGGCGCGGGTGCTGGGAATCGTCCTGTAGGGCGTTCTGAGTGGACAGGGTATTCTACCAGTGATTTAAGTTTTGCTGTTTATGAAGTGTATAAAGATAGAATAGAAATAAGTGCGATCGCCACTAATAATCGCGTTTTTGATAAAGGTATTATTCAGTTGAAATCAGCGTAATTATTATGAAAGTCAAGCGCTCGAAAATGCAATCCTTCCGTGGAATCGGCGATTTGACGCTTGAGTTTGATGAAACGAGTCCAAGGGCGCTGATTGGTATTAACGGTGTTGGCAAATCGAGTATTCTTGATTGCCTTGCTATTCTTTTGTCACAGTTGATAAGGGATATTGCATATGCAGAGTCAATAAGTAAAAATAGGAGTTTAGGATACCAAATAGTATATGATTCTTGAGGCAGTTATGCTTCCTGTTAAACCTGGTCTGCAATCCGATTTTGAAGTTGCCTTCAAAAAAGCTTCTAAAATTATTTCCTCAATGGACGGATATTTATCTCATGAATTGCATAAATGTATAGAAGTTCAAGGTAAATACTTATTACTTGTTAGATGGGAAACTTTAGAATCTCACACTGTAGGATTTAGAAGTTCTGCTGAGTATCAAGAGTGGAAAAAACTTCTGCATCATTTTTATGAGCCATTTCCAACTGTTGAACACTTTGAAGAAATTGAAATATGAAAAACAACAAGTTACAAAAACTCATTCTTTGATAAGTTCGGAAGAAGCTGGAGTTAATACAACTTAAGCTCAACTTATAAATGTTAATGCTTTAGTTACAAATACTCGTTTTTTAGATAAGTAAAACTAAAGTTGGATTTCATCGATTTAATCATTGATTATAAAAAGTCAAAAAATGATAAGTAAAATAGGAGTTTTAGTTAGTAAAACTTCTTTCTAACTTATTAATGAACAAGTTTTAGTTAGTCCAGCACGTTCTGGAGTTACAAATTAACAAGTTTTAGTTACTCCAACACGTTCTGGAGTTACAAATGCTTCTTCTGTAGTTGACACAGCTTGTTATGTAGCAACGCACCATCAAAAGATAATATTCTATCTGGTCGTTTATACACCTCATTACTCTACTCGTTGCAACTGTGCTACTCTTGGGTCAACAATTTTTTGTCCCAAGCTGGCAAATTTAATTGCTACAGACATCTTATTACCCGTTCCGAAGACGTGAGTGATTTCACCAAGACCAAAGGTTTTGTGTAATACTCTATCGCCCACTTGCCAATTCTGCGTTGAGTCTTGTTTACCACTAGAACTAGAGGCACTTTTGGTATAACTTTGACGACTCGCGCGTTTGGTAGATATTAATTCTTCTGGCAATTCGTCGAGAAATTGCGATCGCATCGCAGGTTCACGAGAACCATACAAACGGCGTTCCCGCGCGTGTGATAAATACAACCTTTCTTGGGCGCGAGTAATCCCCACATAACACAAGCGGCGTTCCTCTTCCAAAGATGCAGGATCACTTAGGGAACGGTAGCCGGGAAATAGCCCCTGTTCTAATCCCACCAAAAATACTACGGGAAATTCCAAACCTTTGGAAGCGTGCAAAGTCATCAAAGAAACGGCTGTCTGCCCTTCTTTTAAGTTATCCAAATCGGAACTGAGGGCGGCGCTACTTAGAAAATCTCGTAGGGAAATCTCTTCATTTTCTTCTTGAAATTGCAGTGCGGCGTTATAAAGTTCCTGGACGTTTTGTACCCGATCTGTGGCTTCATCTGTGCCTTGATTCATCAAGTCTTGAACGTAACCAGAATCTTCTAATATTCCTTGCAAAACCTCTGTCACCGGAAGCGTGGCGACTTGTCCTTGCCAACGGCTAATTATTGCGGCAAAGTTATTTACAGCTTTTGTCGCCCGTCCAGCTAATGTATTAACTGATGTTTCATCGCTGAGGATTTCCCACAAAGTCGTCCCTAATTGCTGAGATGCGTTCATCAAAGCATCAATAGTGGTTTTGCCAATTCCCCGCCGGGGAGTATTAATAACTCGTAATAAACTGACTGTATCAGCTGGATTATTTATCGCTCTTAAATAAGCAACGACATCTTTAATTTCTTTGCGATCGTAAAACCTCATTCCCCCTACAACTGTGTAAGGAATTTGATATTTAACCAACAATTCTTCAAAGGGACGAGATTGGGCATTCGTCCGATAAAGTATGGCAAAACTACCCCAGTTTAACTCTGGATTTTGCTGTTCTAAAGTGCTAATTTGATTAATTACAAATGCCGCTTCTGCCAGTTCTTCATCGGCTTTATGACAAGTAATCTGTTCACCCGTTCCCCGCGTCGCTTTCAGGACTTTATCAATCCGTTGGGTGTTATTTTCAATTAGTTCATTAGCCGCTTGCAGAATGTTTTCACAAGAACGATAGTTTTCTTCCAGCTTAACCATCGTTCGGGTATCATCATCTACCAAACCATCGCCAAAGTCTTCCTGAAATCCTAGCAAGATGGTGAAATCTGCCATCCGAAAGCTGTAAATTGATTGGTCTGCATCGCCGACAACAAAAACTGAGCGATTTTCCCATTGCCATTCGCTCTTTTTGGTTTCGCCATTAGTAACTAATAAATTAATCAGTTGATACTGAGTACGGTTAGTATCCTGATATTCATCTACAAGGATATGACGAAACTTGCGATGCCAATAACCCAATACCTGCTCATTTTGTTGAAATAATCTAGTAGGTACAAGAATAAGATCGTCAAAGTCGAGAGCGTTGTTTTGTGCTAACTTATCTTGATATAAATTGTAAACTTGGGCAATCACTCGTCCACGATAGTTTGGTTGTTCTTGCTCAAATTCTTGGGGCGATAAACCTTGGTTTTTAGCGTTACTAATAGCGTAGCGGACAGAGCGGGCGTCAAACTTCTTATCGTCTAAATTTAGCTCTTTATTAACGATTTCTTTGATCAGACTGATAACATCTGATTCATCAAAAATAGAGAAATTACGATTCCACTTGCGTCCTTTTTCGTCTACATATTTTTCAATATCAAAACGGAGAATGCGAGAAAATAGACTGTGGAAAGTCCCACACCATAAGTCTTTGATCGTGTTTTTATAAACTTGCGATCGCAGTTGTGTTTGTTGGTATTCTGTCAACAAATCTAACCGCTGACCGTGTTGTTTCATTGCCAGTTGTTCAGCGAACAGCCGTTGAATCCGTTCTTTCATCTCCCGCGCGGCTTTGTTGGTAAAAGTAACCGCCAGGATATTTTCTGGATCTACACGGTGTTTCAGAATTAGATTCGCAATCCGATAAGTCAGCGCTCGTGTTTTACCGGAACCTGCGCCAGCAACAACTAACAACGGGCCGCAGTAATGTTCGACAGCTTGACGTTGGCTAGGGTTAAGGTGACTGAGAAAGTCGATGGTTGTTGTCATAGATGTGAAAAAGCGATGTCTCCGACGGTCACTGAGCGTTGGTCATTGAGCGTAGCCGAAATGAGCCGAAGTGCTACGCCTACGCCTGGCATCACATCAATAGAGAGTTGCTATTGCCCAGGTTACAACATCCTAACGAAACTTGGTCAACAAAGATTGTCAGGTATCATCTTTATCGGGTTTATGCCAAAAATCCGCGAAACATAAACCAAAACATTGTCGGGGCAATTCATAATTGCTCTAACAATACGTTAACTTTTCTACGTAGAAAACTTAGCCACTAGTTATTCCGGCGCGTTGTGTCGTAAAATCAGCCACGGGGAATCAAACATCAAAAGATTGTAGGCAAGCTCTAACTTGTTGTGTTGTCAACAGTAGGGGCAATTAATAAATTGCCCCTAAAGGTTTTCATGGGGACATGAGAATGTTCATCTAGCCCGTGGTTTATTTGCTTGTAAAACGCTGTACATAACTAACTGAGAGTATAGTCACCAATCGGACTATGCACTCCTTGAGTAACCAATTGACATTAGGTAACAATACACGATACATCATCATTGAACCGTTAAATTTTTAAAGATGAAAAATTTCTTTAATTGCAGGTTTTACCAGTATAAAGAGGGGTGGATATGGATTTTAGCTTAATTGTATCCAACATTTTGAATCCGCCAATCTTGTTTTTCTTTTTAGGCATGACTGCTGTTTTTGTCAAGTCTGATTTGGAAATTCCCCCACCAGTACCCAAACTCCTTTCGTTGTATTTGCTGTTTGCAATTGGTTTTAAAGGAGGGGTAGAACTAATCAAAAGCGGACTGAATCAGGAAGTAATTTTAACACTCCTGGCAGCAATGTTGATGGCTTGTTTTGTTCCAATTTACACCTTTTTTATCTTAAAGTGGAAACTGGATACTTACGATGCTGCGGCGATCGCAGCAACCTACGGTTCTATCAGTGCCGTCACTTTCATCACTGCTAGCGCTTTTTTAACTGAGCTTGGTATTCAGTACGATGGTTACATGGTAGCAGCTCTTGCCCTGATGGAATCTCCGGCGATCATTGTTGGTCTGATTTTGGTAAGTATATTCACCGCAGATGAAAAGCGAGAGTTTGCTTGGTCAGAAGTTTTGCAAGAAGCATTTCTTAATAGTTCAGTTTTTCTACTAGTCGGTAGCCTCTTAATCGGTGTCTTGACAGGAGAACGTGGTTGGCACGTATTAGAACCCTTTACTCAAGGGTTGTTTTATGGCATTCTCACCTTCTTTTTATTGGATATGGGACTGGTGGCTGCCAGAAGAATTAAAGACTTGCAAAAAACCGGAGTTTTCCTGATTTTATTTGCCATACTAATTCCAATACTCAATGCAGGGATTGGGTTAGCGATCGCCAAATTCATCGGTATGCCTCAAGGAAATTCGCTATTATTCGCTGTATTGTGTGCCAGCGCTTCTTACATTGCTGTGCCTGCGGCGATGCGGATGACTGTTCCCGAAGCAAATCCCAGCCTATATGTTTCTACCGCTCTAGCAGTCACATTTCCGTTCAATATTATTGTGGGAATTCCGCTATATCTCTACGGAATTAACCTATTCTGGAGGTAATAATATGCACGTAGTTAAAAAGATAGAAATTATCGCCAATTCCTTTGAGCTTGCCAAAATTTTAGATAATTTAGACAAGTCAGGTGTACATAACCATGCCGTCATTAGAAATGTTGTTGGTAAAGGATTACGAGGAACGACAGAAGATTTAGACATGACCATGCTTGATAATGTTTACATCCTCGCGTTTTGTATGCCAGAAGAACTCAAGCGTGTTGTCGAAAATATCAGACCACTCCTGAATAAATTCGGAGGTACTTGTTACGTTTCCGATGTGATGGAAATTCGCTCTGTCAGATGTATCGCGTCTCTGTAAGAGAGTTATAAATTCAATGAAACATTTCATGGAACGTCGTGACTTTTTGAAGTTGGGAATGACCGGGGCATTTGGGATGATGCTATCTGCCAGCGATTTACTCTGGCGGGTAGAACAGGCGAAAGCTGCCGAAATCCCCTCAACTTCTGCTGAATCCCTCAGTCCCGATGCCGCCTTACAAAAGCTGATCGAGGGAAATCAGCGGTTTATTCAGCATCATCCCCAGTACCCCGATCAATCTGAACTGCGGCTGCACGAAGTTGCTCAAGCTCAACATCCATTTGCAACTATTCTTAGTTGTGCGGATTCACGAGTCCCCGCAGAAATTGTTTTCGATCAAGGCATTGGAGACATTTTTGATGTGCGGATTGCCGGAAATATTGCCACACATGAAGCGATCGGTAGTATTGAATATGCAGTTGTCTTATTAGGTTCTCCACTGCTGATGGTGATGGGCCATGAACGTTGTGGCGCAGTAACCGCCGCTGTCCAAAAGGAATCATTACCTGGTGATATTAGTACTTTTGTTAAGGCAATTAAGCCAGCCCTGAAAAGGGTCAAGGATCAGCCGGGTGATGCAGTTGAAAACGCTGTGGTGGCAAATGTGGAATATCAAATTGAACGATTGAAGCGATCAAAGCTTTTAACTAAGCAGGTGGAGTCGGGCAAATTGAAAATTGTCGGGGGTCGTTACGATTTAGATACAGGCAAAGTAAGTATTATTATTTGAATTTGCGTTTGAGTCCTGGGGGGAAATCTCACTTCTTTACAAAACGCCCATTAAACAATTCGTAATTCGTAATGACGCTCGTTCCTCTCTACCAGACGCTACGCGTAGCTTGCTTCTTCGTAGGAGTACGCTGCCGCTAACATAATTATGTTTTGTGACGTGGATTTAAACCCCGACACCAAACAAGCCGTTTATAAAAACTAGGGTATCAACCCCAATACTGCTCGGTTAAGAAGATTCGTAGGTTGGGTTGAACGGAGTGATATCATGTCCGCTTGATTACTTACTAAACCCCAAGAACCCCACCCCGCCAAAGCTGCGCTTTGTCTCCCCTCCCGAAGAGCGGGGAGGGGCTGGGGGTGGGGTGCAATGACTGTGGAAATCATAACTAATTATGCGGACATGATATGAAACCCAACAAAACCCTGAAAATGTTGGGTTTCGTTCCTCAACCCAACCTACCCCAGAGTGCTTTTTTAGGCTTAACCGAGCAGTATTGGTATCAACCCTTATTCAATTACGAATTACGAACTTGTACTGAGCGTCTTGCCTTGAGCGAAGTCGAAAGGAGCCGAAGTATTACGAATTACGAATTATATTCAATCCTGCACAGTCATTGGTAGACGAATAGTGAAAGTAGAGCCAATTCCTGGCTGACTTTTGACAATAATTTCACCACCCATCATCTGGCAAAAGTGGCGGCTAATTGCCAACCCCAATCCCGTACCTCCATACTTTTTCGTAGTTGAAGTGTCACCTTGTGTAAAAGGTTGAAATAACTGCTGCTGTTGACGGTTAGACATACCGATACCTGTGTCGGTAACGGTGAAAATAATGCTGCCTAAAGGAGCATCCAGCCGTACTTCATCTTTTTCTCTTTTGACTGTCAGCATTATCTTACCGTTTGTAGTGAACTTACTAGCGTTACTTAGTAAGTTTAATAACACCTGCCGCATCCTGGTTTGATCGGCATACATGGTGCCAAGTTGCTCATCAAAATCCACTTCTAAAACATTGGCATTTTTTTCTATAGCTGGCTTGACTGTGAGGACAACGTTATGAATCAGCGTTGCAATCTCGAATGTCTCAGGATACAGGGTCATTTTCCCCGCTTCAATTTTTGACAAGTCGAGGATTTCGTTAATCAAGTGCAGTAGATGTTTCCCAGCAGCATTAATTGTTTCTAAATCTGTAATAAAGTCTGGCGATAAACCAAGATCGGTAGCGTCGTCTTCTAGTAGTTGGCTTAAGCCAATGACAGCATTTAATGGTGTGCGTAATTCGTGGCTGACATTGGCCAAAAATACGCTTTTTGCCTTGCTAGCAGCTTCGGCTAATTCTTTAGCTTGTTGTAGTTGTTTTGTTCGCTCAGATACTCGCTCAATTAAACGATTTAGAGATTTGGCAAGTAATCCAATTTCATCTTCAGTGGTAACGGGCGCTCGCAAATCGAAATTATGTTTCCTGGCAACTTGTTCAGCTACTTGGGTTACAATGATAACTGGTTCTGCGATCGCTCGACTGGTACGCCAAGCTACAATGGCTGCGATCGCTACCGAAACCAGCATACTCATTATTACAATTAACCGCTCAACTATTCTCGCCTGCTCGACAGCTTTTTGCCTTTCTTGCTCTTGATCTTCAGCAGTTTGCAGGATGTTAGTCAAGCTTTGAGAAAGCTGGTCTAGCCGCACGGCTGTTTGACCACGCATAATTGCCAATAACTGCGATCGGGCAGAAGAAATCTGCTGAGGCTGCACTTTTCGGGAGTCAATTTTCTGTAAGACGACCTCAATTTGTTCAACGTAGGCTTTTAAATTAGTCTTGTAATCCAGCAATAATGTCTGTAAAGTCGAACTTGTTGCTGCAAGTCTTTTAGGTTTACTGTCAATAAATCCGCCAATTTTTGACTCTAGTTCCTTGGCTTTTTCAACATTATTCAGAAAATCCGCTTTTTTGTTTTGCAGTTGTTGTGAATTTTCTAATACAGCAACTAGGTTAGAACTATGTAATTGCGCCCCTACTACTGCATCTTTATAATTACTCAGTAGTTGTCCTTGTTCATAAGCTTGATTAAATTGTCTAACTTCCCTTCCCCGGTAGTAATTAGCAATCACTAATCCAGTCAGTGAGCCAAAAAAGCCAATTCCGATAGCTACAAAGTACCCATAGCCAATTTTTTGATGGATACGCCAAGAACTAGCTTTGAGTTTCCCTCGTGAAGGAAATTCTATAGTTGGGAGTTCGTCTGTCGATGGCTCTTCGGCTGACACTTTTTTGCTTTCTGAACTGCTGTAGATAGGGGTTGGCTTTTGAGTTGGCATTTCTCAAACCTCCTTGCCTTCCCGCAAAAATAATCAAATTAATCTAGATTGTCAAAATACCTTAATTAGTCATTAACATCTACATTATCTTCTTTTATCGCAAGAGCAAATCATTGCTTGCTAGATAATTAGCATCAGCTTAGATTATATAAGTTAATTTTGCAACAGCCTCTGTAAGTATAATTACTAAACTTAATAGAGTTCGCTTCTTTGTAGGAGCAACGATATAGTTTCCTGCACTAAAGACCCTCCTAAGAGCGTCTTCTCCTTACTACACTACTTTCCACAATATGCGGTTGATAGCAAGCAATGAGTTCTTGCGATCGCCTACGCCACTACTCTACCTTATTGCTTCCTTATAAAATTAATACAATCAGGAGAAAAACAAAAGGTTTGATACTTCTTGGGGATTAGGGATTGGCAAAAAGAGTGCTGAGTTTTGTTTATCCTCTTGTCTCCTTCATCCCAAACACACATATCATAAAAGAGCTTAAAAGTCTAGTCTATATGAACACACAAAAATTTTTATTACGTATTAATATCAATACGAATGCGTTAATTGACGAACGCGGCTTAAGATAGCTTTAATATCGGATAAAATCGGCTTCTAGGCTTATATAAATGAGAGGTGGAGTGATTTTTGCATGATTTGTACTTAGATTTAGTACGATTATGAGCAAATGACACAGAATGGGATAATCACAACCTGAGAATTCCAGTTGATTCCAAAAATAGAACTCAGGAAGTTGATTATAATACATCCTGCTGCCTTCTGAGTTCTATCCTCCTACTGACTGTCTACCTTGTAGTTGATGCAGTAGATAGTACGGGGCAACTATGGTTATAGGACACTAAAATATTTTTGTGCCTCTCACCAAATTGTACTGATGCACAAGTGCATTACCTAATCAACAATCTTTTGGTTGTAATTATCCAGATTAGAAAAACTCAACTGTCAAATTAATAGGAGTGAAAATGCCAGAACAAGAATTTACCGAAACCGCATCTAAAGAGACTACAGTGGCAGAGATCAACAGCCAAACAGGAACCATTACCAAACTTCAGCCTCCGGCACAGCCTCAAGACGAATGGGTAAAATACGGAGAGCAAATTTCTACCTTTTTAGCAACATTACCAGATTATCTGGGAAGCTTTTTTAATCAATATAAGCAACCCCTGGTAACAGTTGGTTTAATTGTAGGATCAATTGTTGCCGTTAAGGTACTCTTGGCAATATTAGATGCTTTGAATGATATCCCTTTGGTAGCACCTACTTTTGAGTTGATCGGTATTGGTTACTCTGCCTGGTTTGTTTACCGCTATTTACTCAAAGCCTCAACTAGGAAAGAGTTAACTAGTGAAATCACCACTCTTAAATCACAAGTTGTCGGTAAACAAATTCCAGAAGCTTAATATCTAATTATTGCTTCTCTACGTTCGCGCAGCGTGTCGTAGACAGACGCTACGCATAACTTGCTCCTGTGTAGAAGTACGCTCTAATTCCAAATCATGAAGTCTGAATGCCGAAAGTCGGCGTTCAGACTTCTCTCAAAATTCCTGACGAAATTTTTTTACAATTTGTAATATCAAAACTACACCCATAACGCTAGTACTCGTAGAAGTTGCTTCCTACGATCCTTAATTTAATTACGAATTAGTAATTATTGTTGAGGCGAACCTCCGGTGGTCAATTTAGCTTTTGGGGTCGGTATTTTTGGACTCTGTGGAAGTTCTGGAGATATTTTGGACGATGATCGCACTATATTAGGAGATGTAATTGCTTAGCAGTTTGCCCCGTTTGACTAAAGCTTGATGAATCATCGCCGCCACTTCCGCCCGACTAGCTACTTTGTTAGGATCGAGGACTTGGGGATTTGGATAGTTAACTACTAGACCATTGGTTGTAGCAGCAGCGATTTTGCCTACAGCATAAGGCGGAATGTCTTTAGCATCTTTATAGACACTAAGAATCTGATTTGGAGAAGTGGGTGCTTTTAAATTCAGCCCACTGACAAGGGCAACTAAAACTTGTACTCGCGGAATATTTTGTTGTGGTTTAAAGGTTTTTTTCGGGTAGCCTTTGAGAAATCCTGCACTAATGGCTTGGTCAATTGCTGGAGTTGCCCAGAAGTTTGTTGGTACATCTTGAAATGCGATCGCAGTCTTAGACGGTTCTTGGTCAAAGGCTTTTTCTAGTATGGCAGCAAATTCGGCGCGATTTACAGGCTGATTTGGCCTAAAAGAATAATCAGGAAACCCTTTGAGAATCCCACGGGCAGAAAGAACGTCTATAAAACGCCGACTCCAAAAGTCATTGGGCACATCATTAAATGCAATTGGCGGCGGAATGATTGATTTTGGTTTTGCCGGAGTTACTAAAGGCAAAGCTGATGATTTGAGTGATGACTCAACTTCTGTTGGAGGAGATACAGGTGTTTGTAGTTGTGGGGATTGAGTTGGGATTACCAGAATAGATGGTAACATTGCGCGGTAAGGAGTTGCGCTGTTAGTTGGGAATGAAGGCGTAGTGGGTTCAACAACTTCCGGTGAAGAAGATGGCAAAACGTTGTCGGGGACTGCATAAGGTTTTACCTTCGCAGTAGGAGAGGGGAATACTGGATTTGGTCGAACACTAGGAGACGGAGTGGAGGAAGGTAACAGCAGCCCGTTTAAGTTCCAACTAGAGTCTCTGCGAGACAACGACCAAAAAAGAATCGCTCCGATAGTGGTGAAGGCAACCAAAATGGCTATAAATTCATCAAAGCCAAGGGCAGTTTTTTGAGATGACTCCGGTTCGGAAGGAGGTCTATTTGTCATCGTGATTACCCTAGTAGCAGTAAAAATTTGTGTCTAAACAAATTAAGCCACAGATGACTCTTTTACACCAGCCCTTTTTTAATTCGTAATTTGTAGTACGGTATTAGATTTCTGGTTCAACGCCAAGCGATCGCAATTGAGCAGCTAGACGATCAGCTCTTTGAGATTCCTGTTCTGCTCTTTGGGATTCCTGTTCTGCTCTTTGGGATTCCTGTTCGGCTCTTTCATCTCCACTCAACAACAAATTACCTTGTAAATCCCACCAACGCAACCAGGGTAATTCCACATTCTGATATTTTCCCTGCCATAAGCCTAATTCAACACCCAAAGCAACTATAGGATAATGTCCTCGTTCATTTGCTGGTAAAACTTGATACTGTCCCTCAATTAGATGATAAACTTCTAGGCTGGCTTTACTCGCTTCATAAATGCCGTAGAAGGCAGGACGAATCACCTGCTCATAAATCCAAAATTTACCCTTCAAAGGAGTTTTATCTCGTTCTTCACTACCGTCCCCAGAGACAAATTCTAAGACAATCAACGGGGCAATAAACTCTCGCCACATCACATAAGAACGTCGCGTTTGCCCATTGAGCAAAAATGGTACATTCGGTACATAAAACCAATCTGGTGCTTCCGCGCCTTTTTCAAGGGGATCGGTCAAGCGCCAGTAAATTCCTAAGTCTTGCCCTATACAGTATTCCCCTTCAGGATTTAATTGCTTGAGGATGGGTGTAATTGAGTCAGTTAGTAGAAGGCTTTGGGGATGTTCTTGCCAATTTTTGCCTCCGGCACGCTCCGCGAACACGAACGTACCATTGGACTCAGGAAGCTGGGTATGATCGGGGAAGGGGAAAGGAGCGAGAGCGTTGGGTGGATCGGTTACAGAAGTCATAACGCTACCTTTGCACTTTTGGTAAAGGTTATTTTTAGTTTAGCTTGCGTAGGCGTAGCCCGCACTTCTCTACGAGACGCTGCGCGAACGGCTGCGCCCTTCTCTACGAGAGGCTGCGCCAACGGCTACGCTCAGGACAGGCTCAGTGACCATCGTAGACATCGCTTTCTCAATATTCTCCACCCAGATTCTAAATTGCACGCCAATTACTTCCAGTCGCCTGAGAAAGATTTTCAGATTGACAGATCAGTAGTTTTATTAGATACCTAAACTAAAACCGGATTTTGAGGGTGGCAGAATGTAAAATATTAACTTATTCTTTACCTGTCTTTGAAAAAATCAGGGTGTGTAGTGCCAGAAGAATTCAGTTGCCAAATTTCACCGCCATTTTTGTCTGAGGGTAGCGATCGCGATCTTGGTTTAGATTCAACCCTCCAAGAACTACCAATGTATAATTTCTCAGTGGAAATTAGCCACACCGGGATGGAAGTGGCTAGTTTTTTGGACAAATACCCCTTGCTACCAGGAGTAATTTTGGTAGAACAGGGAAATTTCATTGGGATGATTTCGCGGCGGCGACTACTAGAATTTTTGATTCGTCCATTCGGACAAGAGTTATTTGTTCAGCAACCATTAGCTGTTCTCTACAGCTATGTGCGGACACCGATGTTGCTTGTTACTGATACAACATCGATTTTAACAACAATGCAACTGAGCTTAAAGCGATCGCCAGAATTATTAGCAGAACCAATTGTAGTAGAAACCGAATCTGGTGCTTATAGATTATTAGATGTCCAAGAATTGAATATTATTTCTTGGCAAATTCGAGGAATCGACAATCTGATCCGCTATGAACGCAGTCAAGCCCAAATGATTCAAAATGATAAAATGGCAAATTTGGGGCGTTTAGTAGACGGCGTAGCCCACGAAGTTTTAGACCCAGTGGGTTTTATTTGGGGTAACATAATCTATGTTTCAAACTACAGTCAAGATTTACTCAAACTAATCGCCGCTTACGAGCAAGAGTTACCATCAGTTTCTCCGGCCATTAATCAGATTAAAGAAGAGATTGAATTTGATTTTTTAGAACAAGATTTGTCGCGATCGCTTGCTAGTATTCGCACGGGAGCGGAAAGATTAAAAAAACTCGTTACTAGTTTGCAAAACTTCTGTCATATTGATGAACTTTTTCCCAAGCCAGTAGATTTACACGCCTGTATAGATAGCATTATTTTATTAATTAATAGCCGTCTTCAAGGAGAAATTGAAATCGTCAAATACTACGGTCAATTACCCCCAGTGTATTGCTTTATGGGGCAATTAAACCAGGTTTTGATGAATATTTTAAGTGAAGTTGTGGATACTTTACTCAATGAAGCAGTGCGACAGCAGTTACATTTAGAAGAGACAAAGACTGTTCAAAAACCCCGAATTGAGATTACCACAGAAGTTATATCCCAAGAAGCAAGCAACCCAGATGCACCAGATTCTCGCTGGGTTTTAATTCGCATTGCTGATAATGGCTCTGGAATGTCTGAAGAATTACAACAGCAAATTATGGAGTCTTTTTCTCTGGAAACAAAGAATGGTAAAAATACTGGTTTAGCAGTAAGTTATCGAATTATCACTGTAAGACATGGCGGTAAATTAAATTTCCATTCACAGATTGGTATAGGTACAAAATTTGAAATTTTATTACCTCTGGTGTAAGAAGATAGATTGAGAAAAATGATCCATATATTAACAATTTTTTCAAATAAATAATTGCTCAAATACTGATTCTGAAATCAGCATGAGATCGTGTTTAAGTTAGTCTTTGATCACTTTCGGATACTTAAATGTTATTTAAGGTTTCCCACTCATCTAAAGAAACTTCAAACTCTCTCTTAACTTCTTCCATAACTAAATTTTCTGTCTCAAAATAGCCAATTTCTGAAATTTCTCCCGCTTGGGATACATCGAAACGGTAAAAGCCAGAATCGGTTGTATATTGCACAATTCTAATTTCTTTAGGTGGATCTAAATCTTTGTATATCCCATCTATACATATACGTCGATATATAGCTCCAGTAGATTTATGGTTCTGATTTAAGAAAACACGATACTTGAGTACAGGAAACCTTTGCTTAAATAATTCAAGGAGTTCAAAGAATACATCACATGCTTTTGCTTCGTCTCCAACTTCTCGGAGAATAATATTTTTCCATCCTGCTGTTGATTCGTACCATTTATAATATCGAGCTACCCAGTCGTGGAACTGACTAAAGGAAGGATTCTCTTCTTCAATTAAGATCCCATTTTCCTCCATAGCACAAAAATAGCCACCAATAAAGCCACTTAATGCAGTTAAGGAACGCTGTCCTAAAAACATTTGTGGTCTTGGTCTCATCATTTCTAAAATCTCATAAATATTTTTCATTTATATCGCCTATTTAGAAAACAATATACTTTATTTAGTGATATTTTTCCTGCAATACAGCGCTTCTGGCTATTATGCAATACAGTTTTTCTCCTTGCCCTCTCCTATCAAAGCTTTCAGATTTGAGGATGTACCTCATAGCTGCCGGAAGTGCTGTATAGCCTCAGCCCCACTTTTAAAAAAGCAGGGCTGTTTCATTTTTTCACCTGAGTTCTTTATTATTAAAATATCGTTTTTAGCAAATTTTCGCCACGTTGGTAAATCTCCCGCGCGTGATCAGTCCAAGCACCTTGTCCCCAATAACGAAAACAACTGGTTTGCAACAACAGGTTATGTAGAAGAACATTACGATAATGAGATTGTCTGGTTACAGGTTCTCCTGAGTCAACTTGTTGTAATGGATCAAATTTTTGATGAAATAAACTACTTAATTGATACATGGGAGACAACACATTTTCATATCCTTTTACCCAACTGATATGATTTGTCCACGAGGCTCCATCCATATGAAAATTAGAGTTTGTTTGCTTTAATTCTTGAATGGCATTCTCTACAGCTTGCGGTTGAATATTATCTGGTGAAACTCGCTCCCAAATCTGATGTTGCCCCACTGGCTGACAAGTTGGATAATCTTCAGGTTTGCATCCAGCTGCTTCGATTAATTCTAAATATTCTGTACCACACATTCCAACTACACCTGATTTTCCTCCGCCATTATTTACCATATCCCACCAAGCTTGTTTAAAAGCGCTAGGAAATTCATTCATCATCACGCCGCCATTTTCACCATCGCCAATTTGGCTAACTATTGGTGGTACAAATACACTGCCAACTTGTTGTTTGGATAATGTTTTCGCTTCATAATAAGGCTGCATCTGAGCAACTAATTTCGTATCCGAACCTTGGGTTTTAATTAAAGCTGTGATGCTAATTGTTTCGCCTTGAGAATTACGGGCAATTAGACGATGTGGTAAATGTTTATAAGTGAGAGATTGGCCGGTAAGAGTTTCTACAGAATGTTCTTGAACGAGTAGCCAGCGATATCCACATTCTTTCAGTGCTTTCACAAATTCAAAGAGAGCATCAGGGTGATTTGGTAGGTGCATTTCTGGGGGCGAAAATCCTTTGACTCGCGCTAGTGCTTCCCAGCCAAAAATTGCTGCAAAGTGATGTTGCCATGCAACGATATGTAATTTTATATCTGCTATGGGTGTGGAAGGAATAACTGCATGACCCCACATTGTACCCAGCCATTCTACATAAGGTTGGTAGGTGCGATCGCAAGTGATCCGTTTAAGGTTATCGAGAACATCACCGCGTCCCATTTGCCGCAGTCCCCACAGCAGATTACCAGAGTAATCCAACATCACACGCGGATTGCAACCTTGACTCACAAGTTCGGGGATCAAGTCACCCATGCGACTGTAACAATAAGCAAAAGGATCTGCGTTGTGGTTATCCCCTTCATGGGGATGTTCAAACATATATTGCAGATTGCTGATGAGTGTACCGTCATTTCCAGCAGGTATAGTTGGCTGGTGCATGTGCAAAGCGATCGCAAATACAGCATTTACGTCTTCTAAGCGGATATTCGTTGTTGGTAAAAATACTGGTTGATCTTGGTTAACCACAGAGAGAACCTCTGTTTCCCAACCAGAAATATTCGGTAAGCCATCAATGATTTCGGGCAAAGGAGTCAGCGTTGTGGGAAAGGAAAGCATTTCTGATTGCTCCGAAACAAGGTATGTCTAATTATGCGATCGCCCAGCAATTTCTGCTCTGCAACTTTATGTATTGATGCAAACTGCGATCGTCTTGTAATCCCACAATATCTGTGTAGTTCAACAGTTGGGATATCACATTTGTATAAAAAGTATTAAAAATATACAGTAATTCTATTTAATTTTGTTGCTAGTAGTGTACATCTGTACGCCCCTATAACCGATTCATTATGTTGCAAAGATTTTTGGAAATGGTATGATACAACTCAAAATTCAGAAATTCAGATTTCATCTGGATTTCTAGGTTTGAATCTGTTTCCCTCTTTTAAATAAGCTCTAAAATCCACAGAAACTATAAATATTAAAAATTATTATTTATCAAGATAAAATTTCCTATTTTATGCTTTACGCAAATTTAATTTTAGGAGGAGTGTCATGAAACTAAAACAATTTGGAATTACATTTTTGAGTGTTTGTATTGCTGCTTTTTCGGGAATGGAAGCAGCAGAGGCGGCATCATTTTCGGTAATTGCTGATGGTCTTAATAATCCAAGGGGTTTAACTTTTGGTAATGACGGGAGTCTCTATGTCACGGAAGCAGGAACAGGTGGCAGTGGAGCTTGTGTTCCTTCACCGAGCGTTGCAAACCAATCTTTATGTTATGGCACAACTGGTGCAGTCACCAAAATTAGAAATGGTACGCAAGAACGTATACTTACAGGACTTCCTTCTTTAGCATTACCAGATGGTACTGATACTTCTGGAGCCTCAAGATATCAAATTTGATGCTACTGGCAAGCCTTATATTGCAATTGGGTATGGTTCAAATCCCACATTTCGGGCGGCATTGGGTAATACTGACTTAGGAAAAATCATCACTGCTAATTTCAATACAAATTCTTGGACTAGTGTTGCTGATTTAGCTAATTATGAACTTGCAAATAATCCAGATAAAGGCGATGTAATTAGCAATCCTTTCTCTCTTCTTATAGATGGAAATAATATTATTACAGTTGATACTGGTGCTAATGAGTTACTCAGCGTAGGTACTGATGGCAGTAATTTAAATGCGATCGCCACAATTCCCCGACAGACATTAACTAATCCAATTTTTCCCTCTGACCCATCATCATTGCCATTTGAAATCCAAGCAGTACCGACAAATGTCGCTAAAGGCCCAGATGGCGCTTATTATATTAGCCAATTAACTGGTTTTCCTTTTCCAGAAGGTGAAGCAAAAATCTATCGAGTTGGTGTTGATGGTCAACCAACAGTTTATACCGATGGCTTTACGCAACTTACTGATTTAGATTTTGATAATGAGGGTAATTTATATGCTTTGCAGTACGCTAATCAGTCCCTCTGGAAAGGTAATCTAGATGGTTCGGTAATTAAAATAGCAAGGGATGGGACTCGCACAACTATTCTGAGTGGCAATGGATTAGAATCTCCTACTGCTTTGACTATTGGTGCTGATAATGCTATTTACGTGACAAACCGAGGCGATCGCCCAGGACTTGGACAAGTTATCAAAATTGAGAATTCCAAGTCTGTTCCTGAATCTACTTCTACTTTCAGCTTATTAGCATTTCTTGGCACTGTGAGCCTTACTTTGTCACGCAAGGGTAAAGCCAAAGGACTGAAGATTTAGGACAAGTTTGTTCAGGAGTGTTGAGTCAGCGATCGCCCTCGGTGTCTCCCCTTCTCTACGAGATGCTACGCGAAGGGATAAGTTTTTCCATCAGCCGTTGTCTGCTTGGTGCTGGTGGTGTAGCTATTCGTAAAATTAGCTCTAACAACCAAGGGGCGAGGCGTTGACACAACACGGCTAAATGACTTTGCCATCCAACTAAAATTTCTGATGAATCATTCTGCATTCCGGTGACGAGTGCTTTAGCCACTTGCTGGGGAGTCATGGGGATCACCCAGCGAAATAATTTTAAGTCGCGCACCATGTCTGTGTCTGTCAGGGAAGGCAGTAATGCAATGACGCGGATATTGTGTTCAGCTAATTCTTGGCGCAAAGCTTGGGTAAATCCTAAGATGGCAAACTTGGTTGCTGAGTATGTCGCCATCGTTGGTGCTGCAACTTTCCCCATCAGGCTCGATACATTGACAATTGTCCCTTGTCTTTGGCTGGCCATGCGTCGAGCAATCAAACTAGTGAGGTTGTACATTCCTAACAAGTTCACAGAGAGTTCTTCTTGAACTTGGGGCATTTTAGATTGCAAAAATGAGCTTTGGTATGCAACTCCCGCACAATTAACCAGCAGGTGAATCTGTCCGTAATTGCGCCACAGTTGAGCGACAGCGATATTTACTTCAATTGTTTGAGTCAAATCTAAGGCGACGATCGCAGCTTCAGTACCCATCGCCTCGATTTCGTTGGCTACCTCCACTAACTTGCGGCGATCGCGTGCTACCAATATCATCCGTTTGATGCCTTGTTGCGCTAATTCGAGGGCGATCGCTCGTCCAATTCCACGCGAAGCCCCTGTAATTAGGGCAACTTTACCTTGAATCTCCATTAGTTTTATTCTCCAAAATTTAAGTCTTACCAAACTCCTCGTTATTGCCGATACACACAAGCAAGAGCTACTCACTTGTTGGCACAAAGTAAGACAAATAATCAATCGCAATTGAAATCAAACTGAAACTAAGCCTTTAGCAATGAGATATTTCTTGGTTAATCTGCAATCCCTCATAGTTGTCTATATGAGGCAGAACTTTCTCGTTTTGAACCCGTCAAAGCCTAAAACACTTGGCTGAATGGGTATAGCTCATAGATTTTATTTCTCCTAGATCCGAGCGTTCATCAGCATTGCTGTCATACACACGTTAGCAATTAAATCAAGCTATTGCAATATTCTTTAATAAGTATTTCTTAATACTTCTTAACGCAAGTATATATATACAAAAGATTTTATTAAATAAGTTTTTATGAATCCCNNNGTATAAATATCTCATTTTCCTGACAAATAGCCCTGTNTTTAGGAAATTGTGATATCTAATNNNTGGTTTAGAAACAAAAAAGACATATAGCATTTTGGCTGATGGTTGCAATAGTTAGAGGTCTCAACTAACTTATATAATTGCAACAGTATATTTACTGTTTTCTTGAAAAGTAAGGTTGATGGCTTTGATTGATGGAAAATAATCAAAAAGGGCTAGATCGCTGTCTGAAATTATCTGCCAAAACTTTAGGACAAATAGTAATTTGTTAGGTTTAGCTTTGAGTTCATCAAAGTAATGTTTGAGACTTACTCGTCTATAGCAAACTTCAATCATTCTCGAACCCTAAGATCCCCAACTTCTTTAATAAATCGGTGATCTAACTGTAAGTCAACATGATTCCTAATTGATGATTCTGCCTAAAGCCGTACCCCGTAAATTTACGTAATTAGTAATTATTATCCCACGGCTAAATCGACTTGCTTGGAGTAAGGATAGATATTGGCGGAAATATTTCTCTATTCAAAACTCTTGTAGAGACGTGGCATTACTACATCTCTACAAAAGTTTTCACTCATATATCTATTGTATTTTCCCAACCTAACGGGGTGTAGAAGTAGGTTGAGGATTTGATGGTTTGCTTGACTGGGGAGTTGATCCACTCCAAACTTGATTGAACTGAGCTACCGACAACGACTGTAAAATACTGAGATTAAGCGGCTCTTTGCTGATAAATGTGGCGTAGGAAGGCTGCAAATAGGAACGATATTCAGGACGGTTGAGGAGATGGGTTTCTAAAAAAGCGACGCTCAGGGCGTTGAGATAGGAATAAACAGCAGCACGATCGGGACCCAGCAAGGCGGGTGGCACAGGTAAGACATCATTTTCAGGAGTAGGTTCGGCGATCACTGAAAAGTGGGTAGCATTTTCGATCAAAGCCAAGTACTTATTAGAGTTAGAAAGCCAGGTAAAGGGGCGAATTTGCTCAAATACAGGTGGTGCAAAAACATCTTGACTACCTGTTACCAACATGACGGGAGTTTTAATTTGACTGATTCCCCCCTGACCCAAAACTGAGCTGTCAATGGGATTAATCGCAATGATGGCTTTGATGCGATCGTCTTTGAGTTCGTAATTCTTTGGAGGTAACTCGTTTGCTTGACACTGCAAAAACAGCGACAAATTAAAGGATGAATTATCGGGATTACAATCTTGGCGCAATTGCTCAAAGTTAATATTGGCTCCTGCTAAAGTCAAAACAGTATAACCACCAAAGGATTGACCGATCGCCCCAACTTGCTGAAAATTGAATTTTCCCTGGAGGCTGGGATCGGATTTATCTAGACGCTGGAGTTCATTGAGTAGATATTTGATATCCAAAGGTCGGTTGATAAATTCTGCTGCATCTGGCGGCCCTGCCAAACCCGCAAAATATTGTTGAAAACGTTCGGCATTACTACCAGGGTGTTCTAGTACAGCAACAGCAAAACCGTATGATGCTAGATGTTCAGCCAGGTAGACAAAGGTAGAGCGATCTGAGGCCAGTCCGTGAGAAATTACAATCAGGGGAAAGGGAGGCGAGAATAATTCTCCAGTGTTTTGTGAACCTGCTGAAGGGAGATAGATATCCACAGGTAGACGGCGCGAGCGAGAAATGTCATTTAACTCCAGGCTTTTTTTCTGCCAAGTGAATTGTCCTGGCGATCGCAAATCTGGTTTTTGGGAGAAATCAATATTGGAAGTGGCTGCTTGAGCGATCGCTTCTTTTTGCAGAGAAGCAAAAACTTCATCCTTTCTTTTAATCAATTGCGACAAGTCATCGACTATCCTCAACCCCTCTGTGAAATTCACCCGTATAGTATCGCTAGGAAATTTCCGCAGTAAATTCACAACCGTTAACCCCTCTTTTTGATCGGCAGCAGACAAAATTAAAGAGGCACGTATGGCATAGAAGCCATTATTTCGAGACTCAGTGAGGAGTAATTTTCCCAGTTGTTGCACCAACTGCTCGCCTATTGGTGAGTAGGTAACTTGAGATACTAGTGTAGGAGTAAGATTAAAGCGCTGCTGGAGTAGATCCCGCAGTTGAGCGAGTTGTTCAGGAGTCGCACGGCTAGCATAAAATGACAAATCTTGATCGATTTTGCCCTCTTTAGCAAAGGTTTCCAGCGAATCTACCGATAAGGAAAATTCGCCGAAGGGAGGATAATAAAAGCTAATGCGTTCAGCCCCCAATCCAGGAGTAGCGGTCAAGAACGTAGATAGCAAACCTAAACCCAGATATCTCAAAAATTTTTTCATTAGAAAAACCCACTATCTAACCCTGGCAAACAACTTTGGGCAGGGAGGAAAGCGGGGCGGGATCTATAACCGCTTTCCTGTTGAATTGGTTTAGATACATCAAACAGGCTACAAGCACAATAAAGCAAGTACTTACCATAAATTTGACAGGAGCCTTGAACGAGCAAAATACATGAGTAGCAAATTTTTCAGTCAAATAGCATCAGTAGCGCGATAATAGATATAGAGATCAAAATTAAGTTATATGTCCTTTGCTTCCTGCGCCTGTTGTGTTGTCGTCCTCAACCAACAACAAGAGCAAAATATCTCCCACCAAAACCAGTGCCAGGATGTGCCAGTTAACCACAGTAAGAGCACGGTTAAAAATTGCACTGTAATCGAAAATGGCCGGGTGGTCGTTAAACCCTTACAACCACCACTCAATCATACTTCTGAGTAACTTTCAGAAATTTCACTCTTTCACTCTAAAGGTAAAACATCGTGGAAACGGTTGTAATCAATGTAGCGATGTCCATCAGGTGTGTGGTGAAAGATATCGACAAATTGATTGTTCCACAAAATGTCATTCGCACCATAGCTATGACGGGCATGGACAACCTGGGCAACCGTTTCATCAATCCCACTCAAAGAGACAATCAGCATAGTATTTGTCTGGGTTAAAGATTCTGGTGTCATTCCATATAAAGGACTAAACTCATCAATGACATGCATCACTGACCAGCTTAACGTGAAGCTAGGTGTTTGGTTCCTCACCAGTTTGAGATCGTGGAACCGACGCATGAATTGTCCTTCTAGGGTTACTTCGTCGCGCATCAAGTAGACTCGCATCTGCGCCTCCAAAATCATATTGCGACGCCGGTTAGCACTACGAAACATGAGAGTTGGCATCGCATTATGAGCTGTAATAACAGCAACACGGCTAAAGAGTACACGGGCTGTAGGTCGAGAGAATCGAGCAAAGGCTAGTCCTGTCATTACAGCAATTCCCACCAAACCGATCATTGCTTCAATCGTGACAATAATGTTGGCGTAAGTTGTTTTCGGATACATTGCCCCATAGCCGATAGATGCTAGCGTTTGGACGCTAAAGAAAAAGACATCTAAAAAAGAGCCAGGTTGGGCGTTGGCAATACAATCTCCTCCTATCAAGTAAGCTAGGGCAAATAGAGCATTAATAGTTATATAGAAAGTACAAATCAGCAGCAGAAAGCCAGTCCAGGGAATCGTTAGCAGCAGATGATAAGGATCGCGCCAGTAGGAATGCCATGCACCCATACCTATAATCTCAAATTTTCCATTTTGAACTTGAATCTTAATCGGTGAGATCAAACGCTGTCGTTTCTTGGGTGAAAGTCTCTTGAGTCGAAATGTCATTGCAAGTAGCCAAAAGGACGGCAACTGCTTAGTATTGTAAATTAAGTTGCATTAGAGACATTCACTCTAGACAATTAGGGAGTGGGTAGCGGAAATTTAAACTTTCTTTTCTTACAGCTATTTTCAGGTAAATAGACCATACGGTAGGGGTGCAAGGACTTGCGCCCCTACAACGGGTGTGCTTCAAATACATGAAAACTGCTGTAAATCAGCAAAAAAATAGGGTGTGCAATGCCCACCCTACTAATTTATCTGCTAGAAACTTATGAGAAACTTGTTGTTATGGTTTTAGTGATTGACCTTTGGAACAGCGGTCAAACCACTCCTGGTATTTTTTCTGGTGCAACTCGTCTTCAACTGCAATGGTAACACGCACCTGCTTACAGCCGTGATTTCGCTCTAGTGCGATCGCATTCAATAATAAATTAGCAATTTTAGGCGAGCTAAATTCACCGCTTACCGTCAAACCGTTGTTATGAGTAGCTTCAAGTTTTTCGACTTCGGTCAAATCAAGCCCAGAAATTTCTCCTTGTCCTAAATCAATTTCTGCGAGTTGTTTGTGTTCTGGGCTAATTTGTTCCACAATCAGCTTTTCGCGTCGGACAGGAACTTGTACCATCCGGGTTTCAATTACTTTGCGAACAATTACCTCACCAACTTTACGCTTACTGCTTTCAACAAATAGTCGTTCTTCTAGTAGACGAATAATCTGTTCTTCAGGAACCTGTTCTAAATTATTTAATGGCTCAACTGGGCTATTTGTAATTTGATTTTTAGCTAGTTGCTCAGTTGAGTTAAAATCGCCTGGTGTTTCTGATTCTAAATATTCAGGCATATATTCAATTTCTGATTTGTTTAAGTCTATGAAAACAGATTGAGTCGGCTTGTCTATTTTTTTATTNCTCTGGCTCTGCAACTGAAATAAAGAAGGATGTTGATTAGGTAACTGCTGGTTATATTCAGCAGTTTGTTGATTAGCCTGGTTAGAGATAACGAGGTTTAGCCGACGATTACCATCCACAATTAAATCATGAACTACTCCTACTAGCTGACCTTGCTTATCAAACACAGCAAAATTGTTCACCTTCTTTCTTAAATCTGCCAGTGAGGAGATAGCGCGAGAATTACCCTTTGCCTGTAAAGTGTTTTTTGCCATAGTTTGGCCATTCATCTGGAAAGTTTACTAACTAGCTAAATTAAATTTATTAATCATCTGGATACCATTTAGAAAATATTTGCGATCGATGGATTTATCCAACTCATATCCAGAGTAATATTTGCAATCAAAAACTCTAAGTGATATCAATACTTTTTGGTTCAGGGGGAAAGGGGAAAGGATTTGAATTTCCCTTTCCCCCTTTGCCCTTCACCTTTACCCAAACCAAAAGAGAGATTGTTGGGTTTATCCAAAAAGTATTGTAAGTAGTATCAGCTATTGTGAGCTGTAGAATTAATTATTAGTCATTAGCGATTAACTAATGACTATTTTTAGTTAGCGTTCTTCAATGGGAAGATTACCAGAATTCACATCTAACTCTTCACGACGCACGGTTTCTTGAGTTTCAACTGTGTCTTGATCGACCACTTTTCTAACTCTGACTTCTTCACGCAAAAATGCTTCTTTGCGAATTTCAGGAGTTTCTTCGTGGATTTCTATGCGAGCAACTTCGCCTTCACGGAAGTCTGCTTCGCGCCCAGAAACAGCCGTACCGGCATCTGCTGGAGTTACACGTTCAATCACAACTCGTTCTCTTTCTACTGGTACTGCAATCCGTGCGGTATCAGTTTCAACATGCTTGCCAATCGTTACTTCTCCAGTTTTTTGGCGTCGTTTGCTGGCAATCAGCCGTTCTTCATACAATCTCAGGGTTTGATGATCTTGTTCATTTAACCCGTATAAAGCAGGCTCATTATCGTAAGTGTAGCTATCACGGGCGTAAGTAGGAGTTGTCCCTAATGATGCTACAGGCGCTCCTAAAGGATCTAATCCTGCTAAAGGTTCTAATGGTGTTGCAGCTTCTACAGGAAGGTTGTTGTAGTCTGTGGGTTGGCGATATACCCCACGCACCCGTTCTTCATAATCGTAATCAAGGGTTTGGCGTTCATCGAACTCAGGCAAATCTTCAGCTTGCTCTCTAGTCAAACCAATTGTGTAAACGCGATCGACGTTATAGTCGATACGGGCGCGGCCAAGTGGTAGTAATACTTTTTTACCAAAAATCCAGAAGCCTAAGTCAACAACTAGATAGCGAAAATGACCTTCTTCATCAACTAAAACATCGCTAACAGTACCAACTTTTTCATCAGTTCCCTGTGTATAGACACCCAACCCTTTAATGTCATGACCATCAAAACTCTCTTGATAGCTAGGCTCAAAATCTTCTAATTTGTAAAGAACCATTATGTTTAACCTCAAATATTTTTTTGTCATCTCTTAATATCTAAACTAGACATTTATTTATATTTGTACATCCTTCTGCCGAATGAATTATTTCCAGGGTTAAATAATCGAAAGTTATAGATATTTTTGATCGATATGGCTAACTAGAGACACAAAATGTAAGCATCTCACTTTCTTTTGCAAAAAAAAGTATGTCTAGCCTTAATACACGGGATTCTCTAGATATATTAAGATGCTCATTGCATTTTTTTGTTTTTACATTTCTACATAATTTATCAAGATGCAATTTTTTTGCATGTTCAGATTTCCGACTTGTCTCATAAGTTAGGACTCTTGTTGTTTAATAAAAAAACACAGGCAGAGATAAAAATTAACTTTGCCTGTTTGATTATTCAGATAAATCTATTAAATAAATTTATGAACTAACTAATTAAAGAGCTTCATGTGTGGCGATATCATTTTCTTGCACATGTAAATTCCCCGCAGTATCAATATCTAATTCCTCTCGACGTATGGTGTCTTGTGCTTCCACAGTGTCCCGTTCTACTACTTTCTTCACCCGGACTTCTTCACGCACAAATGCTTCTTTATGTATCTCAGGGGTTTCTTCGTACACTTCTATGCGTGCTACTTCCCCTTCTTGAAACTGAAGTTCATTGGGATTTATAGCCTTTCCTGCTTCTGTTGGCGTAACTCGCTCAATCAGAACTCGTTCTTTTTGAACGGGTACTGTAACGTGTACAGTTTCTGTTTCAATATGCTTCCCAACCGTTACTTCTCCGGTTTTGATGCGTTGTTTGCTGGCAATTAATCGTTCTTCATATAGTTTAAAAGTTTGATGAGATTGCTCATTCAACCCATACAAATCTGGATCTTCTTGGTAATTGTATGTATCGCGATTGTAAGTCACACCGCTGGTTGGAGAACGAAATACACTACGTACCTTTTCTTCGTAATCATTATTAACGATCGCATCTTCTGTATGATCGGGTAAACCCTCTATTTGCTGTCTGCTTAACCCGTCAACATAGGCGCGTCTTTCTGGATAACTGATCCGGCAAAGACCAATTGGTAGTAATATTTTCTTGCTAACAAAATCTAAGCTGATATCAATAATTAAATACCGGAAATGACCATAATCATCAACTAAAACGTCAGCAACTGAGCCAACTCTATCCTCTCCGCCAGTATAAAGATCCAGCGCTTTCAGATCGTCTCCGCCAAAAGTATCTCGATAATTTTGGTCAAAATGTTCAAGTTTATGAAGAGGCATACGCTGTTCCTAAGTTGTTTATAAGGTTTATTTGCCAGTGTAAAAAATATTGCGCTAAGTATCCTCCTGCTGGCGACTGAGTTCAATGGAGATATTTGAGGATTTATATTAAGCTGTTCTACATTTCAATTGCATAATTAAGGCGGGTAAGATGCCCACTCTACAAGAGTTATATAAATTTTAGATATGCAAACTAGATGTGGTTTAGCTTATTAGAGGAACACTCAATGAAACAGCCCTGCGTTTTCAGGGGATTGGGAAATCTCGTCTGCGTAAGTCCTAATTAAGAGCCAATACTGAAACAATGGGAGTAGACACTACAGAACCATGCAGATTATGAGTGAACTTCCAAATACGCTTGAAGATGCGATCGCCCAATCTCGTACAGCCGTTCAAGCTGCCCTTGCAGATGGTTGTACTCGCTTACAAGTTGAGTTCCTGTTCCCAGAACTGAAGTTTATGCCTGTGGCGGAACAATTTCTACCGACTTTTACAGATTATGATTCCCGTTTGAAGATTTTCTTTGCTGACGCTGGCGCTGCGGCTCTAGCCCGGCGTGATTGGGCAGATGCACCATTTCAAATTTTGGATATTGGTACGGGTAGGGCTGCTTCCTTGCAGACAAAAATTCAGCCAGAGGATGAAATTTTCTTATTCATCGCCCCCACATCCGTAGAAGTGCCGCAGTTGGAAAAGCTGTGTGAAGTAATAGGCGATCGCCCTTTAGTTTTGTTAAATCCCCGTTTAGAAGATTCTGGAACCGTGGGCATTGGTTATACAGCCAGAAAAATCCGCGATCGCTTTATCAGTACCATTGAATCCGCCTATTACGTGCGCCCCATAGACGATGAAAGTGCCCTATATCGCTGCTACCCAGGACAGTGGGAAGTTTGGCTGGAAACCAACGGCGAATATCAAAGAATTGCCGAATTACCCACAAAACCATCTGGTGATGATTTGGATCTGATTGTTTTAAAAGGACAACCGCAAACAACAACAACTGACGCGACACCTGCGAGAAAGCCCAATGTGTTTAAGAGTTTGCAACGCTTCTTAAAAGCATTGAGTAGTTAGGATAATGCAGAGGTAGCAGGAGGAAACTTAATTGCCTGCTGCCTCCTCGGTAAGTTTTCTATTGATATACCTTTTGTCAACGGTGCAACACATGTAGAGCGAATGATCTAAAGTATGATCGGAATACTTCGCTACTGGGTTGATCGAAAGTAGTTGACAGTGGACTAAACAGCGCTTGCACTCAGAATGAAGGACGACTCAAGGAAGGGGGTTTTTGGAGTTAGTGAGTTAGTCCTTATCCCACAACATAATCAATATATTCTGTTTGCCAAAATGAGGGTAAAAGAAGAGAAGTGAGGAATTTTACTATTAACTCCTCACTCCTCACTTTTTTAATTCGCTTGCAATGGGGCGTTTAAAACTTTCTCGATGCGATCGCGCGTTTCTAATAAGTGGGCTTTGGTATATTCATCCTCAGAATTAACTCCCTTAAGTTTTTCATTAAGCTGTTTGAGTTTATACCAAGCTAAAGTGCGAGCATCTTCTGGAACATTTTCTTTTCGCAATACCATATCAGTCAAAATGTCTAAATACTGACGCTGCAAGCCTCGCCGCAAACTAGCGATCTTCATTGGTTTACCTTTTGGTTGGATAACTTCCGTCCAAATACCTGATTGTAAAGTGTCAAATAGTTCTGGTAGAGTCAATGCTTTTCCTTCGGGAGTTTTGAGTTCAATATCCTTGAGACGAGAGAGGCGATCGCCTGAGAGTAAATCTCGCAACACAGAACCCTGCATTAGTAACACCAAGTCATGAATGGGAAAATCCAAACGACCAACTTGTGGAGAACTACCCCAATGTCGCCAACGCGAAGGTGCTAATTTATTCAGTAATTCTGGTGAAAAACTGAGGGCATCTTCTGCAAATACATATTTTTGTAGCGTTTCTAAAGCTTGGCGTTGTTCTTCAACTGCAACTGGTTCAAATGGTAAACGGCGTTGCGGAACTCCAGAGACTTTCTCGGCAGGTAGTTCGCTGGGGTGAATGCGATAGAAAGATTGTCCGCCGATGTATTTTGTGGTGAAATATATTTGCTGGAAATAGTTACCCAAAACTGTACTAAAACGTTCGCTCACATCGCTGTAACTATCACCAGCCATTGGGAAACGCTTATCGAGACGTTCCCACATCACCCGCGAATTATTCAATTGCCACTGAGAATAAAGCAGCACATTACCGCTATTATCCCAAGCATTAGCGGTTGGGTCGAGGTCATATACATCTTCATCTGTGGAATAACTCAATTCTGGCTTGTAGGATTGTGCAGCAATTTCCTCCAAAATTGGCTTTTCTGCTAAAGGAGTTGATGTCTGAATTGTTGTGTAGCCATACTTAATCGCCCATTCATCATAAACCCCCACCATCGTAGGAAAATAATCTCCTTGTTTTGTACCTTGAGGGGCGATATTTGGGGGAATATAATCCATGACAGAAGTTGTCAGACCTTTATTTTTGGTAACTTCTGTATTATTCATCTCCTGTGGTGGTAGCAGTGTACTACCACGGAAGTTATGACGTAAACCAAGAGTATGTCCAACTTCGTGAGCGATGATTAAACGTAAATACTGATTAATATATTCTTTTACCTTGTCTGGAGTAGCTATAGTATCAGGCAGCAGAGACATTGCCAGCGAACCAAAGGCAAACTGGTTAGCAGCTTCCATGCCGTAGCATAAATCGTACTCGCCTGCCATTTTTGATAAACGATTCAACAACCCCTCTTGTCCTTGCATCTTCTGGGGGACACCATTGTTTTTCCCATCTAAACCATTAGTGCAAAGTAGACGATTTTGCATCAAAGCTGATAAAGTCGTGCGATTTTCTGTTTGGCTGGGTTGGACGATTTTGCGATATTCACCCTTGAGTGCCCGGATAAAGCTAGCATCTACGAGAATGTCTGCATCCAAAATTTCCCCTGTCAATGGGTTAACGCGGGATGGCCCCATTGCAAAGTAGCCATCGACTGTGTTAATCCAGCGAATCGTGTTGTAACGAATATCTGCCGGGTCCCAGGTAGCATCATCTGGCATTTGGCGGACTTCAATTGCATCCTTGAATCCGGCTTTGAGAAAGGCTTTGTTCCACATGAGAACGCCTTCTTTCATGGCATCGCGGTACTCTAAGGGCACAGCGTTATCAATCCAGAAAACAATCGGTTTTTTGGGGTGAGAAATGACTGCTTTCGGGTCTTGTTTTTCTAAATGCCAGCGATTTATGTAGCGGACAAAAGAATCGCCGCGATCGTCGTCTTTGGATAAATCTTGATAGGCGGTGATGAAATAGCCGATGCGATCGTCAGCAAGGCGCGGTCGATAATCTCGATCGGGTAGTTGGGAGAAACTGTAGTGGACGCGCAAGGTAAAGCCACGGTTGTCAGCTAGCGACCCAAAGCTTGCAATTTCATTGTTGGGGTCAACGCTATTAGAGTAATTCAAAACTGATTCAACTTCTAAGTTTTGGGGAAAGGCTTTAGCAGTACCAAAATAGGACTGGCTTGCGGTTTTTGGAACTCCTAAACCTACAGATAATCCAGCTAAGTCTGTGAGTAACAAATCTTCTAAGTCAATGAGAAGGGTTTTGCGTTCTGGATGAATGCTTTTAATGGAAATGTTGTAGAGAACAGAGTCGCTAAACGATCGCGTCAGCGATCGCACCTGGGGATCTCCCTCACGAGTGCGAAAATTTACATTGCGAATGACAAAGTGTAATTTATCATCCACCCGTTGAAAATAAAATAAAAAATCTTGCAGAGGCATACCACTGTAAATACCCCGTTCGCCAATACCCGATTCCAGAGTTGCCGTAGCTAGGTAATTTTTATTAAGTTGTTCTGGCTTAATTTCTAGATAAATCTTATTCTTTTCTTTATTCCGATAAAGTGTGAACAATCCCCCTGACTTTTGGGTATTTTTAATTACTTCGTTAAATGGCTCTAAATCATCCTTTGCTGCTGGTTTCTTGGTATTTCTAGGCTTTGTATTCGGTTTTTCTGGGGGTTTTGCAACTTGTAAAAATGGTTGCTGACCTGCTTGTTTCAGATTTTCTACTATCCAAATAAACGGTTGAGGCTGTACGTGTTTATTTTGATTAACTACCCAAACGTGATTTGACGGTAGCCTCTGTTTCTGAGGAAAATTAATATTATTTGATGATAAGGCTGAGATTTTAGTTGAAGAAGTTTCTGTCGATAAATGACTATTGAATTTCTCTCCACTTCTGACTGTAACCACATCTTTTCCAAGAATATGCTTGCCTGTATCAACATTGTTAAGAAACGGTGACTTCGCGCTAGCTGTCGCTATCCCTAAAAATAAACTATGTAACAAAATCATATAAAAAGTTAATCTGTTCATTACATTCATTACCTGATAACTATCTCTCGTTAATTTTTAACTTTTGCAAAGCCATATAGCCTGCCCTATAGCGATTATCTTAGCTGCTTTATATTAGGCAAAAAACTTTTGACTTAAATTTTAATTGCCATTTTTCAGCTTTGTTGTGCTGTTTTAGTGTAGGATTTTTCCTAACAATTGCATCTCCTGCAAACAGTAAGTATGATTTTTACATCAGACTAAGAAATTTCTTGGATAAAAAGTATAACAAATTAGCTAAATCATAGAATTAGTTGAGCTTGGAAATAATTTTGAAGTTAACACTTTATTTACATAATGAGAGGAAGCTTAAGGCTACTACAGGTGAGCGAGAAGTTGCCATCCAGAAACGCCGTTGGCAATTCATCAGAAGTAGCCCGCCGTAAACATCGCCAACTCATGATTTTTTTACTATAGTATTTATTTATACTGTTGATTGTTGGCAATGCAAAGCAAACTACCATAGAAAAGTTTTTAATTCAGGATTATCAAAAACAGTTATTTAAATGTAACAACGGAAACAAAAATGTCAACATATTTATCTCAAGTTTGGCAGCTGCTGAGAAATTATGTGAGGGGTATAAGGTTACAAGAGATGCCAAAGACCACATCGCTAGAAACTGAGGCAGTTTTACCTCTAGGAAAAAATATTAAAGAACCAGACAAAAGCGTTAGATTAGCTCAAGATAATTTGCAGGAATATTTATACTCTCCAAGACTGCAAAAAAGCTTAGAAAAATGGACAATACCAAAGAACGGTTTGAGTTCTCAGATAGACGATCGCACATTGGGCACTTTACCCACTGGGTTTTGCTTTAAAGTATGCGATCGCCAGATGTATGAAGAGATTTATGATTTATTGGGCAGTGGTGCCCTGAAACCTGAAATAGTAAACCAACTAATGGAATTGGTTGTGACTGGTCAAAAAATTCGTCCAGAATTGCTTTTTGGGCGGCTAGAAGATTTTTATCGTCGCTGGTGTCAGGGAGAATTTATCGATGGCACACCAGATGATAACTTGCCTCAGAAAACAAAGTTAAAGCTAGCGGCACAAAATATTGCTCTTGGGTTGAGACAGGTAGACATATATACAGGGCTGAACGTACTGATTTTATTATTAGAGTTACACCGTTACGCCCAAGGGCAAGATGAACTCAAACAAAAAATCATCTTCTATCCATCTGCCCAACCGGACACAGACAATTTTTTCACATCCCAACTGTTGCGGATTATTAATTATAGCGATGCCCTGGAAATTGGCAACTTTAGCAGTATAGTTGGACAATTCCTCAAAGGCGGTAACTTTAGGGGTGCTTACCTCGGCGATGCCAACCTTACCGGGGCAGACTTTAGCGGTGCTGACCTAAGCCTTGCTTATCTCGGCGATGCCAACTTAACTGGCGTAAACTTCAGTGGTGCCAACCTTAGCGGTGCCAACCTCGGCGATGCCAACCTCAGCGGTGCCAACCTCAGCGGTGTTAACCTCAGCGGAGCCGACCTCAGTAGCACCAACCTCAGCGGTGCTAACCTTAGCTGTGCCAACCTTAGCCGCGCCGACCTCAACCGCGCCGACCTTAGCAATACCAACCTTAGCCGCGCCGACCTTAGCCGCGCCGACCTCAACCGCGCTGACCTTAGTAGCACTAACTTCAGCCATGCTGACCTAAGTAACGCTATCCTTTTCGGTGCAAATCTGAGTGAAGCCAACCTTAATAGCGTCAGCCTTAGCCATGCCGACCTCTGCCGCGCCGACCTCAGTGGTGCTGATTTGAGTCACGCCATCCTCAACGGTACTAACCTCAGTGACACAATTCTTTTCAGTACCAACCTCAGCGATGCTATCCTGGTTGCCGCAGACCTCAGCTATGCCAAACTTAACGGTGCCAAACTTAACAATGCCAGACTTAACGGTGCAATGTTCTTAGGTGCCGACCTCAGCGGTGTAGACTTGAGTCGGGTGATTCTCAACGAAGCCGACCTCAGCGGCGTGATTCTTAACGACGCCGACCTCAGTGGTGCTGACCTCACCGACGCTATACTATTTGGCACAGACTTCAGCTATGCCAACCTTAACAATGCTAACCTCAGTGGCAGTAACCTCAGTGGTGCTATCCTCAACGGCGCTGATCTCAGCCATAGCAACCTCAGTTATGCCATTTTGGGTGGTGCAGACCTCAGCGACGCCAATTTAGAAGAGATGATCTGGGGTAAAAAGCAGCAGTGGGAAGGGGTGCGGGGATTGGAGACAGCAGTTAATGTACCGGAGGCGTTGAAGGAAGAACTGGGACTGAATTGAGATGAGGTAATATTTTATCCTAAAATTTAAAGAGCCAATACATTTATGTATAGATTTCTCCACACAACTAGAAAGCCCCCAGATGAATCCAGGGGCTTGGGTAATTTTGGTTGCGATCGCCTACGGTTACGCGATCGCAATCTGCGGTAAATGCACTCTAAAATACTTAATTAATTACGGTGATTATTGCTGTAGTGAACCCTTGTACCTGCCCACAGCAACTTCTCCCGTAGCGTCTGATAGTAGGAATTGTTCTCGCGCAAAATAATAAATTTAGCCCGACACTCTGCCATCCGCACATCAACACGGTGTCCAGGCCAAATTGAAGTTCCCAAAACCCCATCTGTCCACAGCTTGGTACTCAAATCGTAATCCCCCAAAGGCCAAATACTCACCACAGAGCCAGGGGGTAAAACGAGGGGACGACTAGAAAGGCTCATTGCACAAATAGGAGTGATGGTAATCGCCTCCATACCATCATGCATAATTGGCCCATTAGCAGAAACAGTGTAACCTGTGGAACCTGTAGGAGTGGAAATAATCAACCCATCCCCGACGTATTGATCGACTACCTCACCATCGATTTCCATTTCCAGAATTGAGGTGATCATTCGGTCAGCGGAGGCGGGTTTGACACAGAATTCATTCAAAGCCAGGTAACGTTCGCTCACTGGTTCTAAATTAGACCCATGCCCCTCATACACCGCAGCTTGCAACATCATCCGTCGTTGGATAGCATAGCGATCCTCAAACAGTCGATCCCAAACTTTCTCTGTATCCTGAAACTCTTCCACTGACTCAGTTAAAAACCCCAGATGGCCTCCTACATTCACTCCCAGAATTGGGATACCAGCTGGGGCTAGATGTCTGGCACCAGTTAAAACAGTACCATCGCCACCGAGAACCAAAGCGAGATCGATTGGTTGACCAGCTGAAGCCAAAAAGACTGGATAGGGGTTGTCTTTCGGCCCGCTAAGCCCCATCAACACTTGGCAATCGCGACTTTCTAGTTGTTTCGCACAGAGTTCTGCCCATTGTTTACTCCGGGCATCTCGCGCTTTATAAGCAATGATTACCTGCTTGAGTTGCACGCACAATTACCACTTCAGGAGATTAAACTGCTCCATATCGACGGTATCGCGGTTGCGATAAATGGCCAGCACGATCGCTAAACCCACCGCCGCCTCGGCTGCGGCCACGGTAATCACAAATACTGTGAAAACCTGACCCTTAATTAATGTTGAGTCGAGGAAGTTGGAAAATGCCATTAAATTCAGATTAACAGCATTGAGCAGTAATTCAATTGACATCAGCACCCGCACAGCGTTGCGGCTAGTAATTAAACCGTAGATGCCAATGCAGAATAAAGCTGCTGCTAGTAATAAAAAGTACTGGAGTTGCATGAATCTGGGTATCCCTCCTGAAAAAGCTGGCTGTTTATCTGCGATTCTGGTCGCAAATATTACTCTTTGGTTTCGCTGGTTGTTGATACTAGTTCTCTGGGGCGTTCTTGTAAAGTCAAAACAGTTTGCCCCACATTGGATCGTGTCAGTTGATCTGGCAAATACTCACGACGTGCCAAAATAATTGCTCCTACCATCGCTATCAGCAGCAAAATGGAAGCTAGTTCAAAAGGTAGTAAAAAGTCAGTGAAGAAATGTTCTCCAATTAAAACAATAGAACTTTCACCACCAGCTACAGGAGCGGTTGAATACGCCCAAGGAGTAGCCAGCACCATCGTACTTAAAAGACCAAACAATCCTACACTAACTACACCCGTCAGTACTTTTCGCACCCAAGAGTTAGGAAATGCTACAAAATCTTGCCGCTTGTTCACCAACATAATGGCAAACAAAATCAGCACGTTAACCGCCCCAACGTAAATTAGTATTTGTGCAGCCGCAACAAAATCAGCATTTAGCAACAGGTACATTCCCGCTATGCTGATGAACACACCCCCCAGCAAAAAGGCAGAATAGACGATGTTGGAAAACAGCACCACACCAATGGCTGCCCCAATCATCATCACGCCCAGTATGCCAAGTGATACTAACTGTACTCCTTCTGCTAGATTCACTGTTTTTTGTCCTTAGTCAATTGTCATTGGTCATTAGTCATTGGTCATTGGTCATTAAGAAAGGATAATGGACAAATGACAAATGACATTTATTTTTCTGTTTGCTCTACCAAGTCTTCTGGACGCGCACCTGCACGTGGCGCATCTGCGGGCAATCCATGTGGTTCGAGGACGCCTTTGGGTAGGTAAACTAGTTCGCGCAGTGGTGTAACCATTGGGTCATCTGTTACTTTATACGGCAGACGACCTAGCGCTACGTTGTCATAGTTCAATTCATGGCGATCGTAAGTGGAAAGCTCATATTCTTCTGTCATCGATAGACAGTTAGTGGGGCAAAATTCCACACAATTACCGCAAAAGATACAAACTCCAAAGTCAATGCTGTAGTGGTTGAGTTTTTTCTTTTTGCTGGCTTTGTCGAATTCCCAATCTACTACAGGTAGGTTAATTGGACAAACGCGAACGCAAACTTCGCAAGCAATACACTTATCAAATTCAAAGTGAATTCTACCGCGAAACCGTTCGCCAGGAATTAGTTTCTCGTAAGGATACTGTACAGTAATTGGACGCCGCCGCATGTGGTCGAAGGTGACAGAAAGTCCCTGACCAATGTAACGCGCAGCTTGTACCGTTTCTTTGGCGTAATCACCAACTTGTTTTAGGAACTTTAGCATTTTGTGTCTCTCTCTTCAGGTGATAAAAGTTAGGAGTGAGGAGTGAGGAGTTAGGAGTAAGGTGCTAGGAGTGAGGAATGAGGAGTTAATTAAAAACTCATAACTCATAACTCATAACTCATAACTCATAACTTATAACTCCTAACTCTCTCATTACCCGCCGAAGGCGAAGGGAAAGGCTAGTTTCAGGGCGGCGGTTAATAGCAGATTAACCAAACCAACTGGTAACAAAAACTTCCATCCTAAATCTAACAGTTGGTCAATCCGTACCCGTGGTACTGTCCAGCGCAACAGGATGGCGACAAACACTAGTAAATAGGCTTTGAACACGGTCATCGTGATACCCAAAGCCGCAGTTACTATCTGGAACACGGGATTTAATTCACTGACTCCCAGCCAACCAGCGATGAGGTTGAGGGGAATAGGAAAGTCCCAACCGCCCAGGTAGAGAATTGCTACTAGTAAGGAAGAAAGGATCAAGTTAACGTATGAACCCAGGTAGAACAGACCGAATTTCATGCCTGAGTATTCCGTCTGATAGCCGGCGACGATTTCTTCTTCCGCTTCGGGTAAGTCAAAAGGTAATCGTTCGCATTCAGCGAGGGCGGCTATCCAAAAGATCAGAAAACCAATTGGTTGTCGCCAAATGTTCCAGCCTAGAATGCCATAGCCAGATTGTTGATTGACAATATCAACGGTGTCGAGGCTATTAGACATCATAGCGATCGCTAACACCGCCAACGCCAAAGGAATTTCATAACTGATAGATTGCGCTGCTGCCCGCAAGCCCCCTAAGAGGGAGTATTTGTTATTAGATGCATAGCCAGCCATCAGCAAGCCAATGGGTTGAATACTTGACAAGGCAATCCACAAGAATACGCCCATGCCCACATTGCTAATTACGATATTCTGTCCAAAGGGCACAATCAGGAACGACAGAAACACCGGAATTACAACAATAATTGGGCCAAGAGTAAACAGCCAGGGGTCAGACTTGGCTGGTACTATATCTTCTTTAAATACCAACTTCAGACCATCCGCTACAGGCACCAGCAACCCAAAAGGTCCCTGATATTCTGGCCCAATTCGCTGCTGTGCGGAGGCAGAAATTTTCCGTTCTAGCCAAGTAGCAACTAATACCCCCACTGTTGCCCCAATTAGCATCAGTATCATTGGCAGGGGCATCCAAATCGCTTTGGCTGTTCCTGCTGGTAAACCTAAATCCCGGAGGGATTCAATAAAAGTTCCTTGGAGGTCAATTCCTGAATTCATGTTTCCGCTCTTTAAGACATCGAGTCATAGTGAATTACAACTATTAGTTAAATTAATACCTGTAAATTCACCCATTTTTAATTTTTGCTGTGATGACTTCCGATTGAAGATTTGTTGCCAATTCCCATGCCTAGTATATCGTTGGATGGTTTGACCACCCTGAAGCGAGATGAGAATTCTACTTATGGTTGGCATTGAGTTTGGCTATTGAGGAGACGGAGAATGAGGAAGCAGGGGAGCAGGGTGGCTTTCTGGGGCAGGTTTTTTTGATTAGACAAATTTTTGGGATTTTAAAACCAAAACCATTGTCTGAGAACTTAAAACTACGTTCAATAATTGAGAACATTCTCAACTATTTATCGAAAGCCTAAAAGCCTGCCCTTGAAAGGAGCAGGGTGGCAGGGGAGAAGTGCAGTAAGTCTTTCCCCTCTGCCTCTTGTACCCAATTCCCAATACTTCGGCTTCTCTACGAGACGCTACGCGTAGCTTGCTTCCCCGGAGGGGTACGCTCAGTAAAAGTGCCCCATGCCCTATGCCCAGTTACCGTTGGTCAATCGGTGTATAAGTAATTTCGTGCAGACCGTTGTAAACCTGGGTAGGACGGAAAATCCGGTTTTCTGCTAGTTGTTCTTTCCAGTGGGCTAACCAACCGACAACACGAGCGATCGCAAATATTGGTGTAAACAAGTCTGTAGGAATACCCATCTTCCTATACACTAAACCGGAGTAAAAGTCAATATTTGGATAAATCCCTTTACTACCGAGTTTTTCCTCTACCACTCGTTCCATTTCTTGAGCAATGTCATAGAATTTGTCATAGCCAAACTTCTCAAACAGTTGTTCTGCTAGACCTTGTAAAATTATGGCTCGTGGGTCTTTTACTTTATACACACGATGTCCAAAACCCATAATCTTAGATTTAGTTTGCAGACAATTCTCTATGTAGGGACGGACATTTTCCACAGAGCCAATTTTTTCCAACATCTGAATTACTTCTTCATTGGCTCCACCATGCAGGGGCCCGCCCAAAGTTCCTACAGCACTAGCAACCACAGCATAAGGATCGGTCAAGGTGGAAGCTGTCACCCTAGCACTGAAGGTAGAAGCATTCATTGTATGCTCGACTTGAAGTATCAAGCAGATATCAAAAATCCGCGCCATTAGAGGATCGGGTTCTTGCTCATTGAGCATGTATAGAAAGTTGGCGGAATAGTCTAAATCATCACGGGGACGCACCGGGTCATTGCCTTTTCGCATCAGTTGGAAGGCCGCCACCATCGTCGGAATAGTTGCTATCAGCCGTACTACTGAATCTCGAATATAGGCAGGATTATGTAAATCCCGGAGCGAATAAAACAAACCTAAAGCCGCAGCAGAGGCTTGCAAGGCATCCATTGGATGGCCGCTTTCTGGAAAGCATTTCATCATGTCCCGAATGCGGTATTTTATCCGTGCAGGGTAACGAACTTCATGCTCAAATGTTTCCAGTTCTTCCTTGCTTGGCAGTTTATTCCAGATTAAGAGATAAGCAGTTTCTAAGAATGTACTTTTTTCTGCTAATTCCTCAATCCTAATGCCACGATATTCTAGTATTCCCTTTTGCCCATCAACATAGCTGATACTTGATTGGGCGGCGGGAATGCCTTCTAAACCAGGCTTGTATTCGCACACCATCATGGCAACACCATTCGCTTTGTGAAATATCTGATCAAGCTAACTTACCAGAAATTTATTGTCGCCATAACAGTAGCCGTTCTAACAACAATTGGAAATGTTGAAAAACTGTTATAGCAGGTACTTGGGTGGTGTCAACAAAAACATCTGACTCCGACCCAGAGGAGAACCTGTTTCTGGTAGTTTTATCCCAATCATACCTGCTTTTTTCAAGACTAAGCTTTCTTTGGCTTCTCCCCACAGGAGAATTTCTGCCCAATTGCTCAAATTAGGTTCGTGTCCAACCAGCGCCAGTTGGGTATTTTGGGAATAATTTCTTGGTTCTAACCAGTCTTTGAGCCAATTAGAAATTTGACCATCAGGCGCGAGGTGGCTAGATTCCTCTAACTGGGAGCTTAGTTTTTTTGCTATGAGGATTTCAGCCGTTTGGCGCGCCCGCACTAAGGGACTGGTGAGAATTAAATCAAAGTTTAAACCTAATTTAACAAGTTTTTGGGCAACTTTCTCCGTTTTTTGCCTTCCTTCTTTGGTTAGGCTGCGATCTTCATCCTTGATGCCTAATCCCTTGTCTTCGGCGATGCCATGACGAATTAAGTATAGTTCCATACTTTGTATTATTAGTGATCGGTTAGGCTGCTCTTATGCAATGTTAGAACGCTATCCACCACTTAGCAATCTGTCATACTCTGGATGTGAGCCAATCCAAAACCATACAAAATTATCATCTTCTTTTACAGCAAGCGCCCGATAATATATACCAATACGCACTGACCAAAACTGACCGACTTTTTTGAAATGCAATGATGGATATTTGGGATCTTCCCGAAGAAACTCGTAACATCGCTCATGATTATCATGATGTTAGCCATTTATCATACTAAATTTAAGCCGTATTTTTACTTAATTTAGACTATGAGTAGCGGTTGTTAGAGGGTAAATAACTTTACGATTATTGGTCAGCGTTAGGATAAAAGTCTAAGTCTAAAATCTCATCAACAGAAAACGGACAAGCGATCGCAAAGTTATCTGCTGATAAACTCGTTTCTACCATTGCCTCTCGCCGCGCTCTTTGATAAGTAGTATTAATCCACTCGGCATCATTTAAAAAACGCTGCAAGCTAGGACTTTCTTGCAGCAATTCATCTATATTCAGTCGCTCACGGGTAATGGTCACTTGCCAACTATGACTACGACGTTCTGGTTGATACTTCCATTTCAACAAATGCGATAAGACTAACCGCAACGCACTTTGCAACGCCCGTTGTTGACTCTTACCCAAGTCCACCACTTCCTCAATTAAGTGTTCTAAATCCAGCGTGTCCCAGTGCTGCAATCGCAAAAGCTCTGCTGTCTGCTCTACCCAAGCATAAAAATCTTGCTCATACAGAGTTTGTAAGATTTGGAGTTTTATAGACTTCATGGCGCTCCTTCTTCACAAATAAATAGGTAGGCGCAAGTTAACTTTGATTTAGTTCAGCATTCGCCATAAAACCCAAATTCCCGACTTTTATCAAAAATCGGGAAGGGATGCTATCTAAATAAACACTTTGACTGCTGCATTAGTTAGGAGTTCTCCGCGTCTCCTTGAGTTCCCTCTACTCCGACTGAATCGGATTATCTCTAGGATTAACCAACCTCAACAGTTTTTGCTTAATTTGAGCGTCGAATACTTCCCATTTCATTTTCGCATAGGCGGAATTTTCATTACTGCCGGATAAGAAGCCCATCGGGATTTCAAAGCCACCTGCGCTTGTTCTTCCACCGCCGAAAAACCGCCCTGCACTATCTTGTCCAAAGGCTTCTTTGATGAATTCATCGGGGTCAAGGGTAAGTTTGCTAGTTCTCAGGGAGCCGATGACTATTTCCAGTTCATCATCTTCATCGTGAACAATACCGTAAACTACAGCAGTGTGGACGTTTTCTTCGGTGACAAGAAAATCAGCCGCTTGGGGGATGGCGTCACGGTCTTCGTAGCGTAAATATCCAACACCAGCAATGGAAAAGTTATTTTGGACGATGCGATTTTTTAGCGATCGCTCGATTACATCCATTACCCGCTTGGAACGGTTCGCCTGTAAAATGGCATTCAGCAGTTGGGCATCATAAAATCGGCTTAAATAGGCCGCTGCCATAAAGTCTTCTTCTTGCGCTTGCATTAACCGATTTGTATCCGATCGCAAGCCATGCATCAAGGCAGTAGCGCATTTGACGTGTTGATTTATGCTGCTATCTAATGCTAATAATCCTGTTTGGAGGTATTGAGTAAAAATTGTTGCCGTCGCTCTTACATAAGGACGAATATCCTCAAACTCTGATTGCAAATCGCCTTGGATACTGTGATGGTCGATGAGTACCACTAAAGGAATTCCAGCTTGCTGCACCGATGACAGTAGTTGCGAAGTGGTTCCCTGGTTGTCAATTAGCACAAAACCTTGATAAGATGACAAATCTTTGGTTTTCAAGGTTTGCGTTGTCCAGCGTTGGATGGGTAAATTAGTCAGCCTTACCAAGGCAATATTTTCTTGATGGCTTAACGCGCCAGCATAAATGATTTCACATTTGATATCATATTGCTGGGCAATTAACTGATAAGCCCAGGCACAGGAAAGGGCATCAGGGTCAGGAAAATCTTGCAAAATTACCAGTTGGCGATCGTGTCGGTGTGCCAAAAGGGTTCTTTGCAGTTCTTCTGACTTTTGTTGTGCCAGAGAATTACCACGGTGACTGAGATATATAGCCCCATCACCTACCGATGGCGGTAATGATGGGCTTTTAAATGCAACTTCCACTGGCGCTTTCTCGATTTCAGGTTCCTCTGGGTTTGGCTCTGTGGTCAACGACAAATTCTCAAACTGAGTAACGGGAGAATTAAAGTACATAGGGAACTTTTTTAAAGTGTGAGGCTCCTTTTATTCAGAAATACTACGAGCAGCAATTCCCTGAATTTAGCCACATTATTATGATCTTCGCAAAAATCTCAAGACATTGCACTATACATCTAAGTATATTTTTTGTCAGTAACAGCGCTCAAGAATCAACTAAATTCCACTAGAGGGAGTACAGCAAGTAAGTTTAAGATATCAGGCTGTATGTGGCAGCAGGTATCTGTTTTAGGAGTTTTTCTCTCGTCGGCAAATTTAATCAGGGGGATTTTTATCTAACTTAGGGTATATTTTCTATCTTATACTTTAGGATTAGTCCTTGATATTTGAAATATTCTTATGCTTAATATTCTCATTATTGTGACTATTGAGCAATTAACAATTATTTTTGATGAGCAAGGCGTGTTTCATATCCCCTTTGAAAATTCTAAAAATTNNAGAGTGAAGTCTAATGGAAAAAGACAGGAGGAANNNGGAGCAAAGGGGAAACTTATATACAACAAATGTAAAGGCTTGAGCGTTGACGCATTGACCTTGGTTTTACAAAGCCATATAGCCACCAATTTTTCNAACACTCCATAACTAAAGTTATTGGCTATCTCCCAAAGAAAGAGGGTATTTCTCCTTTTTCCTTTGCTCCTCTGTTTTTTGCTCAAAGACCTATAACATACTTTTGCCACTCTGTATGCAGTCCACTCTTAAGATGTTTGCTGACCTCGAAATAGAGACTGCTATAAGGTTGGCGCGGGGGATGACGCAAAGGCATGTGAGCTTCGTGGGGAGTCCGACTGCCTTTTTTGACATTGCAACGGACACAAGCGGTAACAATATTCTCCCAAGTATCGCCTCCGCCGCGCGATCGCGGTATTACATGGTCTAGTGTCAATTCATCCCCTGTGAAACCACAGTATTGACAGGCATGACCATCACGGTGCAATATATTTCGGCGAGTTAGAGGGATTTCTTTATAAGGAACGCGTACATAATGACGCAACCGGATCACGGTCGGCAACGGGAAATCCGTGTACAGAAATTTACCGTTGTGTTCCACGCGTTCTGCTTTGCCCTTGATTAAAAGAACTACAGCGCGACGCCAACTCGTTATATTGAGAGGTTCGTAAGAGGCGTTTAAGACTAAAACCTTCCCCATTATTTGCGCTCAGGGTATGAGTTTTACAATATATTAACACAAATACACCCTGCTAGGGGGATAAGAAGAAATTATACTTTCGGGAGAATTTGGAAATTGAGTGATGAATAAAAAGTTAGGAGTGAGGAGTGAGGAGTTAAGAGTTGGAAAGTCAAATTTATTACTTGATTAAAATTATTACTTAGACTAACGCAATCGCGCAGTGTCTCGTAGAGAAGAACGGAGTGAAAAGTTGATCCATAAGATTTACTTTTAACTTATAACTGATAACTCATAACTCTTAACTTTTACTTTAGCGCCGCAACATCTTGTATCAATTCCAATCTGAAGGTTAAACTTCCTATTTAATCTGATCTCGCTTTTAGGAGCGTGTATAGATAGATAACTTGCAAGTTTAGCCGTGGCGGGATAGGAGTCAGTACAAATGTTAAGTCGCAAACAAATCCCTGGTGTAGTTCCGAATCAGCAGTGCGATACCTACGCGTGGTTTTCGCAACGAGCTTGGGTAGAAATTGATTTAGAGGCGTTGTCGTACAATGTAAAGCAATTGGTGCAGTTTTTATCGCCGCGTACCCAGTTGATGGCAGTAGTAAAAGCTGATGCCTACGGACATGGAGCAGTAACAGTCGCCCAAATTGCCATCCAATCGGGAGCTAGTTGCTTAGGAGTGGCTACAGTTCCAGAAGCTATTCAATTGCGAGAAGGCGGGATTCAAGCGCCCATTTTGATTTTAGGGGCAACTCATACACTAGAGCAAATTCATGCGATCGCCCAATGGAAACTTCAGCCCACACTCTGTAGCCCTAAACAAGCTTTAGTATTTTCTGATACCTTAGAATCGATGAATCATGGTTCTCCAGTGCCCGTACACATTAAATTAGACACGGGAATGTCGAGGTTGGGAACTGATTGGCGGCAAGCTGGCGAATTTGTGCAATTAGTGCAGCGATTACCACATCTTAATATTGCCAGTATTTATTCTCATTTGGCGACAGCAGACGATCCTGATACCACGGCAATGGAAGAACAGCATAAACGATTTGAGGATGCGATCGCTCAAATCAAAGCAATGGGAATTCAACCGCCTTGCTTGCACTTGGCAAACTCAGCCGCCGCACTCACAAATCCGGCATTGCACTACGACATGGTGCGTGTAGGTTTAGCTGTTTACGGACTCTACCCAGCAACCCATTTACAAAATGCGATCGATCTCAAGCCCGTTTTGCAACTTAAGGCACGAGTTACCCAAGTCAAAACAATTGCCGCAGGAACAGCTGTTAGCTACGGGCATAAATTTATTGCCCCGCGTGAACTTCGCCTCGCCGTCGTGGGAATTGGCTATGCTGACGGTGTTCCTCGCAGTCTTTCTAACAAAATGCAGGTGTTAATTCGCGGTCAGCGGGTGTCGCAAATTGGGACAATTACAATGGATCAGTTGATGCTGGATGTGAGTGCCATACCCAATATCCAAGAAGGAGAAGTAGTCACCTTGCTAGGGGAACACGGAAAAGAACAAATTTCAGCGGACGATTGGGCAAAACAATTAAACACTATTTCTTGGGAAATTCTCTGTGGTTTCAAGCATCGTCTGCCTCGTGTTGCAGTTATGTAGTTGGGAATTGGGAATGGGGCATAGGAAATTAATTTCTCCCTTGTCCCCTATTCCCTATTGCCATAATTATTTTATTATGATATGTTAGTAAACTGATGCGGATGTGGCGAAATTGGCAGACGCGCTAGATTTAGGTTCTAGTTCCGAAAGGAGTGAAGGTTCAAGTCCTTTCATCCGCACTTAATTTATGAAAACTGCATGAGCCAACAGACTCATGCAGTTTTTGAATTAATTCATCCTCAAGTGCAAGCACGAGAGTTGATAGACATAGATTATACCGATAGATGAATATTTAGATTAAGACTTTTTAGCTGATTAGTGGATTATCGAACAGAATTCAAAAGTCAGGAGTCAGAATTCAGCAATGTTTTCTGTACGACTGGCGGTGCTTCGCAGCGTTAGCGAGTACTCGATCGTCTGAATAATCGGCGTTTTTGCACCCCCACCAAATTGAAATTTGGTAGTGCAACAATTCAGTTGCGTGTCTGAATCCCCGACTGATTGATTCTGACTCCTGAATTCAGAATAGCTGAATTCTTCTTCAATGATATTTAACCCACAGCATAATCTGTAAATTGGCGCTTAAATGGCGAATGAAAACCGATGACAATATCCTGCTTGGGGATACCTAAATTTGCTAAATCTTCTCCTACTTCATTTTCTGTCCCATTGTGTTGCAGCCAAACTTTACCATCTTTGATATCTAGATGTAAAAAACAACCATAAACACGACGTTGATTTTTCCAACCGATATTTACAAGTTGATAGTGGTGATGTTCTGTGTCAAAAATTAATTGGGTTTCAATTTCTGGATCTTGACTAGAAATTGCAGCATATTCTTGGAGAAGTTGCTGAATTATTTGTTGATATTTTTTTAGTTTATCCATTCGACAATATCCTCTGTTACAGGCTGATAAGTAATCAATTTAAGTTGATATGTTTTAATAATGTTTTGTACAAGTCTGATAGTGAAGAAGGAAGTATATGTATCGATGGGAACTGCTAAATAGAGAGTCCGATCTGGTTCTTGTTCAGATAATGCTAGTCGATAGTTAATAAATTGTCCTAAAGCTGTGTGAAATTCAGAAATTGCAGATGTTTTAAAAAAGCTTTTAATTTCAACAGCAATTTTTTCACCCTCTCTTTCTGCTGCTAGAATTCTTTCTGCACCTAAGTCTATGTACATATCCCCTAACTCGAAACTGACGGGTAAGGGATCATGGGTGATTTTCCACCCTTCCTTTTCTAGCCCTTTTTTGACTGCGTTGTGAAAGATATCTCTTGCTGGCATAATATAACATTATAAAGGATTTTCTATTTCGTAATTCGTAATTATGTAGCGATCGCATCCTCCTGTTACTGAAACTGTAAGTGGGCAATCACTTGCGGTGGGCTACGCCAACGCATTCATCAACAATTAAAGGATAATCTTAAAAACTTCAGTAGCTAGTTTTTTGTTGAATGTAGATGTAGGGGGATTAGCGATCGCCGTTAGTAAATTATCATCTGTGATAAGATTTGATACTTTTTTGGAATCTAGGGTACTGGTGTTGAAGTATTCTCATAATAAAATTGCGTCTCACGCCCTTACCTATGAACGGTCAATCATCATCAACCCCTAGAGATGGCAAATACTTGGATTTTTTGCAAGAGGTATTGCTAGCAGTCCATAACAGCAATGGCGACCCAATAATAGTACATACCATATTACAAGCAAATCTGGCTAAATTAGATTTGCATTTGGCGGATGTGCTGAAAATTCGGGCAACAGAAAAACTAGCAGAAGCACAACCAGACCAATCACTATTTGATACAGGAACAAATATTTTTACTTTCTGTAATTTACTCCTAGATTTTGTCTTGGGGAATCGTGCCGACAATATCGAAATTATTATTGCTGGTTATGAAATAGCACTAACAGCTTTTAATCGCCAAGACTTTCCTGATAGTTGGGGAAAAGTACAAACTTATCTTGGTAATGCCTATAAATCCCGTATTCACGGAGAGTATGCTAATAACTTGGAAATTGCGATCGCCTATTCTCAGGAAGCACTGACAGAATGTACTCGCGATCGTTTTCCCCAAATATGGGCTTTGTCACAACATCATCTTGGTAATGCCTATTATGAGCGTATCCGTGGGGAAAGAGCAGAGAATATAGAAACAGCCATTGTCTGTTATCAAGAAGCATTACAAAGAATATACGCGCAACGCCAATCCCTATCGCTGGAGTGTGATACTTAAGGATATGGGTGCTGCCTACAGCGATCGCATCTTGGGAGAACGAGCCGATAGTTTAGAAGCAGCAATTTCCTGTTATCAAGAATCATTAACAGAATGCACTCGCGAGCGTTTCCCCCAAGATTGGGCAGCAACACAAATTAATCTTGGTAATGCCTACAGTAACCGCATCCGTGGAGAAGAAGCCGAAAATATAGAAGCAGCAATTTCTTGTTATGAAGAAGCATTAAAAGAATCCTCGCGCGATCGCAACCCTTTGTTTTGGGGTTGGATACACATGAGTCTTGCGAAAGCCTATAATGAGCGTATTCGTGGGGAACAAGCTGACAATTTGGAAAAAGCCATTGCCTGCGGTCGAAAAGCCTTAGAAGAATGTACTCGCGATCGCTTTCCCAGACACTGGGCAATGATACAAAATAATCTTGGCATTGCCTACAGTAATCGTATTTTTGGGGAACACGCGGAGAATTTGGAAACCGCCATTGCTTGCTATCAAGAATCACTAGAAGAACGCACTCGTGAGTGCTTACCTTATGATTGGGCAAGGACACAAAATAGTCTTGGCAGTACCTACAGTAAACATCCACAGTAGGAACAATTTTGCTGTGCGATGTCTACAACGGGCTACGCCTACGCGCATTTTGGATAACCAGAAAAATTAACCTGGAGACATCAGTTAATTTCACACCTTTTCCTGGTACAGTTGCTAACCCTTCTGAATTCTGTTTTATTTTTGTCAAAAAAAATCAGTATTATCCCTGTGGTCATAACGGGAGTATTTAATTAAAAGTGGCTTCAGATAGTTCTTACTTGTTTAAAAACTAGATTTTACTTAAGTGTAAATACAGAAGTTAAAAGATATTACATTAATAAAATCAGTATTATTCCTGTGGTCAGATTGGGGTTACTCAATGGAAAGTGGCTTCATCTAGTCTTGACATTTTTATGTCTTATTTCTCGAAAGATGTTGATAAATCTCAGTAACACTAAGTAGATTAATCACAATTTACGAATTTACTAAGATTTGCTCATCTGAAAATAACGCTACTCTCGTTGAGTTTCACCACAAACCTAGATGTAAACTGATGTACTTTAAAATCCAAAAGTTTAATGCTTTTTACTTGATTTTAATTGTGGAATAACTTTACACGAGTTTAGCTTACACGTATCGAATTTTAGCTGAAGTAAAAGCAAAATGAGCACAACTCCTATAGGTAGCTACAGGTTGTTCCAGAAACTACATCCGCTATCTCTGTTGGCACAATTAACAAGTCGGCGTGCTACGGGTTGCTTAAGCGTATTTACCGGGATAGTCTCTTGGTCAATCTATCTAGAGGACGGTAAACTTACTTATGCCTCCTATTCAGATAAACTATTTGAGCGCCTTGATAGTCACTTACGGCGTTTGAGTCAGCAAATTCCTGCTCTCAACAGCGCCACTCGCGTACAGATGCGGCTGATGTTTGAGACGAAAAATGAACATCAATCAATACCAAATGCGGATTACCAAGCTATTTGTTGGTTAGTCAATCAGGACTATATTACCTCTGTGCAAGCAGGAAGCCTGATAGACGAATTGGCAAAAGAAGTAATGGAATCATTTCTATGTTTAAAAGAAGGTAGCTATGAATTCAGTCCAGAAAGCTCTTTGGACGAACAACCAAAGTTCTGTCACCTGGATTTACGGTTGCTTGTTGAACACTGTCAAAAGCAATTACGAAATCGGCAAAATATTCAGTCATCAATTCCGGCTGGTGCAAATTCCCAAGTTTTTTCTACAACACAATCGTCTCAAGTTCAGCCACATCTAAAAATAAAGCTTGGGCAAAAATTGCCAATACCAATCAATTTTGATATTCCTGAGAATAATAAAATTACTCAGCCACCTGTTGGTAAAAAACTATATACGATTGCCTGCATTGATGATAGCCAAACTGTTTTGAATTCTATCAAACACTTTTTGGATGAAAACACATTTTCAGTTGTGATGATCAACGATCCGGTAAAAGCTTTAATGCAAATTCTACGGAGTAAGCCCGATCTGATTTTGCTGGATGTTGAAATGCCAAGTTTAGATGGCTATGAGCTATGTTCTTTATTACGAAAACATTCAGCTTTTAAAAATACACCGATCGTTATGGTGACTGGTAGAACAGGATTTATCGACAGGGCAAAGGCTAAAATGGTCAGATCGTCAGGATATTTAACCAAGCCTTTTACACAATCAGAATTGCTAAAAATGGTTTTTAAGCATCTTGGTTGATTGAAATAAGGCAAATAAAAATAACAAAATATGTTTAATTTATTTTTTTAGGAGATTTAATAGTGAGCCTGACTTTGCTTGGCACAATTTTGATTGTAGAAGATTCTCCCAGTGAATTGGAATTAATGAGCCATTATCTCAAAGAGAGTGGTTACAACGTAATTAAAGCAAGTGGTGCAAAAGAGGGTTTAGAAAAAGCTGTGTTAGAAAAACCAGATGCGATCGTTACTGATGTAGTAATGCCAGAAATGAGCGGATTTGAATTGTGTCGTTCTCTGAGAAGAAATCCGATTACTGCAAAAGTGCCGATTGTGGTTTGTAGTTCTAAAAATCAAGAAATTGACCGTTTGTGGGCAATGAGACAAGGTGCAGATGCCTATATAACTAAACCTTACACCCGCGAACATCTCCTACGTACTATTAAATCAGTGGTAATTTGAATCAATGACTAGTACAAACATTACTCTTTCTTCAAAACCAATCCCGAATAATTTAGCAGATAGTTATCTGAAGTTTCAGCTAAATCAACAAACTACTGCTGTTTTATCAATGAGGCATACGCAAGAAGCAATTCTTGTGCCTGTTGAATCTATTACGTCAATACCTAATATGCCATCCTGCATATTAGGATTAATGAATTGGCGGAGTCGGATAATTTGGGTAGTTGATTTACCAAGAATGCTCAATTTAGAATCCCTAGATTATCGACTGCGACAATACAATGTGATCGTTATCCAAGTGGAATCATTGGTGTTGGGATTAGTTGTACAAGAAATAAAAGGTACAACCAAGTTCATAGTTGATGATATTCATTCTCCTATCGGACAAGTGACATCCAGTTTAGTTCCTTATTTATGTGGGTGCGTTGTGCAACAGGAAGAAATATTACTGGTATTAGATGCACAGGCGATCGCGCAATCTTCTATTCTCCGCAGTGATTAGGGTTTACTACTAAAAACAGCTTTTTAGTGTTCTTATTCACATACTTAGGAGAACTACTTTTATGTTTAATAAAACTAACACGAATCAAGGTAATAGCGCTCAAAATCGAGCATCGCTGATTTCATCTCAAAAAGCCATTGGAACTGTAGTAAAGCTACCAAATAAGCTGACTACTGAAAATGCTAATAATTCTTCTTGGAATCAGGGGATTGCCTATTTTACCAGACTGGGATTGGTTAAGAAAGCGACTATTTTAGCGATCGCAATCGGTACAATACCAGTTTTGGGCATCGGTGCGATCGCTTTTGGTTTTGCCAACAAATCCATTACTAAGCAAATTACCCAATCTCAACAAGCCGAAGCCACTGGCTTGAGTGATAAAGTTAACCGCTTCATGCTGGGACGCTACGGTGATATTCAGGTAATATCAAACTTGCTATTTTTGACAAATTCTCAAGCTAGTATTAGTACTCAAGAAAAGCAAGCAGTCTTAGATCGGGTTGTCGAAGCCTACAAAGCCTATGACAGTATTGCTGTTTTCGATCGCCAAGGTAATTTGATTGTCCAGTCTACAGGCGAACCCCTGGAAAATCAAAAAGACCGTACCTTTTTTCAAGACGCTTTACAAAAAGAAACTCCTCTCATCAGCAAACCGGAAGCAGCAAAAAATACTGGTGTCGTGAGTATTTATCTAGCTGCACCTGTGAAAGAGACAAGAACGGGTCAAACTATTGGCGTCGTACAAGCACGTATGCCCGTAAAATCTTTAGAGGAAGTTACCAAAAACTACGCAGCCAACGGACAACAATATTATTTACTCGATGCTTCAGGAACCGTTTTCTTGAGTCCCCAAAAGGAATTATTGGGGAAAGAGGCTAAGGCAGAGTATTCTAATTTACCTAAACTGTTAGCAGCTAAAAAGGTAAATAGTTTTATAGAAGTTCCGAAAACTCACAAAAAACAAGAACTAGTTAGCTATGTACCAGCTAGTACGATCGATGGCTTACCCGATCTAAATTGGCAGGTACTTTTAGCTACAGATACCGCAACTGTATTTGAGCCGCAAAGACAATTGTTGTGGATTATAGCCATCGGTACAGCAGTAACAGCATTGATTGTAGGTGCGATCGCATCTCGGTTAGCTAAACTGACTACACTACCAATTCTCAATGCAACTGCGGCATTAGCAAAACTAGGTCAAGGTAAATTTAATACCCGTCTGGAAATTGAAAGAGAAGACGAATTAGGGGTATTGAGTGCAAATATCAACCTGATGGCCGAACAATTGCAGGTCTTAGTTAAAGAACAGCAACAGGAAGTAGACGTTGAAGGGACAAAATTACTAGCAGATATTACCCTACGGATTCGGAAAGTTCTTAAAACTGAAGATATTTATCACGCCGCAGTCAAAGAAGTTCAGCGAATTCTCAAAACAGACCGGGTAATCATTTATAGTCTGAATCCAGGTACTTTGACTGGCGCTGTCGTTGCGGAATCGTTAACTGGTAATTGGCCGGAAATGCTGGGAGTGCAAATTGATGACCCTTATTTTCGGGAACATTATCTAGAAAGCGATCACAATGAACAAGTGCAAGCAGTTGCCGATATTCATCAAGACCAAAGCTTGAAAAATGCCGACGGTTACATCCAACTGTTGGAAAAATTTGCTGTCAAAGGTCATTTAATCGTACCGATTCTTGCCCAAGAAAAACTTTTAGGCTTATTAATTGCTCATCATTGCGAAACTCCTCGTGTTTGGCAACAGCCGGAAATTGACTTGTTTCAACAAATAGCAACTCAAGTCGGCTATGCCTTAGAACAAGCCAAGTTATTAGAAGAAATCGAAAAAGTCAGAAATGTAACTATAAGTGGGTCAGACGAAACACTGCAACAACAACTTTTACAACTACTCAACGACGTAGAAGGTGCAGCCAGAGGCGATTTAACAGTGCGTGCAGATGTAACCGCTGGGGAAATTGGTACTGTTGCCGACTTCTTCAACTCCATTGTCGAAAGCCTCCGGGATATTGTTACCCAAGTTAAACAAGCTGCCATCCATGTAAATAGTGCCATTGGCTCTAACGAAGGAGCCATCCGCCACCTAGCAGAAGAAGCACTCACTCAAGCTGCCGAAATCAATCGCACCCTTGATGCTGTTGACCACATGACCCAATCTATGCAGGCTGTAGCCGAAAGTGCCGAAAAAACTGCCTTCATTGCTAACCATGCTGCTCATACCGCTACCAAGAGTGGACACGCAATGGATTTGACAGTACAAAACATCCTCTCTTTGCGGGAAACTGTCGGTGAAACTGCTAAGAAAGTGAAACGTTTGGGAGAGTCTTCGCAACAAATTTCTCGCGTGGTTTCTTTGATTAATCAAATAGCGATTCAAACTAACTTGCTTGCTATTAATGCCGGTATAGAAGCAGCACGTGCGGGTGAAGAAGGTCAAGGTTTTGCCGTAGTGGCTGAAGAAGTCGGCGAACTAGCAGTCAGGAGTGCCGCCGCAACCCAAGAAATTGAACAAATTGTTGAAAATATCCAACGAGAAACCAGTGAAGTAGTGCAAGCAATGGAAATAGGTACTACCCAAGTGGTAGAAGGTACTCGAATTGTGGAGGAAGCTAAACAAAGTCTGAGTGAAATTTTGGATGTATCTTCTCAAATTGACTTCTTAGTGCAGTCGATTTCCACTGCAACTGCATCTCAGGTTGAAACATCACAAAGTGTTAGCCAATTGATGAAAGATATCGCTGCTATATCACAACGTACTAGCGATTCTTCTCGCCAAGTTTCTGAATCTCTGCAACAAACTGTGGATATTTCCCAGCAGTTGCAAGAGACTGTCGAGGCTTTCAAAGTTAGTTAAGTTTGTCATTTGTCATTTGTCCTTTGCTAGTGACGAATACTTCTCTACGAGAGGCTATGCCAACGACTACGCGGTAGTTGAATCTCGACTTCGCTCGATTTCCGCGCAGTCGAAACTCAGTACAAGTGACGAATGACCATGCAAATTTTAATTTTAGATTTTAGATTTTGGATTGAAAAAAAATCTAAAATCTAAAATCCAAAATTGATTGACCAATGACTAAGGACAAAAACCATGCTACAAGACAAAGAACTAGAAATCCAGATGCAGTTTCTGGAAGAAGCAACGGATTACTTAAATACCTTAGAAGGGGTATTGCTGGAAATCGATACTAGTAACCGCATCGATTTGGATAAAATCAATGCTGCACTCCGGGCCACTCATTCTATAAAAGGTGGCGCGGGGATGATGGGATTTAAATCGCTAAGTGATTTATCTCACCGTCTGGAAGATTCCTTTAAAGTTTTAAAAACTAAAAAAAATTCTTTAGAAATTGATACTCAGTTGCAAAGTTTATTGCTATCTGGAGTTGATTGGCTGCGTCAAATTGTCGAATTGCTTGCAGAAGGGAATGTTGTCGAAGATCAGTGGTTAGCAACTTTTTGTTATCCCATCTTCGATGAGTTGCACGATCGCTTGGGCGACCCCACCCCAGAAGATGCCTCAACTATGCTATCCCCAGAGGACGGGCAAGACGTTATCCCTTTGCTATTTGCCACAGAAGTAGAAGAGTGTTTGCAGCGTCTAGAATCTATCTTGGCAGATAGCGAACAAGCCGGATTGCATGAAGAAATTGCAATCCTGGCAGCTGAATTAGGCGGTTTGGGTGAAATGCTCCAGTTGCCAGCTTTTAGCAAGCTTTGTCAGTCGGTAACGCAGCACTTGGAAACTGTTAGTAGCGATCGCATTCCCGAAATTGCCCAATTAGCATTGCAAGCATGGCGGCGATCGCAAGCTTTGGTGCTGACGAATCAGCTAGATAGCTTACCTACAGAAATTGACTTGAGTAGTTCTACGCAATCTCTGCCGCTATTACCAGCAGAAGTGATACCACAACTTCTCCCTACAGATGTCCTCGACACAGAAGTAGCGTCAACAGCGATTTGGCAAGCAGAGATAACTCCAGAAACTTGGGTTAAAGATGAAGAGTTGGCGCAGCCCACCGCAGGTATCGCAGCCAATTTTACATTTGTAGATGCAGAATTTGCCGATGATGTAAATGCTGTCAATGTCACTGAACACAATACAATATTTGCTAAAGAAGAAAATCCCCCAGATGCCAAACTGAGCGAAGGTAAAGGAGAGCCAGTTGCCGTTGCTAAAGAAAGAGAAATTCATGAAAATAGCGTTCGAGTTCCTAGCAAACAGCTAGAGCAAATTAATGATTTATTTGGCGAACTAATTGTTCAGCGAAATGGCTTAAACTCGCAATTAGAAAGATTACGCAAACTCGTTCGCAACCTCAACCAGCGAGTCCAAATTCTCGACCGCGAAAACCAGGAATTACGTATAGTTTCTGACAAAATTTCCACTCAAGCTACCATGTTTAATGGGGCGCATCTACAAGCTGAAAATGGCCACCAAGTAGAAGGTACAAACACAGAATTTGATGCCTTAGAAATGGATCGCTATAACGAATTAAACCTGCGATCGCAGGAAGTTATGGAAACCATTGTTCAGGTACAGGAAGTCACAACAGATGTGCAACTCAGTGTAGATGATACAGATCATATTGCTCGTAAACTAAACAAAACATCGAAACAATTACAAACCAAGCTAAATCACATCCGAATGCGGCCGCTTTCCGATTTAATCGAACGTTTTCCCAGAGCTTTACGCGATTTAAATGTCGAGTATGGCAAAAATGTTCAGTTAAAAATTGAAGGTGGCAACACTTTAATTGAACGCAGCATTTTAGAAGCTTTAAACGAACCTTTAATGCACCTATTAAGGAATGCTTTCGATCATGGTATCGAAGACTCTGCCACGCGTCGCCTTTTGGGGAAACCAGAACAAGGATTAATTGAAATTACAGCTACTCACCGCAGCAATCGCACCATTATCACTATCCGTGATGATGGTTGGGGCATTTCTCTGGAGAAAATTCGCACCCGCGCCTTAGCTATGGGATTAGATGCTTCTCTACTCGCTAATGCTAGTGATGAAGAACTATTATCACTAATTTTTGAACCAGGGTTTACCACCTCCGAACAAGTCACAGCATTATCTGGTCGCGGTGTCGGTATGGATGTGGTTCGCAACAACCTCAAACTAATTCGAGGAGATGTGAAAGTTGATACGGAACCAGGAGTTGGTACTACCTTCACCTTATCACTACCCTTTACACTTTCCGTTGCACGAGTTCTGCTGGTAGAAATCAATAAAATTCTATTAGCATTTCCCACAGATGTCATTTCAGAAATATCTTTGCTTCAAGACGAGCGAGTTTTTGAAATGGCTGGTAGCGAAGTTTTAAATTGGCAAGGAACCATGCTGCCACTGATTCGCTTAACTCGTTATTTAGAGTTTAATTGCCTACGCTACGATAGCGCAGAGTTAGAAATTCCGGCAGCTATTAGTACTAACAGTGTGTTAGTAGTCAAAGGTAATAATCAGCCAGTAGCCATCCAAATAGATCGTTGCTGGGGCGAACAAGAAGTTGCGATTCGCCAAGTTGAAGGGAATATACCTTTACCTGAAGGCTTTAGCAACTGCACAATTCTCGGAGATGGTCGAGTCGTGCCACTAGTTAATGTTAATGAGTTGCTGTATTGGATTGCTACAAATAAAAAGACTCCTAGAGGTACTCAATTACCATCAGCAAGGTTAAAAACACCGTTCCTGATATTTGATGAAGAGAAACTGTCAGCAGCATCTATTAAGCAGAAAGGCACAATTTTAATCGTAGATGACTCGATTAATGTTCGCCGCTTTTTAGCCCTGACCCTTGAAAAAGGAGGGTATCAAGTAGAGCAAGCTAAAGATGGTCAAGATGCCTTAGAAAAACTTCATAGTGGATTGAAGGTTGAGGCAGTAATTTGTGATATTGAAATGCCGCGCCTTGATGGCTATGGCTTTTTAGGTAAGGTAAATTCAGACGTTGATACAAAAAATATTCCAGTTGCAATGCTGACTTCTCGTAGCAGCAATAAACATCGGCAACTAGCTATGCAATTGGGGGCGCGGGCTTACTTTTCTAAACCTTATAACGAACAAGAATTACTCCAAACGCTGGAGGAAATAATCCGTAATGTGGCAGAAAAAGCAGCTTCTAATTGATAATTAATAATTAGGTTTAATATATTTTTTTATGGTGCGTTATGCCAAAGGCTAACGCACCGTTTGTTTTATAATGCCTTGGCGATTATAAATCGCGGCTACACAGACTTGTGTTGAGCGGAGTCGAAATACAAAACCCGCACTTCGACTAGGCTCAGTGACCACCTGCGCGGGTTAAAAAACTGAGTTATATCAGTAATCGCCTAGCTTTTGCGTCATACTATTTATGTCAATTGAAATAATTTCTACATAAACTCAATTTGTAGTGAATTTATGGTAACTGTAACATTGACGGCTGTTGCTACTGCGATCGCTACTACACTTTGGACTAAAGCACAGGAGAAAATCGGCGAAAATATTGGTGATGCTACATGGACGCTAAGTAGCAAGTTAATAGAAAAGCTCCGCCAAAAGAATAAATCGCCATTACTCACCAGTGCTGTAGACGGAAATGAACCGCAGCGTTTAGATTATGGTCAAGCAGTGCTAGAACTGAAAGCAGCAGCAGACGCAGACTCAGAAATTGCTCAAGCTGTTGTAAAAGTGGAAGCAGCAGCAAAAGCAGAGCCAAAACTCACTCAAAAAATTCAAGAAATCGAAGATACCCTCAAGTCTCAACAGCCAACTATTCAAAATCTGACGCAGCTAGCAGAAAAAATTGGGGTTGTAAATCAAGGACAGATAAATAACCAAACTAATAACTTCACCTTTTGACTACAGTCGTCTCAAGGGGAGGATGGGACAAAGTTAACTCCCGATGACTGGCGTAAAATCTGCCGTGAAATGCTGGCAGAACGGCGAAAGCTGACTACAAATCCTCTGACATCAACTGAAGGAGTCGCTCTGCAAGTTGATGATGTTTACGTACCACTAGGATTAGTTGAGCGCAAAAAACCATCCAAGCCTCAAGGTGATATTTCTCCAGAACAGGGTTCAGAACTGTACAAGGAGACAGAAATCACCAAAACATTTGAGCATGATGCTTTTCTTGAAGAAGTTCTCAAACAGCAGAAAACGCCTAAAAGTAAAGGTAAGCGAATTACGATTATTGGCGAACCAGGAGCAGGAAAGACAACACTATTACAGCAGATTGCTGATTGGGTATCTCATGAGATTGACCAATCGATTGTCATTTGGGTATCTTTAGCAGATTTGCGACAGAAGGAACTAAAATCTTATCTGTTTGAAATTTGGTTAACTCAGGTTGCTGAAAAAACAGGTAAAGCTGAACCCACTGAGCAACTGAAGAATGATTTGGTTGCTCTATTTAATCAAAATAATGTCTGGCTGCTGCTAGATGGGTTAGATGAAATGTCTGCATCTTCAGGTAATCCTCTCACAGAAATTGCACGACAATTCCGTGAAGTCAGGTTAATTTCTCAAGCGCGAATTGTGCTGACCTGTCGGGTTAATCTGTGGGATGGCAGCACTAATGCACTTGATGATTTTGATACCTATCGCAGTTTAGATTTTTCTTATCCACAACAGGTAGAGAAATTTATTCATAAATGGTTCGCTGCTAATCGAGAAAAAGGGGAGCAGTTATGTACTGCGTTGAAAGAATTAGGTAAGGAACGGATTCAGGATTTAGTGAAAAATCCTCTGCGGTTGACACTGCTGTGTTTGAATTGGCAATCAGGAAAAGGTAAATTACCGGATACTCAAGCGGGACTCTATCAGCAATTTGTAGATGACTTCTACAAGTGGAAAAAAGATGAATTTGCTACAACATCTGAACAGCGTCAGCAACTCAATTTCAAATTAGGCGAATTAGCTAAAGAAGCAATAGACAAAGAAACAACCCGTTTTCGGTTGCGGGAGAATTTTGTTAGTCAGTTTTTGGGGAATGCTGATGACGAAAAGTCGCTGCTGAAATTGGCTCTAAATCGCGGCTGGTTGAACTGTGTCGGGATAGATCCGAATAGAAAACCTGTTTACGCTTTCTTTCATGCTTCATTTCAAGAGTACTTTGCTGCTATAGCAATTGATGACTGGCATTTTTTTCTTAACCTTGTTCCTAAAAATCTCAGTCAAGGAACTTATCGTATCTTTGAAGCGCAATGGAAGCAGACAATATTACTTTGGTTGGGACGAGAAGAAGAAAATCTCAAACAGCAAAAGCAACAGTTTATCGATGCTTTAGTTAGTTTTAAATATGGATGTCGAAAATTTTATAAATATCGTGCCTATTTTTTAGCCGCCGCAGGAATTGTAGAGTTTAGAGATTATTTTAAAGCAGATGAAATAGTAACACAAATTTTAAAGTGGATAATTTATAGTCCGAGTCCAATCAAAGAGGAAGCTAGGTCAGCACTGCAACAAACGGGCCGCACAAAAGCGATCGCCGCCTTGGTGCAACTGCTGCAATCAATTACTGTGTTTGACTCCACCCGTATACAGGCAGCATCAAGCTTAGGGGAGATCGACCCTGGCAATGAAATTGCGATCGCAGCTTTGGAACAACTGTTGCAATCAATTACTGTGTTTGACTCTACCCGTATACAGGCAGCAAAAAGCTTAGGGAAAATCGACCCTGGTAATAAAATAGCGATTGCCGCCTTGGTGAAACTGCTGCAATCAACTACTGTGGCTGGCGAGACCCGTTGGCAGATCGCATTAAGTTTAGCGCTAATTTGCACAGGCACAGGCAATGAAATAGCGATCGCCGCCTTGGTGCAACTGCTGCAATCAACTACTGTGGATGACTCCACCCGTATGGTGGCAGTATGTAGCTTAGCGCTAATTGGCACTGGCACAGGCAATGAAATTGTGATTGCCACCTTAGTGCAACTGCTGCAATCAACTACTGTGGATGACTCCATCCGTAAGCAGGCAGCATTAAACTTAGCGCTAATCGGCACTGGCAATGAAATAGCGATCGCTGCCTTGGTGCAACTGCTGCAATCAACTACTATGGATGACTTCACCCGTAAAGAGGCAGCATCTATCTTAGGGAAAATTGACCCTGGCAATGAAATAGCGAGCGCAGCTTTGGTGCAACTGCTGCAATCAACTACTGTGGATGATTCCACCCGTTGGCGGGCAGTATCAAGCTTAGGGCAAATCGGCACTGGCAATGAAATAGCGATCGCCGCTTTGGTGCAACTGCTGCAATCAACTACTGTGGATGACTTCACTCGTAAGCAGGTAGCAGAAAGCTTAGGGCAAATCGGCACTGGCAATGAAATAGCGATCGCCGCTTTGGTGCAACTGCTGCAATCAACTACTGTGGATGACTTCACTCGTAAGCAGGTAGCAGAAAGCTTAGGGCAAATCGGCACTGGCAATGAAATAGCGATCGCAGCTTTGGTGCAACTGCTGCAATCAACTACTGTGGATGATTCCACCCGTTGGCGGGCAGTATCAAGCTTAGGGCAAATCGGCACTGGCAATGAAATAGCGATCGCAGCTTTGGTGCAACTGCTGCAATCAACTACTGTGGATGACTTCACTCGGAAGCAGGTAGCAGAAAGCTTAGGGCAAATCGGCACTGGCAATGAAATTGCGATCGCCGCCTTGGTTCAACTGCTGCAATCAACTACTGTGGATGACTACACTCGTAGGCAGGCAGCATCAAGCTTAGGGGAAATTATACAGGATAATCAGCATCGCATTGCGTTAGTCAAAGCTTTAAGTGGTTATCGGCAATTGAATGGTGAATACTACGATTTAGCCTGGAAATGTGCCCAGAATATGCCTTACCCCGATTTCTATCAAGCTTGGCATCAACATAATATTGCTACTCGTGCCATGCAAAGCTTAAAGAAAATCCTTTTCACAAGAATAATTTAAGTACTTTTGCGGCAGCGACGTTACAAATATTTGTCCGTTGGTAACAATAGCTTGTGCATTCGTTACCAACACAGAAGCGGACGTTAAGAATAAAGTTGTTGTCTTTACCACAGCTTGTGTATTTGTTACAAACGCACAAGCGGACATTACTAATGAAGTTATTGTAGTTACTACAGCTTGTTCATTTGCAGCAAACGCTTATGTTGTTGTTACTACAGCTTAAACAAAACTTATATATGAAGTTATTGTAGTTACTACAGCTTGTTCATTTGCAGCAAACGCTTATGTTGTTGTTACTACAGCTTAAACAAAACTTATATATGAAGTTATTGTAGTTACTACAGCTTGTTCATTTGCAGCAAATGCTTATATTGTAGTTACTACAGCTTAAGCAAAACTTATATATGAGGTTATTGTAGTTACTACAGCTTGTTCATTTGTAGCAAATGCTTATATTGTAGTTACTACAGCTTAGGCAAAACTTATAAATACAAGTCTTATATTATTAATAACGCAACTCAGATTCACAACGTAGTCAAAGTTCCCGGCTATTCACGTCTAATTGGTAAAATACGCACCCTTGATTGAGCTTGGTCAATAGTGACTAATGCGCCTGACTCTAGTAACGACTCAAACTGATTCAGGGCTGAAATGACTAGATTTTCGATACTGTTTGGCAAAATATCCTGAGCGCGAACTTGAATTACACTGGGGGTATCAGCACCTGTTGCAGCCAACAAAGTACCAAAGTCTAAATCGTGAGTAAAGACGATATAACTGTTAGTTCTTGCCCACTCCATAATGATTGCATCTTTCTCACGGGGGTTGCCAATAGTAGACCAGTGGACAGACGAAATATTGTACCTCTAAAAAACCGCAACCCAATCAGGGGAAAGGTTCATATCAATCAAAATTTTTATGCACTTTTTAGAGGAACTTCAATTTCTTCAACTCGCCATGCAGCATAGGCAAGTGCCTCATAAATATCAGCTTCTTCGAGGTAAGGATATGCTTTAAGAATATCGCTATTGGTATGTCCAGATGCCATTAACCCAACGATAGTACCAACAGTAACACGTATTCCTCGAATGCAGGGTTTACCACCCATCACTTCTGGATTGCGGGTAATTCTGGTGAGATTTTGCATGGTTGTTGCCTCGCTATGTGGAGTTATTAGATTGAAGAATTATAAATAACTGCGTCCATTTTTTCTATTATCTGATCTTTCACGTTAAGCATTAGATGGGAAGCAATGCGATAAACATACATTTTACCTTTCTGTGATGGGCTATGTCCTGCATTTTACTTATGGTATTTTGCCACACCCTAGCAACCGCTCGTTTTTGCGATAAGACTGATTCTGTGAAGTTGCTGTCTGTTGCTCAAGATATATATTGTCAATTTTCTGCCATGCACTACACAAGGAAAACCCCTGTTATTAGACTTCTTGCATAAATCAGATTGTAACTATCAAACATGTAAGTGTATCATTATTCTCTACGGCTTTGCGATTCTGCGTGAACTTTAAAACTCTTGCTTTCAAATATTCGTGCAAGAGGTCTACTGTACCTGTATCTCAACTTTGGCAAGGTATTGATGCAGAGTAAACTACCTTTTTTTAAGCAGCAACATTAAGGAGAATAGACTCGCTTCCTAAAATCCCAGGACAGAAAATGCTAAGATTCCAATCAAATATGGCATTTGCACAGCTATGACAACCACGCTGCACAAATCAATCTTTTTAGCAGAGTTCCTCAAACTGCCAGAAACAAGATTAATATCCGAGATTTTTTTAATTTTGAAAAATTAATCCGAGGATTTTTAGGTGATAAAAAACAATAAAAAAAAGGCTATCGCTCAAGCTATTTCCACAACCGTTGCTCTGGGTTGGATGATAATGGAAGTGGAATCAGTACAAGCTGCTACCTTGACGGCGGCTCTCGATAGCATCACTATCGGCGGCAATTTAACTATCTCTACTGATAAACTCTATATTAAGGGTGGTAGCAAGAATTCAGGAGCAGCAGGCACCCTAACTATTACAACCAATGCTCTTACAGTCAGACCCGGTGCTATTATATCGAAACCAGTACCCCAACCAAGCGCGATCGCTGCTGGTAGCAATCATTCAGGATTAGGAGGTAACATAACTCTTACAATCCCTGACCTTATTATATTGAAACCAGTACGCAAACCAAGCGCGATCGCTGATGATAGCAATAATAATTCAGGAGCAGGAGGTAACATAACTCTTACAACCTCTAACCTGATTTTGAGAAGAGTGCCTGAAACAAGTGCGATCGCTGCTGGTAATATTAATTCAGGATCAGCAGGCAACATAACTATCAACTCTGGTACTTTGATATTGAACCCTGGTGCTATTCTATCGAAACCAGTACCCGAACCAAGTGCGATCGCTGGTATTATACTTGCTGGTAGTCTGACTTGGCTGGTGAAGAGAAAGCAAGTAGTATTTCGCAAGGCGAAAGTATAATTACTTATTCAAACAAGTTTGTAGATGAAATAGTTTAAATAATTAGCCCGTTTGTGCGGGCTAATTATTTAATGGGCAATTAGTTGGACATAATATTAATTACCTGAAACTAAAATAATTCCAGGAACCTTTCTTAAGCCTCGACTTTTACACCCTTCCAGAAGGCCACATAACCTTCAATATTCTTAGCCTTCTCCTTGGTACTGGGATAATACCAAGCAGCATCTTTATTGGTTTGCCCCTCAACTTCGATACTGTAGTAACTGGCAACACCTTTCCAAGGACAAGTAGTGTGGGTGTTACTTTCAGTAAAGTACTGCTTGTTAATGGTGTCAACAGGGAAATAATGGTTTCCCTCGACAACTACAGTATTATCACTCTCGGCTAAAACAACTCCATTCCAAATTGCTTTCGGCATAAATGACTTTGTAAATAAACTATACATATAACATTTTGACACTATCAGCTTATTTGTAGTGAATTTATGGAACCGTGACGCTGCCAAAATAGTTCAGAAGTCATGAAGAGGCAATGAGTTACAGGATTTCCCTCTAGATATTAATTACAATCACTTTTATTTATCAATTTGAAAATTAAAAGCATTTGCTTACATCATAAAGATTTTCTAGCATATTGGTATGGAAAGTTTATTAGCCAAAACAAAGTTAAATTTCGGTTGATAGCCTCGAAGCAAAAAATATCTAAATATGTGAGTAAGCTATGCCTGCGGTGAGCGACGCTAACGCACTTTCTAGAAATGCTCGTCAGCTAAAGATTTTATTTAACATATTTTACATCTTTTAAGTTCTGACTAAAACTGCTCAGAATGTTCAATTTCTCCAATTTGGGGGAATTTGACTAACCCGTTTGAGTAATTAACAAATCAACTTATCAAATGAACCGATCCTAAAAGGTTGAGATTAATAAAAAAGTGGACTCTATTACTAGAGAATACTGATTGCAATTGCATTTTGTTCTAATTGAGGATAACTCTATGAAATTCACAAACTCGTTAAAATCTGCACATATTATTGCTTGGATTAACTCTATGCCTAAAATCACTTGCCTTAATCAAGCCAAAAATCACAATATTCCATCAATAAACACAGCCGTAAACTCTGATACTTCCTTTAGCTATTCCAAGAATGCCAATTATCTCAAACCTTTTGATACTGCTTCTATTGCCTATTACATGATGGGTTTTGGTAATTTTGAATAAGGATAAAATCATGAAATTCACAACTTTGCTCAATTCTGCACTTATCATTACTTCTATGGCTTTTATGCCGATAATTGCTGGCGCTCAAACAGTTAATACCAATAATGGTGGTAAACAAATAAATACAGATGTCAACTCTAATACTTTACCTAAAAATCCTACAGATACTAAATATCTGCAACCCTTTAATATTGCCTTTCTCGCTTATCAAGGTTATTTAAGAGAGCAGGGTATTCCCAGTGGGGGCACTTTGTTATTCAGATACCAAACCGGATACTTGACTGCAAAAGATGTGGTTAAGGCTGCTATCAGGGCTAATAAGTTACCAGCGGAAGTTTTGAACGATCGAGGTTACGTCAACGCAGTCGAGTTACAGATGAAATCATTTGGCGATATTAATGATTCACAATAGACAATTTAGGAGTGCTGAAATCCAGCTTTGCGTCTCCCTATAACTCTAGACACGATAAATCGCCGTCTCTACAATAATCAGTCTTTCGTCTTGACGGCGATTTGTGCCACTTTTGAGTTGATTAAATTTGAAAGAAAGTCGCATACGGAGTTAAAATAACTGAAAAGATGAGGAAAATCAAAGTTTGTGGCGAATATATCCCACATCCCCAAATTACCCATACCACCGTCTCTTTTGGGGTCAGAAGTTGGTTCTTTTACTGAGTATACAGTTACTCAACGAATGCCTGCGATCGCTCGCAAAGTTATCGCTGAAAATAATTTCTCGTTTGAAATTAATACTAGCTTAGAAAACCTAGCTAGAGAATTGCCAGCAGGATATGTGCAACCTCTTTTTGATAAGACTGCTGTAGATTTTTCAGCCTGGAATACATATTTAGAATTATACAAAGGTCAGCGTTGGCTAGATGTTCCTTGGTTTTTTGCCGAAACTTATTTTTTTCGGCTAATACTAGAAATTACTAATTATTTTTGCCCTGGTGTCTGGCAAGGTGTCGATCCATTTGAGTTACAAAAGTCTCAAAGTTTAGAAGCATCTTTAGATTCGATTATTCTATTGTGCGATCGGGCTAACAATTGGTTAAATAATTCCCAACTGAAGGGAGAATCAAATCAAACAGCTTTAATCGCACTGTTATATTTTGCTTTGTGGGGAAATCGAGTTGACTTGAGTTTATGGTCAGCATCCGAGAGCGATCGCAGTCGTTTTGATATTCAAACCCAACTAGCTCATATCTTAGTAAATGATGCCTCCCAAGTCACGGAATTATTAACCAATTCTCAAGGGGGACGGATTGATTTTGTTGTAGACAATGCTGGTTTTGAACTTGTTTGTGATTTATTTTTAGTGGATTTTTTATTAAGTAGCGGATTGGCTAATCGGGTTTATCTACACTTAAAGCCACATCCGACTTTTGTATCTGATGCCATGATTAAGGATGTACATGACACAATAAGTTTTTTAGCCGCTACTGGAAATCAACAACTTACATCCTTTACCCAAAGACTGCAAAACAATATTGCATCAGGGCGTTTAGTACTATCTGAAGATTACTTTTGGACATCACCTTTAGCCTTTTGGGAAATACCCAACTCCCTCAAAAATGAGTTAGCCAATGCGAGTTTGGTTATAGTCAAAGGAGATGCCAATTATCGCCGATTACTAGGCGATCGCCATTGGAATTTTAGCACCAACATTGCAGATATAGTCTGCTACCTACCCGTGCCAATGGTAGCTCTACGCACCCTAAAGTCAGAAGTAGCAGTTGGTTTAAAACCAGAAGTTATTGAGAAAGTAGCAAAATCTGACTCTTCTTGGTTGACAAATGGACAGTGGGGTGTGATTCAGTTGGTGATTTAGGCAATTTTGAAAAATCGAGATAATTTGTAAAACAAATATACGTATCTTCACTACTTATAGGGTCGTCTACCCTACCCGTATCATTACAAGCAGCTTAGGATAGACTAGAAGAACTTTCTAAGGAAAATGGTAGAAAAAATCACAGCTGTGTTTAATGGCCAAGTGTTCTATCCGTCTGAACCGATCGCACTGCCAATTAATACCCGCGTGCGAATCAGTATTGAAATTTTACCGCCAAGCGAACATGAAACGGTATCATTTTTGCAAACGGCGCGATCGCTCAACCTCGAAGGGCCGCCTGACTGGTCTGCCAATATAGATAAATATTTGTACAGTAAATAAACTTTTCATGCATTCTGAAGTCTTTCTTGATACATCATTTGCCATTGCCTTATCTGCACCGAGCGATCGCTTGCATGACCGAGCCTTACATCTGGCTAAAATGTTACAAGTAGCAGAAACTCGTTTGGTGACAACACAGGCGGTGATGTTGGAAATTGGCAATGCCTTATCCCAACAACCTTATCGTCAGGCGGCAATCATATTATTAAATTCTCTAGTAGCAGACTCCAAAGTCGAAATTGTCCCCCTTTCCCAAGAACTTTACGAACGTGCTTTCCAGCTATATCGCGAACGAACAGAGAAAGAATGGGGATTTGTCGATTGCGTATCTTTTATTGTTATGCAATATAGCGGCATCACTGAAGCACTAACTGCCGATGAGCATTTTCAACAAGCAGGCTTTCGAGCATTACTGCGAGAAAATTTGCCGTAGGATTGGGGATTGAGCATTAGATATGCTACATGGGGGAATGGCACTAAGAAAAGCTATAAGCTTTGCCCTAACTGGTTCCCAGCCTGGAGGCTCCGCCTCCAGTAGCTTGACTCAGAGGCTCTGCCTCTGGGAAGACATTCCCAGTCTTCAAACTGGGAACGAGATGAAACAAGCCTTTCGGCTTTTCTTAGTGCCATTCGGACATTGGGCATTGGTTATTCACAAATGACAATTAAATATTTCGTTACAATCGGTGTGTGCATTAGGCATTCAAGAGTTATCAGCCATGAAATTGATTTCCGATCCACCGATTCCTGTAAAAATTCAAAAGATGAAGGAACGGGTGCGGTGGATGCATCCAAGTTTTGTGCAACGGGGAATTGACCAAACCAGTCTAGTTATTGACGATCGCAGGCAAGATAATCCAGAATTTTCCTTTATGGTTATCGGCGATTCCGGCACTAAATCTCATTCTCGACACCATCCCCAACGAAAAGTTGCCGAACTGATGCTGACTCACCGCGATGATTGCAGCTTTGTGTTGCACACTGGCGATGTAATCTATGTGGTGGGTTCCCAAGAATATTATTCAACAAACTTTATTGAGCCTTACCGGGAATTTCTTGTCGATGGTGACAACCCGAAAGGCATTCCTTATGACCGTATGGTGTTTAATCTGCCGTTCTTGCCAGTACTTGGTAATCATGATTACTACGATGTACCGTTGATGTACCGTTTATTTACTGGCACAACATCGTCACTACGTCGCCTGTTCCGCTACAAAGATATCGAGATTGGCTGGCATGGATCGTATCAAGGTAATGCTTATGCACGGGCATTTATGGACTACACTCAAGCGATGTCTCCACAAGAGTTAGAACGTCATTTAGATCGGCACTACACTGCAAAGACCGACACAGGGCGCTGTTTGCGTTATGAACCTGGACAGTTTACCCGTTTACCCAATCGCTATTACACCTTTCGTTACGGCGGGATTGACTTTTTTGCACTCGATTCTAATACCTTTAATACACCATCACCTTTACCTGCAACTCAAGAGGGAGAAATTTACCGTCGGGAATTACAAAAGCGTCGCCAGGAAATAGATCGAGAAGAATTGGAGATTTTGGGAATATGCGATAAACTCAACCCAGATAAACCCACCGAAGCCGAACTACTTGATGACTTTAGTGCCAAATTAGACCAAATAAACGAAATCAAAATCGACATTGAAAAACAACTAGCATCTCATCAAATGCCTGCGATCGATTTTGAACAACTTGAATGGTTGCGAAGCAGACTAATCGAATCTTGGAACACCTCCGAAGTGCGTGGACGTGTAATCTTTTTCCACCATCCTCCCTACGTCACAGAAGCTACCAAGTGGAATCAGGCCCAAACCTTGGCAGTTCGTCACCGTTTGCGCTGGGTATTTGAACAAGTGGCAGAAACTCTTGGTACTCTAATTAAAGAACGTCCCATAGTCGATTTGATTTTAAACGGTCACGCTCACTGTTTGGAGCATCTTTGCACAACTGACACCGGATTTGCAGACTCGCATATTAACTGTATTATCTCTGGTGGCAGCGGTCATCGTCCCCGCTATCAACGGCGAGAAGGGACTGAATTGATGGAAACTTTTGCTGAGATTGCAGGTAAACCCACTCGGAAAGTTGCGGATTCAACGCTATTTGTAGGCCGTCATAATTACAATTTCCAGAACCGACTGCCCTATTCATGTGTGCGGATTGATGTTCTGGATGGTAGCCCGCCCAAGTTTATCATTAGACCGTTGATTACTGAACGGTTTGAACAAGAGTGGCATAACACAGAACTGGAACCTTTTGTTATTTAAATGGGATACGGTAAGTAATTGAACTACATCATTCCCCATCTCATTTAAAAATCAAATCTCAGTGCTGCTGGATTGCTTTGAGTGATTCTGTTGGTGTTTTACCAAATGCACCTTTGCATTGAGACAAAAGCTAGGTATATCCTAATCTTAAATAGAGTTACGATCATCTCAAATTATGGCAGGACACAGTAAATGGGCAAATATTAAGCGCCAAAAAGCGGTAGTAGATGCAAAAAGGGGAAAAACCTTTACTCAGTTATCGCGGGCAATTATCGTTGCGGCTAGAAGCGGCGTCCCAGATCCGGCACTGAATTTTCAACTTCGTACAGCAGTTGACAAGGCAAAGGCTGCGAGTATTCCCAATGATAATATTGAACGAGCGATCGCTAAAGGTGCAGGCACTTTTGGCGGCGATAGTGCTACTTTTGAAGCGATTCGCTACGAAGGTTATGGCCCTGGTGGTGTAGCGATTTTAATCGAAGCCCTCACAGATAATCGCAATCGCACTGCTGCTGACTTGCGTGTAGCTTTTAGTAAAAATGGTGGCAATCTTGGTGAAACAGGTTGCGTTAGCTGGATGTTTGAACAAAAAGGCGTTTGTGTTGTGCAGGGTGTACTTGACGAAGAACAGCTTTTAGAAGCATCCCTCGAAGGCGGTGCCCAGTCTTATGAAATGACTGAAGATGAGATGGCTGAGGTTTTTACTGATATTGGAAATTTAGAAACCCTTAGTCAGACACTCAAAAATCAAGGCTTTAAGGTAACTGATGCTGAATTGCGCTGGATTCCTAGTAATAGTGTAGAAGTTACCGATCCTGATCAGGCGCGATCGCTTTTCAAGTTAATTGATACTCTAGAAGGCTTGGATGACGTGCAAAATGTCACAGCTAACTTTGAAATATCAGAAGAATTGATGTCTATCACCATTTCCTAATCAAAATTAACCCAAGTATCATAGCCAAATTACAGTTATTTGGATGATGTCCAAATTGTTACATTGAAGATTGAAATGCCAGCAAGTATTTTTTAGCTAAGTATTCCACGTAAGCCCATACAATTCAATTAAGCTTTTTTGATGAAAATTCTAGATTGTAGAGACGGCGATTCATTGCATCTCTTGCCTTAACCGAGTAAATCCTATATTTGACGAATGTAAAAATAGACATGAAAGATTCATCTCAATTACAAACTGATGACATACGTCTATTGGATAGTTAAATTGTTGATTACCTGATGAGGATTTTCAAGTGAATAAGTTCGCTAAAGCTTTACTTTTGGCTCTAATTTTTGCTGCACCTGTAACCGCTTTTGCATCTCAAGCTCAAGCTAAAACTATCCATCATACTAGCGTAAAATCTGCTAAAGTTCATCACACTAAGCATCACAGACATCATGCTAAAAAACTAGTTCATAAACACTTATAAATAGTTACTATTAGTCGTAAAAGTTTCTAGTAGCTCTGTAATCAAGTTTAGTGTTGGTTTCTCTGAAAAGATAACTGTATTATTTAACCCCGCTGGAATCCCTACCAATCAGCGGGTTTTTTTAAGGGAACTCCAAGAAATAAATTATCCAATATTGAATATTTTTTTATTTGGAAGTCCCTAATTAAACGTGAGTTTGACAAGTCTTATTTGACCTCTCCCCCAACCCCTCTCCGACACGGAGAGGGGAGCAAAAAGCTTAATTTTTCGTTGCTCCTCCCTTTCCGTTTCGGAGAGGGAGGCTGGGAGGGAGAGGTTCATCGAACTCACGTTAATTAACTTGCTCAAGGGTGCGATCGTCTCATAAAAATCAAAGTTAAAGCGATCGCAAAATATCATTAGTAGCGATCATTTTGCATAAAAAAGACTCAAGCATTCCTGCCTGAGCCTTTTCTAAATTCAATTA